>CAIKXV010000306.1 GCA_903831455.1 uncultured Pseudomonadota bacterium | reverse complement strand
CCCCACCGACAAGCCCGACACGCTCAACTACACCCGGCAGGAGCCGCTGGGGGTCGTCGCCTGCATCATCCCGTGGAACTCCCCGCTGCTGCTCACCGCCTGGAAGCTCGCGCCCGCGCTGGCGGCGGGCAACACGGTCGTCATCAAGCCCTCGGAGTACACCTCGGCCTCGCTGCTGGAGTTCATGGACCTGATCGCGCGGGCGGGCTTTCCGCCGGGCGTGGTCAACGTGGTCACCGGGTTCGGCGCCGAGGTCGGGACGCCGCTGGTCGAGCACCCGCGGGTGGCCAAGGTGGCGTTCACCGGGTCGGACCGTACCGGGCAACTCATCTACGAGACCGCCGCACGCGGACTCAAGCGCGTGAGCATGGAACTGGGCGGCAAGTCGCCCAACATCGTGTTCGCCGACGCGGAACTGGACAACGCGGTCAAGGGCGTGGTGTCGGGCATCTTCGCCGCCACCGGCCAGACCTGCATCGCAGGCTCGCGCCTGCTGGTCCAGCGCTCGATCCACGATGCCTTCGTCGAGCGACTGGTGGCGCTCGCGCGCACCGCGCGCATGGGCAACCCGATGGAGTCGACCACGCAGGTGGGTCCGGTCACCAACCTGCCGCAGTTCGAGAAGATCCTCGGCTACATCGACATCGCCCGCGGCGAAGGCGCGCGTGCGGTGCTGGGCGGCGAGCGCGCCCGGCGTCCCGAGTGCGGCACCGGCTGGTTCGTCGAGCCCACCATCTTCACCGGCGTGGACAACGCGATGCGCATCGCGCAGGAAGAAGTGTTCGGTCCGGTGCTGGCGGTGATCCCGTTCGACGACGAAGCCGACGCGGTGCGCATCGCCAACGACGTGCCCTTCGGGCTGGCGGCGGGCGTCTGGACCCAGAACATGCGGTGTGCCCTCCGCATGAGCGAGCGCCTGCGGGCGGGGACGGTGTGGGTCAACACCTATCGCGCCGTGTCCTATCTTTCGCCGTTCGGGGGCTACAAGCGCAGCGGCATCGGGCGCGAAAGCGGGCAGGACATGATCCGCGAGTACCTTCAGACGAAGAGCGTGTGGATCTCCACCGCCGCCGAGGTCGCCAACCCGTTCGTGTTGCGCTAGGTCCGCGCGCCCTCGGTCCGGGGCAGGGTCCTGCCCGAGAGGCCGTCCAGCGGATGGCCCGGGCCCGACCGCCGGTGCGGGCCGTCGGCCCGTGGTGCGGCCGCGCGCGAGTGGCGGAGCGACCCGGCCCGCGTGCCAGTCAGGCGCGCACGGCCGGGAAGGTGACGGCGATCGCCCATGCGAAGGCGATCGCGCCGCCCAGGGCGCCGATCCACGCGCGACCGGTCGCCTGCGTGCTCCAGCGCGCGAGCAGGCCCTGGACCAGGAACAGCGCAAGGATGGCCGGCAGGATGATCAGCAGGAAGAACAGGCCGCGGAAGTCCAGGGCAACCGACAGCGCGAGCGAGAGCAGGAAGGCCGTCCGGGTGACGACTCCGGCCGCGCGTGGCGCGGACGTCGCGGTGGCGAGCCAGGCCTCCGAGACGAACCATGCGAGGGTGGCGGTACCCAGGGCCAGGATGAGCAGGCCGCGCCCATCGGCCGGCGCGAGATTGAACCCGTAGCGGTCGATCGCCAGTCCGCACGCGAGCGTCGCGTACCCGATCAGCCCCGCCGCGACGAACAGCACGCGGGGCGAAGGGGGAGCGAGGGCCGGACGCGGCAGATGACCGCCGCGAACGAGCACGAGCAGGCCCGAGAAGGTGAGCAGGCCGTAGAGCAGGAAGTGCAGCAGCAGGTGATCGGCCACCAGTACCGACACCATCCCCGACGGGACGATCGACAGCATCAGCGGGGTGAGCAGGGCAGGTGTCAGCGCGACGAGCCACCACAGCCGGCGCGAGCGGGCGACGCGGGCGCTGTCGGCGAAGAGGGTGCGTGAATCCGCCTCGAAGAAGCGCCGCCGCACGGACGTTGGCGCGAGCGTTGCGTGCGCGACCTGCGCGAGCGGCCAGCCCAGTGCCACCAGCGCGGCGAGCAGCACGAGCAGCGGCAGCCCGTAGGCGGGCAGCGCCGGTTCGGCGGCGAGCCTGCCCTCGGGCACTGGCGTCGTCGCGGTCCGGGGCTGCGAATCGGCGAGGGCCTGCGTCGTGTCGGTATCCGGCGCAGTTGCCGGCGCAGCGGCTACCGGTCGCGCGGCGAAGGCGGCCCGGAGCCAGTCGCGCGCCTCGCGCAGCGCCTGCGCCGAATAGAGCACGCCGATATGCTCGGCGCGCTCCGCCAGCACGAGCCGGAGCGCGCTGCCATCCTCGAAGCGTCCGTAGGTCGTGTTCGGGCGGACCGAATCGGGATCGGCGTCGCCGGCGATCAGGCGGCGCGCGAAGGCCTGCAGGGCGTCGGGCTCGAGACTGCCGTAGATGGCCAGCAGGTTGGGCGGGGCCTTCCGGGGCGCTCCCCCGTAGACCAGGGACACGCCGATCGTGGCGATGGTGTCCGGGTAGGCCAGCGCGTGACGCACGACCAGGTCGGAGGCTATCGAGTGGCCCAGCACCGCAACCCGCCCATCGGCGAAGGGCAACGCGCGCGCGTGGGCGGCTGCCTGCTCCAGCGCCCCGAGCAACGAGGCGAGCAGGGCATCGTGCTCGCGCAGGCTGCCCGGCAGCGGCTGGGCGTTGCGCCCATGCCCGGGGAAGTCAAAGGTGAGGGCGACCATGCCGGCGCGGGCGAGCGCGATCGCCCCCGGGCGCATCAACTGCTGCGAGCCGGCGAATCCGTGCGCCAGCACCACGGCGGGGCGGCGATCCGCGGGGGCGGCGGCGACGGGTTGGTAGACGGAGAGGGGCAGGCCGCCGGGGAGTACGGTGCGCTCGATCCGGACGCCCGATCGTGCCGACTCCAGCGTGAGCAGCGCCCAGGCTGCGAGCGTCGCGGCCACCAGTGCAACGCCGATGGCGGCCAGAACACGCAGGGGCGTGAGGGGCGGCCCTGGCCGCATGGGGACTTCCTCGCCCGTCCGATCAGAGCAGGCCGCGCGCGATGCCGCCATCGACCAGCACCGACTGGCCGGTGATGTAGCTCGCCTGGTGCGAGGCGAGGAATGCCACCATCGAGGCGACCTCCTCGGGCCGCGCGAAGCGGCCGAGCGGGATGTCGCGGGAGAACTCCTCGATCACCGTCTCGGGGTCGACGCCGCGCTCGGTGGCGAGGTGCTCGGCGCGGCGGGCCCACAACGCGGTGCGGGTACGTCCGGGCGAGACCGAATTGACCCGGATGCCCCACTGGGCGAATTCGGCGGCGAGGGTCTTGGTGAGCGCGATCAGGCCCGCCTTGCTGACGTTCGAGACCACCTGGTGGGGGTAGGGCATGCGCGCGCCGGCCGCGCCGAGCAGCACGATGCTGCCGGTGCGCGCCTCGCGCAGCATCGGCAGCGCGAGGCGGATCGCGCGCACCGCCGAGAGCACGTTGAACTCGTAGCTCGCCATCCACTGCTCGTCGGAGAGTTCCTCGAACAGCGCGCGCTGGCTGCCTCCCACGGCCGACACGAGGATGTCCAGTCGCGCGCCAGCCGGCCCCTCGCCCGAGCGCAGGCGATCGGCGAGCCGGGCCGCGTCGTACGGCCGATTGATGTCGGCGGCCACGTGCTGCACCGATCGACCGGTGGCGGCCTCGAGTTCTCCGGCGGCGCGGGCGAGTCGCTCGGGGTCTCGTGCGACCAGGGTCACGTGTGCGCCGTTGTCGAGCAGCGCCCGCGCGGAGGCCAGCCCGATGCCTTCCGATGCGCCGATGACGAGCGCGTGCTCGCCGCGTATGCCGAGATCCATG
>CAIKXV010000305.1 GCA_903831455.1 uncultured Pseudomonadota bacterium | reverse complement strand
GCTGGGAGAGCGTCGCGTTCGCAATGCGAAGGTCGGGAGTTCGATCCTCCTCGTCTCCACCACCATTCCAGGGCCGGACATGCTCCGGCCTTTTTCATCGGCGCGAACCCGAAGACCGGCTCGGGCATGGCGTGCAGGCGACCGGACGCCGTCGCGGAGACGTCCGCGCGGCATGGCCGACCTCCTGCGGTACGGCCCCGCGGCAACGACCCGGGACGAAGTCCCGTCCGGGTACGCTCAGGGCTCGTCCAGAAAGGCCACCGGCAGGCGGATTTCGTAGCCGACTCCTCGAACCGTGGAGATCGCCGGGGTGCCGTCGCCGACGCGGGAGAGCTTGCGGCGCAGGTTCGCGATGTGCACGTCGAGGCTGCGGTCCTCCGGATCCCAGGTCCTGCCGAACACCTCGCGGTACGTGGCTTCGCGCGACAGCGTCCCGCGGACCGCGCTCAGTGCGAGCAGCAGTCTCAGTTCCCGGGCGGTGAGCGTGTCGCGGGTACCCGGCCCGGACAGGGCGCCGCTCGCGCAGTCGACGGTGACCTGTCCGATGCGCAGGGCGCGTGGCCTGCGCCGGATGTCCTGTGCGTCCGAGGGCGCCGCGGCGGCGCCACGGCGCAGGAGTGCGCGAACCCGGGCTTGCAGTTCCTCGGGCGCGAAGGGCTTGACGAGATAGTCGTCGGCTCCAGCCTCCAGCCCCTGTACCCTGGATCGCACACCCGACCGCCCCGTGAGGATGAGGATCGGGATGGAGTAGCGCTCGCGGATCGCGCGGGTGATGTCCACTCCGTCATCGCCGGGCAAGCCCAGATCGAGGACGACCGCACTGCAGCCGTTGTCCCGGAGAACGGCGAAGATGCCCGCGCGCGTGAGGGTGGTATCGACGTTGAGTCCGATCGCCTGCAGGGCGTCGGTCACGAGCCGCCGCACATGGGGATCATCCTCGACCACCAGGAGGGTGGCGCCGATGAGCGAGGGCGCGGCACTCATGATTCGATCTTCCCGAGGTGCAGTTCGATCCAGCCGTCGGCGCGGGCGAGTACCGACACCGCCGATGGGCCCAGCAGGCGCCGGGCATGCGCCAGCGCATGCCCGGCCGGGTGCTGGGCTGCCGAGGCGATGAGTCCTGCCGGGTCAGGCAGGTCCGGCAACTGCAATCGGAAGACCAGGCGGTCAGGCTGCGCCGTGGCCCCGGCAGCGGTCTCGAGGATGGCGGTCATCGGCTGGCGCCGCGGATCCATGCGCCGGACGGTCGTCGCGACGCAGATCATCAGCGCGGCCAGGATCTCGCGGGCTGCCCACGACGGGGTGGTGAGGTGACCGTTCAGGCGCAGGTCGACGCCCGCGACGTCCCGCAAGGTGCGCGCGATCCGTGTCCATTGCGCCTCGTCCATGCCGGACGGGGCTTGCAGCAGGCGCAGATCGGCCTCCGACAGTGAGAGCAGCAGCAGCGCTTCGCTGACCGCGGCGATGCCCGAGCAGGCCTGCTCGATGGCGGCCTGCGCGCTCGCGCAGGCCGGCGAGGGCGCGAGCAGATCGAGGTGACCGATCGCGGCATAAAGCGCCCCCATCGCGTTGTTGAGGCTGTGCGCCGCGGTCTCGGCCACGGCGCACAGCCCGGGTTCGGGCAGCGGCAGGTCGGGGGAGAGCGGTGGTACGGGGTCGGGAGACGGCATGGGGACAGGGGTGAGCGTTCAGTTCGATGGCAGGCAGGAGGGCTGCGCCGCGCTGATCGTGGCGAAGCGCGGCGGCTCGATCAGGTGGATGTCGAAACCTGCCGCGATCGCGCGCGAACCGTGACCGTCACCGGCGATGGCGCTCGGCGAGATCAGGTGAATCTCCGGGCAGCGAGCCCGGACGAACAGTGCTGCCCGGACACTGCCGATCCCGGGCGCCTGCAGTTCGAGGGTGGCGACATCGAAAGCCTCCTGATCAGGGGCCGCCAGCGCCCGGCGCCCGTGCGCGCCAGATCCCACTGGTTGACCGACGGGAAATCATAGACGCGGGTCCGTGAATGCGCCGGTTCCGGAGCCGCCGAGGTCGGCCGGGTCAGCGCGAGCCTCGGCCCGGTCCATCTTGCGGGGGGCTGGGAACATGGAGCTGTCTCGTGGAGGGCTGCGGGCGATGGCTGTCCGGAACGGGCTGCGCGGGTGGACATCAGCCGGGTGCCGTCTTGCGGGCGGGCGCCGTCGTCTCCGGGGGTGAACCGTGCGCGGGCAGGTCGATCGTCGCGGTCATGCGGCCGCCCCGCTCCTGCAGGTGCAGAGTCCCGGACATCAACTCCACGTCCTGTCGGATGAACACCAGTCCCAGCCCGGGCATGTCCCAGCCCTCCGCGGCGCGGCGTCGCGACTTCGGGGTCGGTGCGTGCTGCGCGCGCGCGCCGGCTGTGGCGCTCGCCGAGATCTCCAGGCGAGCGAGCGACTCGCCCGGAGAAGCCGACGCAGCAGGCCGGCAGCGCAGCGTGACCACACCGCCGCTGCCCGCCGTCACGGCGGCCCTGTCGACCAGTTCCTCGAGCACGTAGCGAAGCGCGCGCCTGTCGATCGTCACCTGCAACCCGGGGTCCTGCGTGTCGAGGTCAAGGCGCGCGCCGTGCGCGGCGCCGTGTTCCGCCAGCGTGCCCTGAAGGACGCGGAGTTCCTGCTCGAGCACGACCACTGCCGGCTGGTATCCGCCTCGGGAGAGGGCGTAGTCGCGCAGCCTGACCGTGACCTCGGCCGACTGCTCCAGGCCCTCCTGGACCTGGTCGAGGTGCAGGCGCGCGCCCGAGGGGAGCGGTTCATCACGTGCAAGATCGAGATGCCCCATCGAGACCTGCAGCATGTTGTTGAGCTGGTGTGCGATTCCTCCGCACAACTCCGCCAGCACGGCCTCGACCGAGCGTGAAATTCGCTGGCGCTCGGCCCGGAGTCGTTCCCGCTCATCCTCGAGGGCCACGAGCAGCACACGACCCTGTTCGCTCGTGGAGAGCCAGCCGTAGATCCGGGTGTCGACCTGCCTGTTTCCCGAGCAGCGCAGCGTCACGCGCAGCGATTCGAGTCGCCCACCCGTCGCTGCAGCGGCCACGCGCCGGCGTAGTTCGTCCCGGTCGCTTTCGCCGAACAGATCCCAAAGGGCCGTGCGGCCGAGGGCCACCGTTCCGGTATCCAGCAGGCGCAGGACGGGTGGCGCGATATCGAGCAGCACGCCATCGAGGCTGCAACTGATGAACCCGACCAGTTCGGTCGAGAAACTCGCTGCGGCGCGGCGGGTGACCGCAGCGATCCGGGCGTGGGCACGCAACTGGTTGAGCACGCGGCTGCGCACGCGGGCTGCCTTGAGCGGTTTCTCGATGAAATCGGAGGCTCCTGCAGTCAGCGCCGATATCTCGCTGTCCAGGTCGCGTGAGGAGGAGATCAGGATGAAATCGATGTCCTCGGTGGCATCGCGCGATTTCAGCCTGCGGCAGATATCGATGCCGGTCAGTTCATCGATATGGATGTCGCACACGACGAGGTCGGGGTGCCATGACTCGGCGATGGTGAGCGCGTCGGCCGAGGTGGTCGCGCTGCGCAACTCCCCGATGCCCTGGAGCATGCTGGTGAGGATGCGGATGGTGGCGGGCGAGTCGTCGACGAGGAGAATCCGCTTGCCCTGAGGCGCGCCTGCGCCATCGGTGGCGCCAGCGGCCTCGGAAAGCGCTACAGGCACGGCGGGGATGGCCTGCACGGCCCGTGCCAGCCCGAGCGCTGCCTCGGGCGGCGGCGGGGAGGGAGGCTGTCCGGGGGTCGACATCGGAATCGATCAGGCGACGGCGGTGGGCCAGGTCATGCGCCGGGGTGATGACGACCCGCCGACGCCGGGGCCTTGGCGAGGAGATCGGCCGCGGCCAGTACCGCGGCAACGATCGTGCCGACCTGGTCGGCGAGCCTTGCGGCCTGCGCGTGCAGGTCGCTGTCCGGTGCCTGCTCCACGGCTCGGGCCAGCGCGGCAGGCGCTGGTCCGGCGAACTGATCGAGCAGGCCTTTCAACCGGTGCGCCGACTTGCGAACGTCGGCTGGCTGCCCGGCCGCGCGGGCCTGCTGCAGCAGGAGCAGGGACTGCGCCGCATCCGATTCGAAGGCGGCGACGGCTGCCCGCATGCCCTCGGCGCCGATGTCTTCGAGCAGCGAATGCAGCGCCTGGACACTGCCGGCAGTCAGCGAGGCGGGGTCGAGGGGGGGAGGATTGGCAGGGGGCATGGACGTGAGGCGAGTCGATCCGGGACGTTCCGGGAGTCAGGCCCGGCCGGATGATCCGCGACCGATGAAGTCGAGGAACTGGTCCAGAGGCAGCGGGCGGGACACCAGGTAACCCTGCACCAGATCGCATCCACACGCCTGCACCGCGAGGTAGTCGGCGGGCGTCTCCACGCCTTCCGCCACGACCTGCATGCCGACGTCATGCGCCATGCGAACGGCTCCCGAGACCAGGGCGCGTGCAGTGCCGTCCGACTGCATCTTGCGGATGAAATGGCGATCGATCTTCAACTCGTCGAAGGGAGCGATGCTCAGGCGTTCAAGGCTGGAGTGCCCGGTTCCGAAGTCGTCGATGGAGAGACCCACGCCTTTCATGCGCAGCCGGGTCAGGATATCGAGCGCGACGACTCCGTCCGACGAGATCGAGGTCTCGGTGATCTCGACGACCATCCGGTTCGCGGGGAACCCGGCGCTCGAGCAGGCGCGGGCGAGTCGGTCGGGTAGGGACAGGTCGTTCATGCCCAGGGGCGAGACGTTGACCGACAGACGGCCGTCATAGCCCCCCGATGCGAAGATGCGCGCGCCAGCAGCGATGACCGCCGACATGACCGTGTCCGTGAACGCGTTCACCAGCCTCGGCGATTCGGCCAGCGCGATGAAGGCGGCAGGGGCCAGCAGCCCATGCCGGGGGTGATTCCAGCGGACCAGCGCCTCGGCACCCGCGATGGCGTTCGAGCCGATGTGCTGCTGGGGCTGGAAATGCATCACGAGTTCGCCGCGGGAAAGCGCCTCGGCCAGAGCCGCTTCGGTGAGCTCGAGGGGTGCCGACCCTGCGCTGCGGTCGTTCGAGGCTTCGGGCTCCAGCGCACGAACCAGCACCTCCCTGAGTTCGGTGGCGCGAAACGGCTTGTGCAGCACGTCGCTTACCCGGATGCCCAGATCGAGCCCGAGCGTGCGCGCGCTCTCCAGCACCCGTTCGGTCAGGCCGCTCATGACGATGACCCGGGGGCGGGGGTGATCGAGCGCGGAGATGCTGCGCAGCAGCTCGATGCCGTCGACCTCCGGCATCAGCAGGTCGAGCACGATCGTGCCGTAGCCGTCGGACAGGTGCTGGTTCAGCGCCCGGGCATCGGTCAGTGCATCGGCGCGCATGCCGAGGCGCCGGGCCTCGGTGCAGACCATGTCGCAGATGACCGGATCGTCATCGACGACCAGCACGCCCGCGGCCGCGCGGTGGGCGCGACCGATCACGCCGGCGGGCGCGGAGTGCGGCCGCGCCGAGCCGGCGGCGATCGAAGGGATGGCAGTGGCATGCAACGGAGTGTTTCTCCAGGGCCTGCGAATCGAGTGCAGCCCTACCTTAGCCGTCGCAGCCGCGGGGTGCCTTAAGAAGCGTTAATCCGGTGTGCCCGGGAGCCGTCCGGCGGCCGGGCACCGCGTGCGCGGGAACAGCGCATCGTCGGCGCGGGCGACGGGTGCTCCCCGCTTGCGCCGAACCCTATCCGCGCGCGGCGTTTACAGTAGTTAACACAGCGCCCCTGCGGGGGCTGCTTCAATGATCCGGTCTTCCGCGTGCCGCCGGGGCGACTCGCGCTGCGCGGAAGGCCCGGCGATGGGGAGGTCCCTCCCGCGAGGGGGCGGTTCGGGCCCGATCGGATCGCCCGGGGGGCCTCGGCGTGGCCCTGGGGTATCCGGGCGTTCGGCGCGGCGCAGATCCACGCCACCCGGCAGCGCAGGGCCCGTCGTCGAGTCGACCCGGTTCAACATCAGCGAGAGAGCACGGCAGCATGAGCATCGGCCACACCGTTCAGGGTCCGGACCAGGGTTCGCCACGGCGGCTGAAGAGGCCGACCCGTCGGGCCCTCGCCGGGGCGCTGGTGCTCGTCGCGCTGCTGCTCATCGGCTGGGGCACCTACCGGGAGATCGAGCGCGTCCGGGCCAGCCAGCTCGCGGCGGCCGTGCTCGAGGCGCGCCTGCAGGCGCAGGCGTTTGCCGAGCACGCGGACGCCATCGTTCGCACCGTCGATTTCGCGCTGGTCGAACTCACCGCCGACTGGACCGGCTGGCCGGCCTTCCATGACAAGGCTCGGCGCCTGTCGCAGAGGCTGGGCGATCTCGCCGTCCAGGTGGCCGGTACGGACGATCAGGGCGTGGTGATGTCGACCAATCTGGCGACCCCGACCGAGCGGGTGTCGGTCGCCGATCGCGAGCACATCCGCGTCCACCTCGAGAACCGGGTCCAGGGACTCTACATCTCCGACCCGATCTTCGGCCGGGTGTCGAAACAATGGTCCATCCAGTTCACCCGCGCCATCCGCGCGGGCGATCGGGTGGTGGGCGTGGTGGTGATTTCCGTCTCGCCCACGTTCTTCGCCGACTTCTATCGCCGGCTGTCCAACCAGCGCCCGGGCGACGTGATCTCGATGCTCAAGCCCGATGGCGTGATACTCGCCCGTGCGCCCGACGAGCGCGAATCCATGGGCATGCGCCTGAAGGGGTTGCCCGATTTCGCCGGCGATCCCGCCGGCAGCGGCTACTACATGCGGGCCTCCATCGTCGATGGGGTGGATCGCATCTACGGCTGGTATCGCGCGCGGGGAAGCGGGCTGGTGCTGGTCTCGGGGATCGACCGCACGGTCGCGATGGCCGGCTTCCAGCGGGAGCGGATCTGGCTTGTCTTCAGCGCCGTACTCGGTGCCACCCTGCTGCTCGTGCTGGCGCTCACCGTCGATGTCCTCACGCGCAGGAGTCGCCGCGATGCGGCGCGGGCGCGAGAGGAAAACCTGCGGCTCGAGGACGCGGTCGCGGAGCGTACGCGCGAACTCGAGCGCGTCATCGAGGACCTGTCTGCCTCCCGGGCGGAACTTCTGGTGGCCCGCTCCGCACTGGACTCCGCCTCCGAGGGCGTCACCATCGCCGACGCCCTTGGCCCCGACTACCCGATCATCTACGTCAACGACGCCTTCGAGCGCATCACCGGATATGCGCGGGCCGACGTGCTGGGCAGAAGTTGCCGGATCCTGCAGGGACCCGAGCGGGATCAGCCCGGGCTGGAGATCGTGCGTCAGGCGCTGCGCGTCCATCAGCATTGCCGGGTGCAGCTGCGCAACTATCGGCGGGACGGAGAACTCTTCCACAACGAACTGAGCCTGTCGCCGGTGCGCAACGCCGCGGGCGAGGTGACTCACTACGTGGGCCTGCAGACCGACGTCACCCAGAGGCTGGCGATCGAGGCGCAGCTGCGCGATTCGCAGAAGATGGAGGCCATCGGACAGTTGACCGGAGGCCTCGCGCACGACTTCAACAACCTGCTCGGCGTGGTCATCGGCAATCTCGACATGATCGGTGAGTCGCTCGCGTCGGATGAGGGACTCAGGCGCGCCTACCGGGCGGCGCTCGATGCCGCCCTGCAGGGGGCGGCGGTCACCCGGTCGTTGCTCGCGGTGGCGAGGCGCCAGCCGCTGCAGGTGGGCGTGGATGACCTCAACGCCCTGGTGGGCGAGATGCTGCCGCTCATCAGAAGTTCGGCAGGCGTGGCCGTGACGGTTCGACTGCAGCTGGCCGGGGAGGATCTGCCGGTGCTGATGGATGCGGGCGGCCTGTCCAATGCGCTGCTCAATCTGGTGATCAACGCCCGCGATGCGATGAAGGAACAGCCCGGCGAGCGGTTGATGGTGGTGCGCACGCGGCGCTCGACCGCTCTGGAGGACCCGCAGGGTCGCCTGGATCCGGCAGCGTATGCGGTCGTTGAAGTCGAGGACAACGGACCGGGCATGAGCGACACCGTGAGCAGCCGGGCGTTCGACCTCTTCTTCACGACCAAGTCGGCGGGACACGGGACCGGTCTCGGCCTGTCGATGGTGCGGGGCTTTGCGGAACAGCTGCGCGGCACCGCCTACCTGGACAGCGCGCCGGGTCGCGGCACGCGGGTGGCCCTGATGCTGCCGCTGGCCTCGGCGCCGGTGCTGGAAGGAGCGGGGGATGGGTCGGCGGGGTCTGCGCCGGGGCCGGACGATTCCGCGTTGATCCTCGCCGCCGAGGGCAGTGCGGACCTGGACACGCTGGCCCGCGAGGCGGCCCGCGTCTGCGCCGTGCCCTCGGCCGTGCTCGTGCTCACCGATGGCCGCCGGCAGCAACGGGTCGCTGCGGTCGGTTTTCCCGACGAGCGGATGCCGGAGCTGCGGGGCCTGCTGGCCCGGGCCCTCATCCGGCCCGCGGACGTCTTCGTCGTCGAGGATGTGTCCCGCGACGAGACCGCAGCGGCCAGCGCGCGGGGGGTGCAGGCCTCCGACATCCGATTCTTCGCCGCCGCGCCCGTCGCGAACGACGGCGGACGCGCGGTCGGGGCGATCTGCGTGCTCGACCGCGAGCCGCACGCCCTGTCACCACTGCAGTCGAGCCGTCTGCGTGAACTGGCCGGGCGGGTCCGGGCGCTGCTCGCTCGCGATGCCGGGGAGATCGCCGCCCGGCCCGCTCCGCCGGTGCCCGCGCCCCTGCATGGCGACGCGCCGTCGATGGATGCCCCCGCCCCTTCGGCGCGGGCGCGGGTGCTGGTGGTCGATGACGAGAAGCCCCTGTGCGATATCGGCTGCCTGTGGCTGGAGTCGATGGGCTACGACACGGTGGGCGTCCTGAGTCCGGCCGAGGCACTGGAGCGCCTGCGGCACGGCCGGTTCGACATCCTGTTCACCGACATCGTGATGCCCGGCGCCATGGACGGATTCGAACTCGCCCGCGAGGCCAGGCGCCTGCAGCCGCACCTGCGCGTGCTGCTCGCCTCGGGTTACGCCCGCGGACTCGCCCGGCAGGAGGAACTTCCCGGGCCGCTGCTCGACAAGCCCTATCGCAAGCACGAGTTGCAGCGGATGATCGAGGCCCTGCCGTGAGTCCGCGGATCCCCGAGGGCCACGCCTGCGCGACGCCCGGCCCTGGAGCCCTCGCTCGGGCAGGGGCTGACCGCACGTGCAGGGACGCGGCGTGGCCACGGCCGGGCGGGGACAGGGACTTGTACCGGGCCCCGGGACGCGCGGCGAGGGATGATGGCGGTTGCGCGTTCCGCGGGCCGATGAAGCGTCGGCGGGGCGGCGTTCGGTCGCGTCCCGGCGGGGCGGGTCGTACTCGACCGGGCAGCGGGGCTTGTCCCCCGGGGCAGCAGAGCCGAAGATGAACCTAGCGCGGCGCGGGCCGCATCAGGAGGCTGAGAGCATGGAGCGGAGTCGACACGACCGTCCGGCGGCGACGGTCAGGGCCGGACGTTTTCTGGTTGCACTCCTCGCGCTGGGCGTCGCGTGGCTCGCGGGGCCGGCGTACGCCGATCCCTATCGCGTGCTCGTGGTGATGAGCTACGAGGAGGACAACCCCTGGGTTCGCGAGATTGCCGAGGGGGTACGCGCCGGATTGGGCAAGGAGGCGGAGATCACCTTCTTCTACATGAACACCAAGGCCGATCCCGCCAACGGGCCGAAGCGGGCGGCCGAAGCGCATGCGCTGTTCCAGAAGCTCCGGCCGCATGGCGTGATCACCGCCGATGACGACGCGCAGAGCATGTTCGTGCTGCCCTACCTGCGCGACAAGGTGAACATCCCGATCATGTTCAACGGCGTCAATGCCGACCCTGAAAAGCACGGATTTCCCACGTCGAACATCTCGGGCGTGCTCGAGCGGGCCCATGTCGAGGAGTCGCTCGCCTTCGCGCTGCAGATGTTCCCGGACCTGCGCCGGGTCTGCTTTCTCACCAACGACGTGGCGCCGGGACGCTCGCTGCGAGCGCAGGTGGAGCGGGAACGCAGCCGCTATCCGGTGGCCGCTGGCACGTTCTTCATGCGATCCAGCCTCAAGGAACTCACGGCAATTTCGCGGCCCCTCATGTCCGAATGCGGTGCGCTGTTCGTCGACAGCCTGGAGGGCATGCTCAATGATTCCGGGGTTGCGTTGAACAACGCCCAGATCATGAGGGTGCTTCGCGGCCTGTTCCCCAGGCCGATCATCGCGGGCAACGCCTACCAGGTCGAGCAGGGGGCGTGGTTCGCGGTCGTGAAGACCGGCCAGGAGCAGGGGCAGCTGTCGGCCGAGATGCTGCTCGCTGCGATGCGCGGACGTCCCGTGTCGCAGATCCCGATCCAGCAGAACACGCGCGGGCTGCGCATCATCAATGCCAGCGCGATGGAAAAGAACGGCGTGAAGCTGCGGCCTGAACTCATCCGCGGTGCTCGCGTGGTCTCCGAGAAGAACTGACGCTGCCCGCGCCTTGAATCGCTTGTTCGGGGGCATCCGCGGCAAGCTGCTGGCCCTGGCCCTGCTGTTCGCAGGCGCCATCGGGCTGATCAGCCTGCTCATGATCCGCGCCTTTGCGGATGCGGAATCGATCTCGCGCGTCATCCTCACCGAGGAGGCCGCGCGCAGCCGCGAACTGGCCGCCCTGGGCCGGGCGGTGGGCAGCCTCGCGGCCGGCAAGGCGAAACTCCGGCGGGACTGTGCCGAACCGGACGTCGAGCGCGATACCTCGTCGGCGATCGGGGTCATCGAGCGTCAGCTGTCACTCGCCCTCGATCCCCAGCTCGATCAGGCCGCGCGGCAGCTGGTTGCCCAGAGTCGGCGACTCATCGACGCCTGCCGTGACATCACCGCTCGCCTGAAGGACGCCGAACAGCAGGAGACCCGGCTGCTGGCTGCCCTCGACGATTTCGAGGAGTCGGTGGGCCGTGCGATCATCACCGAGACGCTCGCCAACCACAACGTGGACGGTTTGCGCCAGGCGCTTGCGACATCCGGCAGCGCCCGCGGCCATATCCTGGTCGCCAGCCGCAAGCTCGCGAGCTATCTCGCCACGAGTCGCAAACTGCGGGTGAGCCAGGCTTCCGTGGAGAAGGAGTACCTGTCTGCACTGCTCGGCCTGCGGACCTTCACGGGCGTGTCGGGCGCGCTCGCGGACAAGCGCGCCGCGCTGATCCGGGGCATCGACGATCAGCAGCTCAGGGTGGGCCGGCTGATGGAGGCCATGGGCGGACTGGAGAGCACCTTCGACGAAAGCCTCGCGAGCGAGCAGCAGGTCGGCGAGGCGGTGAGAATTCTCGACGAGCTGAGCCGCAGCCGGGTCGAGGCGCTCAACTCCGAACTCAGGCAGCGCTTCGGCAGCGCGGCCAACCGCCTGCTGGTCCTTGTCCTCCTGGCCGGGTTGCTGATCGCGGTGCTGCTGGTCTGGATCTTCCGGCGCGGCATCCAGGTGCCTGTCGAGCGAATCCTGCGTATCGTCCGCTCGATTCAGGCCGGTCAACCGATGCCGGCCGTACTGCCGATCGGGGATCGCGATCTGGAGACGATTTCCGACGCGCTGCGGAAGATGGCCACCGAGGTCAACGATGCGCTCGAGTCGCTGCGCACGGCCTCTGCGGAAAAATCCCACTTCATTGCCGTCATGTCCCACGAGCTCCGCAACCCGATGAACAGCATACTGGCGCTGTCCCAGTCCCTGCACGAGCATGAGTCCTCGCCCGAGGAGCGCAGGGTACTTGCCGGCACCGTCTACAACGCGGCTCGCACGCTGGTGAGCCTGCTCAACGACCTCCTGGATGTCGGGCGCATCGAGTCCGGCAAGCTGTCCCTCAGCGACGAGGGTTTCAGGGCAGGCCGGCTGGTCGAGGAGGTGCTCGCCATCTATCGCCCGATGGCGCAGCAGAAGGGCATCGGGCTGACGGCCCGGTTCGACATCGACCCCGACACGGTCTACCGCTCCGATCCGGTACGCATCCGCCAGATGCTGGTCAACCTCGTGAGCAACGCGGTCAAGTTCACCGACTCCGGCGAGGTTCGGGTCGAGGTCAAGACCACCGGTTCCTCGCCTCAGGGCGACCGCCTCGAGTTCGCGGTCATCGACACCGGCCCCGGCGTCCCCGAGGAGAAGCGTGACCTGCTGTTCCGTCCCTTCTCCCAGGTCGATTCCAGCGTCACGCGTCGCTTCGGGGGCACCGGACTGGGCCTTTGGATCGTACGCAATGTGGCCGAAGCGCTCGGCGGATTCGCGGACTACAGCAGCGTGGAGGGCCAGGGTGCGCGCTTCTGGTTCCAGGTGCCGGTACGCGCTGGCGGCACGGAACAGCCGATGACGTCATTGCCGTCCGACGATGATCGAGTGCCCGCGTCGCTCTCGGGCGAGGTGCTCGTCGTCGATGATGCCGAGGCGAACCGGCTGGTCTGCAGCCTGCTGCTGACCCGGCTGGGCGTCGGTGTAAGGCAGGCGATCGACGGGGCGGACGCGCTCGAGGCACTGGCGACGGGTGGGTCACCGGACCTCATCCTGATGGATCTCCAGATGCCGGGCATGGACGGGCTGGAGGCGACGCGCCAGATCCGCCGCCGGGAGGCCGAGCAGGGCAGTCGGCGGGTGCCGATCGTGGCGCTGACCGCCAATGCGCAGGCCTCCACCGACGCCGAATGTCGCGCTGCCGGGATGGATGGGGTGCTGAGCAAGCCGATCACCCGCCAGGCCCTGGCGCGCGAGGCCGGACGCTGGCTGCGCAACGCTCGGTCCGCGCCCGTCGCGGAGTCGCCTGCGAACGACGTGTTGCCGGCCCCCCGGTGATTCCGACCGTACGCCCCGACACGGGTGGGACGGCCCGGTCCTGAGTGCCGATGTCCCGGAACGAGGGTGTCGCCCCCGCTGTCCCCGCGGCCTTCCCCGGCGTGTCCGAGGGGGTCGCGCGTCGGCTCGCCCTGCTCGGCCTGCGACGCCCCTGCGACCTGCTCCTGCACCTGCCGTTGCGCTACGAGGACGAGACTCGCCTGCGACCGATCGCCCAGGCGCAGCGCACGCCCGGGAGCGTGGTGGTCGAGGGCGTGGTGTCGCGTGCCGAGGTACGCCCGCGGCCGCGACGCATGCTGACCTGCACGATCGAGGACGACAGCGGTGCGATTCAGCTGCGCTTCGTGAACGTGCATCCCGCGCAGCAGCGCAGCCTGGTCCCGGGCGCGCGGGTACGGGCGAGCGGCGAGATCCGCCCCGGGCTGCTCGGCGCCGAAATGATCCACCCGCGGTGGCGGCTGGTCGCTCCCGGTACCCCGCTGCCCGACCGGTTGACTCCGGTCTATCCGACGACGGCCGGACTCGCCCAGGCCGTGCTGCAGCGGCTGGCGACCCGCGCGCTGGAGGGCTGCGACTTGTCCGACACGCTGCCTCCCGCGCTGCTCGCCCGATGGGGATTGCAGGCCTTCGAGCCGTCGCTGCGCCTGCTGCATGCTCCGCCGCCGGGCGCGCCGCTGCAGGCGCTCGCCGACCGCTCGCATCCGGCCTGGCGCCGCATCGCCTTCGACGAGCTGCTCGCGCAGCAGCTGGCGATGCGTGCGCATCGTCGTGCGCGCAGCGCGCGCCGGGCCTTCGCGTTGCCGACCGGGCGCGGGTCTCTTGCCGCCCAGGTGCTCGCGGCGGCCGGCTTCATGCTGACCGAAGCCCAGGCACGCGTGAGCGCACAGATCGCCCGCGACCTCGAGCGCACCGAGCCGATGCAGCGCCTGCTGCAGGGCGACGTGGGCAGCGGCAAGACCATCGTGGCCGCGCTGGCGGCCGCGCAGGCGGTGGAGGCCGGCTACCAGGTGGCGGTGATGGCGCCGACCGAGCTGCTGGCCGAGCAGACGCATCGCAAGTTCGCCGGCTGGTTCGCCGGGGCGGGGGTGGAGGTGGCGTGGCTCGCCGGCAGCCTGCCCCGCCGGCAGCGCGAGGCGGCGACGGCACGGATCGCCTCGGGTGGGGCCGCCATTGCGGTCGGGACCCACGCGCTGTTCCAGCAGGGGGTGGCCTTCGCGCGGCTCGCGCTCGCGATCGTCGACGAGCAGCATCGCTTCGGCGTCAACCAGCGGCTCGCGCTGCGCGAGAAGGTGACCGCGGCCAGCGCCGGCCAGGAGGCGCATCTGCTGATGATGTCGGCCACGCCGATTCCCCGAACCCTGGCGATGGCCTGTTATGCCGATCTGGACGTGTCGGTGATCGACGCGCTGCCACCGGGGCGCACGCCGGTCGCCACGCGGCTGGTCTCCGCCGCGCGCCGCGAGGAGGTGATCGTCCGGGTGCGCGACGCATGCCGGCAGGGGGCGCAGGCCTACTGGGTCTGCCCGCTGATCGAGGAGTCCGAGGCGCTGCAACTGCAGACCGCGGTCGATACCCATGCCGCGCTGGTCGCGGAGCTGCCGGGGCTGGCGGTCGGGCTGGTGCACGGGCGGCAGAAGCCGGCGGAGAAGGCCGCGGCGATGGGCGCCTTCCAGCGCGGGGAGACGCAGCTGCTGGTGGCCACCACCGTCATCGAGGTCGGGGTCGACGTGCCCAATGCCTCGCTGATGGTGATCGAACACGCCGAGCGCATGGGGCTCGCCCAGTTGCACCAGTTGCGCGGGCGCGTGGGGCGCGGCGCCGCGCAGTCGAGCTGCATCCTGATGTACCAGCCGCCGCTGGGGCCGATCGCGCGCGAGCGGCTGCGGGTGGTCTACGAGAGCCGCGACGGATTCGAGATCGCCCAGCGCGACCTGGAGCTGCGGGGGCCGGGCGAGCTGACCGGCGCGCGCCAGAGCGGACTGCCCCTGCTGCGTTTCGCCGATCCGGTGCGCGATGCCTCGCTGCTCGAAGCCGCGGCGGGCGCGGCTGATACCCTTCTCGACCATGCACCCGCGGCGGTCGAGCGCCATCTCGCCCGCTGGCTGCCCGATGCGCCAGCCTGGTTGCGGGGCTGAGGCGATGATGCGGATCGATCTGCAGTGGTGAGTCCATGAGTCGTCGTCTTGCGGCCCCGCACGGGGCCGCGCCCGGCAGGATCCCGCGGTCACCGCTCGGCGCACAGCGGCGCGCCGACGCCGCGCACGCGGCGCCCGCCTGTTCCAGCGCGGGGGTGCGCGGCCGGTCCGCCGGATCGGGGTGGTCCGACCGCCCGCTTGGGGCGCCCTCCGCGCTCAGGGCATGGCTCGCCGATCGGGGCTCGCTCACGCAGCACCTGCACGAGGCGTCCGACCGGCTTCAGGTGCGCCGTATCCTGCAGGGCCGGGGCCTACCCTGCCTCGACGAACCGGGCCCGCTGCAGGGGCCGGGGCCGGGGCGGGGGAGCGGGCGATCGCGCGCCTGGCTGGTCAGGGAAGTCGTCCTCGCCTGCAATGGCGTGCCCGCGGTGTTCGCCCACAGCGTGATCTCCGCCGAGGCGCTGCGCGGACCGTGGCGCTGGCTCGCGGGCCTCGGGCACCGCCCGCTCGGCGAGGCGCTGTTCCGTGATCCGCGCATCCGGCGCGGCCCCATCACCTATCGGCACCTGCGCGCGCCTGACCGCCGCTACCGGTCGGCGGTCGCGCAACTCGCAGCCGCCGGCCTGCCGACACCTGCCCGGCTGTGGGCCCGCCGGTCGGTGTTCGCCGCCGGGGGGCGACGACTGCTGGTGACGGAAGTCTTCCTGCCTGTCGTGGCATCCTTGGCCCGTCCGAAGAAGGGTCGGGGCTGATCGACCGACCTGCTGCCGGGCTGTCGGGCGGGGCGGGGCGTGTCGATGCGCGCCGGTTGCCCGCCGGTGCCGACGGCCACGCGCCCGCCGGCGCCGATGGCCCTGCGCCCGGCGCGGCCCGGGCCACACGCTTCGCTGTGCCGACCCTCGTGATGCCCACCCCTCCTGCCCCCGCCCCCACGTCCACGCCGCCCGCCGGCGGCCTGCCGCCGCGCTCGCTGCGCGAACGCCTGGATCTCTACGAGCGCCTGATGCGGCTCGACCGCCCGGTCGGCATCCTGCTGCTGCTCTGGCCCGCCTTGTGGGCGCTGTGGCTCGCCGCCCGCGGGCATCCGGAGTGGCTGCTGGTCTGGGTCTTCGTGATCGGCGCGGTGCTGATGCGCTCGGCGGGCTGCATCGTGAACGACGTGGCCGATCGCGACTTCGACCGCCATGTGCGCCGCACGGCCGAGCGCCCGATCACCGCCGGACGCATCGGCGTGCGCGAGGCTCTGGTGCTCGCCGCCGTGCTCACGCTGATCGCCGGGGCCATCGTGATCGTGCTGCTCGACACTCGGACGGTGCTGCTGTCGCTGCTGGCGCTCGCGGTGGCCTTCACCTATCCCTACTCGAAGCGCTTCTTCGCGCTGCCGCAGGCGTGGCTGGGCATCGCCTTCGGCTTCGGTGTTCCGATGGCGTGGTCGGCCGCCACCGGCGCGGTACCGCTCGTGGCCTGGCTGCTGATGCTCGCCAACGTGTTCTGGGCCATCGCCTACGACACCGCCTACGCGATGGTCGATCGCGAGGACGACCTGCGCATCGGCATCCGCACCTCGGCGATCACCTTCGGTCGCCACGACGTGCGCGGCTTCGCGCTGGCGCACGGCCTGTTCCTCGTGACCCTGGTCCTCGTGGGTGCGATGAGCGGCAGCGGTATCGCCTACTACGCGGGCCTGGTGATCGCCGCGCTGATGATCCGCCATCAGGTAAGGCTGTGCGCCACCCGCGAGCCCTCGGCGTGCTTCCGCGCATTCATGAACAACATCGCGGTCGGCGGCGTGGTGTTCGCCGCGATCGTGGTCGATACCCGCTGGCTGCGATGGCCGCTGCCCTGAGCATGGCCTGAGCATGCGCCCGGCCGCCATCATCGCCGACCCCGGAGGTGGCATTGAAGTACCGTGACCTGCGCGACTTCGTCGCGCAACTGGAGGCGATCGGTGAGCTGCGTCGCATCGACACCGAGGTGTCGCCGCGGCTGGAGATGACCGAGATCGGCGATCGAGTGCTGCGCGCGGGGGGGCCGGCGCTGCTGTTCACGCGGCCCTCGGGCCACGACATGCCGGTGCTGGCCAACCTCTTCGGCACGCCGCGGCGGGTGGCGCTGGGCATGGGTCGGGACGATCCCGCCGCCTTGCGCGAGATCGGGCGCCTGCTGTCCTTCCTCAAGGAGCCCGAACCCCCGCGTGGGCTGCGCGATGCCTGGGAGAAGTGGCCGCTGCTGCGGCGCGTGCTCGACATGGCGCCGCGCGAGGTGTCGCGCCCCGCCTGCCAGGGCACGGTGATCGAGGGCCCGGATGTCGATCTCTCCCGCCTGCCGGTGCAGACCTGCTGGCCCGGCGATGCCGGCCCCCTGATCACCTGGGGGCTCACCGTCACGCGCGGCCCTGCCCGCGAGCGGCAGAACCTCGGCATCTACCGCCAGCAGGTGATCGGGCGCAACCGCGTGATCATGCGCTGGCTCGCGCATCGCGGCGGCGCACTCGATTTCCGCGACCATGCGCGTGCGAACCCGGGGCAGCCGTTCCCGGTCGCCGTGGCGCTGGGTTGCGATCCGGCCACCACGCTGGGCGCGGTGACGCCGGTGCCCGACACCTTGTCCGAGTACCAGTTCGCCGGGCTGCTGCGCGGCAGCCGGACCGAACTGGCGAAGTGCGTGGGGTCGAACCTGCGGGTGCCGGCCACCGCCGAGATCGTGCTCGAGGGCGCGATCCATCCGGACGCCTCCTCGCCCACGGGCTGGGACAGCGCGATCGAGGGGCCGTTCGGCGACCACACCGGCTACTACAACGAACAGGAACGCTTCCCGGTGTTCACGGTCGAGCGCATCACGCAGCGCGCCTCGCCGATCTACCACTCCACCTATACCGGCAAGCCGCCCGACGAGCCGGCCATCCTCGGCGTGGCGCTCAACGAGGTATTCGTGCCGCTGCTCGTGCGCCAGTTCCCGGAGATCGTCGACTTCTACCTGCCGCCCGAGGGTTGCTCGTATCGCATGGCGGTGGTGTCGTTGCGCAAGCAGTACCCGGGGCATGCGAAGCGGGTGATGTTCGGCATCTGGAGCTTCCTGCGCCAGTTCATGTACACCAAGTTCATCGTGGTCACCGACGAGGACGTCGACGTGCGCGACTGGAAGGAGGTGATCTGGGCAATCACCACCCGCGTCGATCCGGTGCGCGACACGGTGATGGTCGAGAACACGCCGATCGACTCGCTGGACTTCGCCAGCCCGGTCTCCGGCCTGGGCTCGAAGATGGGCATCGATGCCACGAACAAGTGGCCCGGCGAGACCACGCGCGAATGGGGGCGGCCGATCGTGATGGACGCGCATACGCGCGAGCGCGTGGACGCGATCTGGTCGTCGCTGGG
>CAIKXV010000304.1 GCA_903831455.1 uncultured Pseudomonadota bacterium | reverse complement strand
CCGCCGACTCGACTAGAACGCCGGGTGCGCGGAGGAGCAGCCTGGTAGCTCGTCGGGCTCATAACCCGAAGGTCGTAGGTTCAAATCCTGCCCCCGCAACCACACACCGGCGCGCCAGCGCCACCAAGGGCCGCACGATGTGCGGCCCTTGTCTTTTGTGTGCCGGTCTTTTTTATCCCGGTCTTTTTTATCCCGGTCTTTGTGTCCCGGTCGTTCGTGCCCGGGGCGGGTCGTGTCCGGGTCCCGGATTGCCGGCACTTCCCGATGTTGCAGGCCGCGGGCGCGACCGGCGTTGCCCGACCGCGGATGCGCTGGGGGTTCCTGCCGCGTCGCCGGTGGCGGGGGTGCGCGCGCGTCGACGCTTCCTCGCGTGCGTAAGGTCCGGCGGCAGGCGACTCCGCCACTCGGGCAGGGAACGGTCGCCGGATGCGGTGCGCGTCCACGCCGCTCGCGTGCCCCGGGGCTCGGGGTTGGCCGATCCGCGTGCGCGGTCAGCGCGATTGGCTGTGGAGCAGACCCGCGGCCGTGCTAGCGTCGCCGCGGATTGTCCTGCCGACGCCTTGCGAGCCAGGGCCGCACCCGATGATCGACCGCGGCTGGCCTGCCGTTTGCTTCCCGCAAGCGCGTCCCCGCCATTGACACTGGAGTGTGCCCATGCGCTTGTCGACCGCCGTTCCTTCCCTGCTCGCGCTCGCTGCGGGCGCCGCCACCCTGGCCCCGTCCGACGCGCTCGCGCAGACGCCGTACCCGAACCGGACGATCCGGATGGTGGTGCCCTTCACACCGGGCGGCATCTCGGATGTGCTCGGTCGCATCATCGCCCAGCGGCTGACGGGCACCATGGGGCAGCAGGTGGTCGTGGACAACCGGCCCGGGGCAGGCACGAC
The DNA here is from genome assembly GCA_903831455.1 of uncultured Pseudomonadota bacterium. GTDB lineage: Bacteria > Pseudomonadota > Gammaproteobacteria > Burkholderiales > CAIKXV01 > CAIKXV01. Next base: position 2,167 of record CAIKXV010000304.1, on the reverse strand, counting down.
CATCGGCGCCGGCATCGTGTCGAAGGCCAATCCGGACGGCTACACGATCATGATCCAGGACATGACCACGCACGCGATCAATGCGTCGCTCTACGCGAAACTGCCCTACGACTCGGTGCGTGATTTCACCGGCATCACGCTGGTCGCCGCCACCCCGCTGGCGCTCGTGGTGAACCAGGCGCTGCCCGCCGCGTCGGTGAAGGAACTGATCGCGCTGGCCCGCGCTCGTGGCGGTGCCCTGAACTACGGCTCGTCGGGCAACGGCACGATCCTGCACCTGGCCGCGGAGAGTTTCCGCGCGGCCACGCGCATCGAGATCACGCACGTGCCGTACAACGGCAGCGCACCGGCAGTCGCGGCGCTGCTGGCCGACCAGGTGAACCTGGTGTTCGCCACGATGCCGGCGGCGCTGCCGCACGTGAATTCCGGCAAGATCCGGGCGCTCGCCGTCACCACGCCGAAGCGCAACGCCTCGATGCCGACTGTCCCGACCATGATCGAAGCGGGAGTCCCGGGATTCGAACTCGTGCTCTACAGCGGCATCATGGGTCCGGCGGGCATGCCGCGCGAGGTGGTGGCTCGCCTGCACGGGGAGATCTCCCGCATCGTCACCTCCGCGGAGACGCGCGAGGTGCTCGCCCAGCAGGGCGCCGAACCCTTGACGTCACAGCCCGAGCAGTTCGCGCGCTTCGTCGAGGGCGAAATCGCCAAGCTCGGCAAGGTGGTCAAGGCCAGCGGCGCGCGTATCCAGTAGAGTCGCGCTCCGGCGCTCGCGCGCGACCGCGCGGGCCCGTCCCCTACCTTCGGCCCGCCGCAGTGGCCGGCCGTGTCCCATGGAGCCACCGATGATTCCTTCGCAACGCATCGCCTACGACCCCATCGTCGGCCGCCGGCCGCTCAAGCTCGACGGCGCGCGCCTGATCGTCTGGCCGATCGTGAACGTCGAGGTGTGGCGCATCGAGCGCGCAATGCCGCGGCAGGTGCTGCCGCCGCCCACGCACGTGACCACGCTGCCGGACGTGCCGCACTGGGGCTGGCACGAGTACGGCATGAGGGTGGGCTTCTGGCGGATCAAGCGCGTGCTCGACAGCCTCGGCGTGAAGGCCTCGCTCGCGATCAACGGGGCGGTCTGCACCGAGTACCGGCCGGTCGCGCAGGCGTCGCTCGACGCGGGCTGGGAGTTCATGGGGCACGGCTACGACCAGCGTCCCACGCACCAGGAGCTCGACGAGCGCGCGATGATCGCGAGGACCGTCGAGTCGATCCGTGCATTCACGGGCAAGGCGCCCGTGGGCTGGCTTGCGCCCGGACTCACCGAGACGCTGGATACCCCGGACTTCCTCGCGGAAGCCGGCATCCGCTACACGGCCGACTGGGTGATCGACGACGAGCCCTGCACGCTCAAGACCCGCTACGGCGACCTAGTGTCCGTGCCCTACACCGTGGAGCTCAACGACATCTCGATGATGATGGTGTCCCGTCACCAGGCGGGCGAGTTCGAGCAGCGCTGCATGGACTACTTCGACTGCGTGTACGCCGAGTCGGCCGAACGCCCGAAGGTGATGGCCATCGCGGTGCATCCGTACATCTCGGGCGTGCCTCATCGGATCGGGTACTTCGAGCGCGTGTTCCGCAGGCTCGCGTCCCAGCCGGGCGTGAAGTTCATGACCGGCGAGGAGATCATGAACTGGTACCTCGGACAGGCGAGCTGATCCCCGGTTTGCAAGGGGCGGGGCGCGCGCAAGGGGCGCCCCGCCGCACGCCCGATGCGTCGCCGGGCGCGTCCCGAACCGGTGCCCGATGCCGGTGCCGAGGCTGGACGAACGCGCGCGAGGTCGAAGTACTTGCGCGTCGCGAAAAGCGGGGTTAGTATCCGCCTCCCGCTCGACGCCTCATACGGCCCGAGAATGCAGCAGCGCCGGAACGGCGCTGGCCACGGGAGGGTGGTCCGACGGATCGCCCTGGCAGCCGGTGACGACTCCCGGCGGCCCTGCAGCCCGGCGATGGTTGTTGCGTCGCCCGCATCGCCCGCGGTGCATGCTCTTTAAAAAACTACAGCCGATAGGTGTGGGTGCTTGGTCGAGGCCTGCTGGTTGCTGGGCGTAAGTCTGGTGGCTGGTGGGGAATAGATTGAGTGCTTGCACGAAGCAGGAGAGCGGGTCTCTGT
>CAIKXV010000303.1 GCA_903831455.1 uncultured Pseudomonadota bacterium | reverse complement strand
TGCGTGCCTGTGGCGTCGGCCGCGGCGGCCACGACGCCCGCGGTCTCCAGCACCCCGGGCGAGCCGGTCAATCCGTTCACCGGGCAGCCTCGCAGCCTCGAGGCGACGCAGCGCAGGCTTGAGCAGCTGCGGCTGGAGACCCAGGTGCTCGAAGAGGAGGCGCGTCAGGCCACGCTGCGCGGCACGATCGCGGCTGCGCGCGGGGGCACGGTCGAGCGCGCGGCGGGGCTGCCCGGGCTGCCCCCTGCGAGCCAGGCGCCGAATGCCGTGGCCAGGCCGGGTGGTCCCCGGCGGCCACAGCCGCCCGCGCCGCCGGTCGTGGCGAGGCCCGGCGCGGCTTCACCGGCACCGGCCACCGACACGGCGGCTTCGCGCTCGCCGACGGGCAGCGCCGCTGCGCCTGCCGGTGCGCAACTGCTGGCCATCCTGCGCGACGGAGAGCGGCGACGCGCGGTGCTGCAGATGGGCCTCGGTGCGCTCACCGTCCAGGAGGGCGACGAGGTCGGCGGCATGCGGGTCGGCCCGATCGGCGACAACGCGCTCACGCTGGATGGCCGCATGCTCGAACTCCTGCGTGGCAGCGCGACCGTCCCGCTCGCCGATCGCCGGCCCGCCGGAGGGCTTGCGCCCGCGGCGCCGAACCTGCCGCGACCGCAGGCGCCGCTGCCGCTGGTCGCGCCGGCATCCGGGACCGCGTCGGGCAGCCGTACGCCTGCGGCCGCCTCACCCTGGCCGGCGTTGCCGCCGTTGCCCGCGATCGGCGATCCGGGCGCCCGATCGATGGAGTCGCCGACCCCGGCTGCGGCGCGCCCGCAGTCCCCACCGGCCGCGCGCTGAGCCCGGTGCGGGGGTGGCGGTCCGGCAGGGTGCCCGACGAACGGACGAGCGCGTGCGCCATGGCGGACGCACTGTTGCCGCGCGTCGGTCGAACGCCTTGCGGCGAGCACCGGGGGGCCTGCTGCTCGCGTTGATGCTGCTGGCCGGTTCCATGGGTCACGCGCACGCCGCATCTACCGATCGAGCGGTGTCCTCCCCCGACGAGGCCTGCTGGCTGCAGGCGGCTCGCCGCCATGGCGTGAACCCGCACCTGCTGGTGGCGATTGCCGAGGTCGAGAGCGGGCTGCGCGCCGATGCCCTGGGGCGCAACCGCGACGGTTCGGTCGACCTGGGCCTGATGCAGATCAACAGCCGCTGGCTGCCCGAACTGCGTCGCCACGGCCTGAACGCCGCCGACCTGATGCAGCCCTGCGTGTCGGTGCACGTCGGCGCCTGGGTGCTGGCGCAGGCCATGCGGCGCCATGGCAACACCTGGACGGCGGTGGGGGCCTACCACGCCGGCCCCGGCCCCCACCGCGAGCGCTACGTGCGGCGCGTGCAGCAGGCGCTGGCCCGGCGATCCGCCGCCCTACCCGCACTGCGTGTCGATCCGGCGGATGGCCCCCGGGTCGTGCACTACAGCGAGATGTCCTCGACCGAGGCCGAGCGCGTGCCGGGCAGCGGCGCGTTGGAGGCATCGCGGTAGGTGAAGACCGGCGAGAACTTGGTGTCGGGCGTGGCGTTGCGTCCGGCCGCGTGGAAGGTGCGGCAGTGGAACAGCACCAGGTCCCCGGGCTCGAGCGTGGGGGTGACCGCGCTGGCGATCAGTGCCCGGTTGTCCTCGCGGTCATGGCGCAGGAACAGCTGGTCGTCGAGTCGATCCCTGGGAAACAGCATGCGGTGGGTGCCGGGGATGAACGAAAGGCATCCGTTGTCGGGCGACTCCACGCCGAGCGCGAACCAGGCGGAGACCAGTTCCGGGCGCTGGTACGACCAGTAGCGCACGTCCTGGTGCCAGTTCGTGGCGCTGGAAAACCCCGGCATCTTGGTCATCACGCAGTTGTGATGGGCCTGCACCAGCAGCGGGTGCGCGCCGACCAGCTCGCGCATCAGCGCGGCGATGGCCGGCGAGCCTGCGAGCGCCCGGAACACCTCGCCGCGCGCGGTCGCGCGCAGCAGGCGGCGGACGGTCTGCCCGCCGCTCGCCTCGCGCGAGGGAGGGGCGCCCGGATAGCCGACATCGGCCTCCAGTTCCAGGGGCGCCATCCGCGAGTCGAGCTGGGCGCGGGCGGCCTCGAGCGCGTCGGCGACCTGCTGCGCGCCGGACCAGCCGCGCAGGCGGAGCAGGCCGTCGCGCTCGAAGCGCTCGCGCTCGTCCGCGGTGAGCACGGGCGTGCCCGGCAGCCAGGCGAGCGCCCGGGAGGCCTCGGCTGCCGCGCTCATCGAGGGTCGTCCGTCCCGGCGCGTTCAATCGCGACGGGGGTCGTGGCCGGATCGCAGCCGAGCGCCTGCAGCCGGGCCGTGCGGGTAGCGGCCTGCGGGCGGTCCGCACCCCGTGGCCGATGCCCGACCGCCGCGGGGCTTGCCTCGGCCGTGCGCCGGCGACAGGCAAGGCGATTGCGCGGAGGGAGGGGGGCGAGCATGCGAATCGTCGGGCGGGTGAGGGGGCGCCATCCCGGGAGCGTGCAGCGACGAGGATCGCGATGCGCCGATTATGCGCCCGCAGGACCGGCCCGGCGAGCGAGGCCCGGGTGGTCGAGCGCGGGCGTGGCCGCCTGCTGCCGGGCTTCATTACAATCGCGGCGATCCCAGACGCCGATCGACCCCGCCGGGGTGTGACCGCCTCGTGGGGCCTGCACCGCGCCCGGAG
>CAIKXV010000302.1 GCA_903831455.1 uncultured Pseudomonadota bacterium | reverse complement strand
CGGTACGCCTCGGCCTTGTCCAGCGTGAAGCGGATGCGTCCGGCGGCGATGTTCGCCTTGAGCATCTCGCTCAGTCCCGGCTCGTAGATCGGGCTTTCGCCACGGCGCAGCATCTCGATCTTCCGCGGATCCACGTCGAGGCAGATCACGTCGTTGCCCATGTCGGCGAAGCACGCGCCGGTCACGAGTCCGACATACCCAGATCCCACCATCGTGAGTTTCATGCCGAGAGTCTCCTGTGCGGGGAAGCGGCGGATGCTACCTGCGTCGCGTGGGGCCGGTGCCGCTGGACTCGCGGGCGAGCAGCCACGTCTTCAGCATCATCCGGCGGTCGCGGGGATTGCGGCTCCCTGCGTACCCGCCGAGGTCGCGAGCCCCGACGACCCGATGGCAGGGGATGGCGAGGGGCCAGGGGTTCCGCCGCATCGCCTGTGCCGCCGCGCGCACGGCGCGAGGGCTTCCCGCCCGCGCAGCGAGCCACGCGTAGGTGCGCGTCTGGCCGGTCGGAATGCGCAGGGCGGCGCGCCAGCATGCGCGCTGGAACGGGGTTCCCGCGGGCAGCGGGAGGCGTCGATCGGTGCGGCCCGACCGCAGGCATGCGCGCGCCGCGAGCGTCACGCGCCGCATGGTCGCCCGATCGGGCGGCAGCCGAATCGTCACGCGTCCGTGGGGGGTGGCCAGGGCCAGCATGCGGCCCGCAGCGTACGGAATTTCCGCGATGGAACGCGTGGTCCGCGCCGCTACCATCGATTCCATGACGCCCGCCACCACCGCGCCCGCCACCCCGCTCGACGAACTTTCGCAGGGCCTCCTGGCCATGCTGCACGACGCGGACCCCGAGGTGGAGCGCATCCTCGCGGCCGAGGCGGATCGTCAGGCGACCACGCTGGAACTGATCGCGAGCGAGAACCACGTCAGCGCGGCGGTGATGCACGCGGTGGGCAGCTGGATGACGAACAAGTACGCCGAGGGCTATCCCGGCAAGCGCTACTACGGGGGCTGCAGGTTCCACGACGAGGTCGAGGATCTTGCGCGGGAGCGCGCGAAGAAGCTCTTCGGCTGCCGGTTCGCGAACGTGCAGCCGCACTGCGGCGCCAACGCGAACATCGCGGCGTTCATGGCGCTGCTCAATCCGGGCGAGCGCGTGCTCAGCCTGCCGATCAAGAGCGGCGGCCACCTGAGCCACGGCCTGAAGCCCAACTTCAGCGGCACCTTCTACGACATCGTGGAGTACGGGCTGGATCCGAAGACGGAACTCCTCGACTACGACGCGATCGAGAAGATCGCGCTGGAAACCCGGCCCAAGCTGATCATCTGCGGCTACAGCGCGTACCCGCGAGTCATCGACTTCGCGCGCTTCCGCGCGATCGCGGACTCGGTGGGCGCGTACCTGATGGCCGACATCGCGCACATCGCGGGCCTCGTGGCGACGGGCGTGCACCCGAGCCCGTTCCCGCACGCGCACGTGGTGACCACCACCACGCACAAGACGCTGCGCGGCCCGCGCGGCGGCCTCGCGCTCTCGAACGACGCGGAGATCGCCACGAAGATCGACCGCAAGGTGTTCCCGGGCAGCCAGGGCGGGCCGCTGATGCACATCATCGCGGCCAAGGCCGTGGCCTTCGGCGAGGCCCTCCGGCCCGAGTTCACGGCTTACAGCAGGCAGGTGGTCGCGAACGCGAAGGCGCTCGCCGCGGAGCT
>CAIKXV010000301.1 GCA_903831455.1 uncultured Pseudomonadota bacterium | reverse complement strand
GGGCCACAGCAGCATCGCGCCGCTGGCGAGCGCCACGCCCACCAGCAGCAGGTTGTTCATCAGGTATTCCGACAGGCTCATCGGGCGTCTCCAGTCCTCGCGGGTGCGGCGCGGCGCGCACCCGCGACACCGCCGCGGCAGCGCTCGCGCGGGGCACCGGTCGGGCCCGCGGTGCACGGCGGCGAGGGCCGGTATTATGGGGCAGCCCGACCGATCGCGCCGACGGCGCCCGACTGCCCTCCCGCCACGGTGCGTTCGCGGGCCGGAGGCCCCGCGCCCGCATCGGTCACCCCCGCACCCCGTACCCCGCGAACCCTGCCCTCCGTGCCCCGTGTCCGGCGTCGATTCGTCCGGCCCGGGGCCCCGCCCCCTGATCAACGTCCCCTCGCGCCGCCCGATGTCCGACCCGACCCCTGCCTCCGCCCCCCGTTCCCGCCCCCCGGTCACGCCGGTGCTGCTCGTGATCCTGGATGGCTTCGGCCACCGCGTCGGGGGCGAGGACAACGCGATCCACCACGCGAGCAAGCCGCACTGGGACGCGCTGCTGCGGGAGTGCCCGCACACCACGATCGACGCCTCCGAGCGCCATGTCGGACTGCCGCACGGGCAGATGGGCAACTCCGAGGTCGGCCATCTCAACATCGGCGCGGGCCGCGTGGTCTACCAGGAACTCACCAAGGTCGACCACGCGATCGAGACCGGCGCGTTTCGCACCAACGAGGCGTTGCTCGGGGCCATCGCCGCCGCCCGTGAATCCGGGGGTACGCTCCACCTGCTCGGACTGGCCTCGCCCGGGGGCGTGCACTGCCATGAGTCGCACCTGGCCGCGATGGCCGAACTCGCCTTCGCCCAAGGGCTGGGCCGGGTGTGCCTGCACGCCTTCCTCGACGGGCGCGACACCCCGCCGAAGAGCGCGGCGCCCACGCTCGGGCGTCTGTCGCGGCTGCTCGCGAGCGGCCCGGGCGGGCTGGGGCGCATCGGTTCGATCGTCGGGCGTTTCTACGCGATGGACCGGGACAACCGCTGGGATCGCGTCCGCGTGGCGTACGACCTGCTGACCGCTGGCGTCGCCGAGGCGGTCGCGACCGACGCGCAGGCCGGGCTGGAGGCGGCCTACGCGCGAGGGGAGACCGACGAGTTCGTCAAGCCCACGGCGATCGTGCCCGAGGGCGCTTCGCCCGCGCTGATCGGCGATGGCGACGTCGTGGTGTTCATGAACTTCCGCGCCGATCGCGCGCGCGAGATCACCCGCGCGTTCACCGATCCGGCCTTCGACGGGTTCGTCCGCGCGCGCACGCCGCGCCTGGCCGCCTTCGTCACGCTCACGCGCTATGGCGAGGCCTTCGCGGGGCTGCCGACCGCGTTCCCGCCCGAGGCGATCCGCAATTCGCTGGGCGAATACGTCTCCGGGCTGGGGCTCGCGCAGTTGCGCATCGCCGAGACCGAAAAGTACGCCCACGTCACCTACTTCCTCAACGGCGGCGTCGAGACCCCGTCGCCCGGCGAGGACCGGGTGCTGGTGCCCTCGCCGCAGGTGGCCACCTACGACCTCAAGCCCGAGATGAGTGCCTTCGAGGTCACCGCCGAGCTGGAGGCGGCGATCGCCAGCCGCCGCTACGACCTGATCGTCTGCAATTTCGCGAATGGCGACATGGTCGGCCACACGGGGCAGTTCGATGCCGCGCGGCGAGCGGTCGAGGCGCTGGACGCCTGCATCGGCCGCGTGGTCGCCGCGATGCGCTCGGTCGGCGGAGAGGTGCTGATCACGGCCGATCACGGCAACGCCGAGACCATGCGCGATGCGCAGACCGGCGAGCCGCACACGGCCCACACCACCAACGTGGTCCCCTTCGTCTACGTCGGTCGCGCGGGCGCGCGCCTCGACGACGCAGGCGCGCTGTGCGACATCGCGCCCACGGTACTGCGGATGATGGGCCTGCCGCAGCCGCCCGAGATGACCGGGCGGGCGCTGGTGCATTTCGCCTGACGCTCGCGACGATGGGCCCGGGCCGCGCAGTGCTGCACCGGGCCGTGGTCGCGGGCGCGCTGCTCGCGCTGTGCGCAGGCCTCGGATCGGCAGCGGAGCCGGGACGGCCGTCGTCGGGCGACGCCGCCCGTGCTGCGGCGACTCCCGCCCGGGCCACGCCCGGAAAGGCCGCCCGGTCGCCGGAGGCGAGTCCCGAGCGGGCGGCCGCCGCCCGCGGCGAGCTGGCCGACCTCCGCGGACGCATCGACGCGCTCCAGCGCAAGCTGGCCGGTGCCGAGGGTGTTCGCAACGAGGCCGGCGACGCGCTGCGCGCCTCCGAGCGGGCCATCAGCGAAGCGCGGCGACGGCTGTTCGAGATCGCCGCCGAGCGCCAGCGGGTCGAGGCCGAGATCACCCGCCTCACGGGCGAGGCGGGCCGGGCGCAGGCCCGGCTCGAGCAGCACCAGGCCCGCCTTGCCGCCCTGCTCGTGCGGTTGCAGGTCGCCGGCGACCCGCAGCCGCTGCGTCTCGCGCTCGCAGGGGAGAGTCCGGCCGAGGCGGCACGACTGCTGCACTACCACCGACACCTGCAGCGCGCGCACGCGCAGATGATCGCGGAGCTGCGCGCGAGCGTGGACGCGTTGCGGCGCGTCTCCGGGGAGCAGCGCCGCAAGGCCGCCTCGCTGGCCGCGCTCGAATCCGAGGCCACGCGCGAGCGCGCGCGGCTCGACGGCGAGCGTGCCCGGCACCGAGCGGTGCTGGCGAAGGTGTCGCGCGAGATCGAGGCGAGCCGCAGGCAGATGGCCACCCTCAAGCGTGACGAGGAACGGCTGGGCCAGCTGGTCGAGCAGATCGCCCGCATGCTGGCCGAGCGCGAGCGCGCGCGAGCCCGCACGCGCGAGGCGGCGCGCCCCCGGCCACCGGCCGGCGGGAAGGCCGCGGCACCCCCAGCGCCCGCACGGG
>CAIKXV010000300.1 GCA_903831455.1 uncultured Pseudomonadota bacterium | reverse complement strand
GTCCGTGGGCCAGGCGGGCCAGCAGCGCGCTCTTGACGAGCCCCTGGGTGTCGAGCACGAGATCGTAGCGACAGTCGCCCAGCGACGCCCGCATCCGTGCCCACTCGACACGGGTGGGGGCCGCGAACGGCGCGCCGCGCCAGCGGCGCAGCGCGCAGGGGATGACCCGCCGCACGGACGGGTGCAGGCCGGGCACGTCGGCGAACGCGTCCTCGACCAGCCAGTCGATCGCCACGCCGGGGCAGGCGCGCGCGATGTCCTCGACCACGGGCAGGTTGTGCACGACGTCGCCGAGCGACGAGGTCTTGACCAGCAGGACGGCGGTCATCGGCACGCCCGCCGTGCATCGGCGGCGGAGTGCGTCGGTCGATCGGATCGGCGAGCCCACGCCCCCGCGGCGAGCGGACACGTACGCGCGGCCTCCCCGCCAGCCGCCGGCCGACACCGACGGTCACGTCCGCGCGTCGGCGGCCGCTCCACCGGCGCCCCGCATCGCGCAGGGGCGAGCGGCTCCGGGGCGGATCGCGTGCAGGCGCGCCATCGGTCCGGCCGCCCGCCACGCACGCACGACAGGAGCATCGGTCCACCCGCCGCCGGCGCAGGTCGAACGGCATCGCCGCAGGGCCCCGGGATCGACCGCGCGAGGCCCACCTCGGCGCCGGGCGCGGGGTGGACATCGAGGGCGTGTGGAGGGTGGGTGTTCATGGTGGGGGATGACGCGCGATCGGGCCTGGGGACGGGGCAATCGGTTCACTGCCGGGTCGATGCCGATGCCGCAGGCCGCCCGGGTCGGCGCCGCCGCAGCCCCGCGCGACCGGCGAGGCCCGGCAAAACGCGACCGGGCCGCGACAGGGCATCCCCGGCCTGCCGGTAGAATATCGGGATGCCTACCGCCCTGCCCGGTCGCCGCGCCGGTCCGCCCCGATGAAAGTGCTGGTCACCGGATGCGCCGGATTCATCGGCATGCACACCACCGAGCGCCTGCTCGCGCGGGGCGACGCCGTCATCGGCATCGACAACCTGAACGACTACTACGATCCGCGACTCAAGCAGGCGCGGCTCGCACGGCTCGCGGATCGGCCCGGCTTCACTTTCTCGCGCGTGGACATCGCGGACGCCGCCGCGCTCGAGGCCTGTTTCAGGGAGCAGCGCCCGCAGCGCGTGGTGCACCTGGCCGCGCAGGCCGGCGTGCGCTATTCGCTGAAGAACCCGCAGGCCTACGTGTCGGCCAACCTCGCAGGCTTCGTGAACGTGCTCGAGGGCTGTCGGCACCACGGTGTCGAGCATCTGGTGTACGCCAGCAGCTCCAGCGTCTACGGGCACAACACGGCGCTGCCGTTCAGCGTGGGCCAGGACGTCGACCATCCGGTCAGCCTGTACGCGGCCACCAAGAAATCGAACGAACTGATGGCGCACGCCTACAGCCACCTGTTCCGGCTGCCCACCACCGGCCTGCGCTTCTTCACCGTCTACGGGCCCTGGGGCCGGCCGGACATGGCGCTGTGGCTGTTCACCGAGGCCATCCTCGCCGGCCGGCCGATCAACGTGTTCAACGAAGGCCGGATGCGCCGCGATTTCACCTACGTCGACGACATCGTCGAATCGGTGGTCCGGCTGGTCGACCATGTCGCCACGCCCGCGGCGGGCTACGACCGCGCGCACCCGAATCCCGCGGTCAGCGATGCGCCCTACCGGGTCTACAACATCGGCAACCACTCGCCGGTGGAACTCACCCGCTTCATCGCCGCCATCGAGGATGCCCTCGGCCGCAAGGCGGTTCGCAACCTGATGCCGATGCAGGCGGGCGACGTCGAGGCCACCTATGCGGACGTCTCCGCCCTGGAGGCCGCAGTCGACTTCCGGCCGGATACCCCGATCGAGGACGGCATCCGGCGCTTCGTGCAGTGGTATCGCGAGTGGACCGGGCAGTGAACGGCGCCCCAGGCCTCGCCGGGTGCACCGTGGCCGTGGTGGGGCTGGGCTATGTCGGCCTGCCGCTGGCGCTGGCCTTCGGGCGCGTGATGCCCACCCTCGGCTTCGATATCTCGCGCCCTCGCGTGGCCGACTGCGCGGCGGGCGTCGATCACACCGGCGAGGCGACGGCGGCCGACTTCGCTGCCGCCACGCACGCGCGCTACACCGCGGATCCGACCGCGCTGTCCGCCGCCGATTTCATCGTGGTGGCGGTACCCACGCCGGTCGACCCTGCGCACCAGCCGGATTTCACCCCGCTCGCCTCGGCCTGCCGCACGGTCGGCGCCCACATGAAGGCCGGCGCGGTGGTGGTGTTCGAGTCGACGGTCTATCCCGGCGCCACCGAGGAGGTGTGCATCCCGCTGCTCGAGCAGGCTTCGGGACGCCGCTGGAAGGACGGCTTCCACGTCGGTTACTCGCCGGAGCGCATCAATCCCGGCGACCGCGAGCACACGCTCGCCCGCATCGTGAAGGTGGTCTCCGGCGACACGCCGGCCACGCTGGAGGCGGTGGCAGCCCTGTATTCGCGCGTGGTCGAGGCCGGCGTCCACCGCGCCGCCTCCATCGCCGTGGCCGAGGCCGCCAAGGTCATCGAGAACACCCAGCGCGACCTGAACATCGCGCTGATGAACGAACTGTCGCTCATCTTCCACCGCCTGGGCATCGACACCCACGACGTGCTGGAAGCCGCCGGCACGAAGTGGAACTTCCTGCGCTTTCGCCCGGGGCTGGTGGGCGGGCACTGCATCGGCGTCGACCCCTACTACCTGACCCACAAGGCCGAGACCGTCGGCTATCACCCGCAGGTCATCCTGGCGGGGCGTCGGATCAACGACGGCATGGGCGCGTGGGTGGCCGCGCAGACGGTCAAGCAGCTGATCGCCGGCGGGTCGGCCGTGCGCGGGGCGAAGGTCAACGTGCTGGGCCTCACCTTCAAGGAGGACGTGCCCGACCTGCGCAACTCGAAGGTGATCGACGTGATCCGCGAACTGCAGAGCTTCGGCATCGAGGTCCATGTGCACGACCCGGTGGCCGATCCCGCCGAGGCGCACGCCGAATACGGCGTCGACCTGTCCGACTGGGACGCCCTGCCACGGGCCGAGGCGCTGGTGGTCGCGGTCAGCCATCGCGAGTATCTCGACCGCCCGCTCGACAGCTATGCGGAGAGGCTCGCCCCCGGGGGCTGTTTCGTCGACGTGAAGGCGGCCTTCGACCGCACCGCGCTCGCGGCGCGCGGCTGGCGGGTGTGGCGGCTGTGAGCGCTCCCATCACCGGCGGCGCGCTGCTGGTCACCGGCGGCGCCGGCTTCATCGGCGCGAACTTCGTGCTCGACTGGCTCGCGCGGGAGGGCGATCCCGTGGTCACGCTCGACGCGCTCACCTACGCGGGCAACCTCGCCAACCTCGCCACGGTCGCACGGGATCCGCGGCACACCTTCGTCCACGGCGACATCGCCGATCGCGCGCTCGTCGCCCGCCTGCTGCGCGAGCACCAGGTCCGGGCCATCGTCCACTTCGCGGCCGAGAGCCATGTCGACCGGTCCATTGCCGGCCCCGACGCCTTCGTGAAGACCAACGTGCTGGGCAGCTTCGCGCTGCTCGAAGCCGCGCGCGAATATGTGGGCACGCTGCCGGACTCCGCGCGCGCGGCCTTCCGCTTCCTGCAGGTGTCCACCGACGAGGTCTACGGGTCGCTGGGTCCGCAGGACCCGCCGTTTTCCGAGACCACCGCCTTCGACCCGCGCAGCCCGTACTCCGCCTCGAAGGCCGCCGCCGACCACCTCGCGAGCGCGGCCTGGCATACCTACGGGCTGCCGGTGCTGACCACGCACTGCTCGAACAACTACGGCCCGTTCCAGTTCCCCGAGAAGCTGATCCCGCTGATGATCCGCAACGCCCGCCGCGGCGAGCGGCTGCCGGTCTACGGCGACGGGCAGCAGGTGCGCGACTGGCTGCACGTGTCCGACCATTGCAGCGCGCTGCGCGCGGTGCTCGCGCGGGCCGCGCCCGGCTCGCGCTACAACATCGGCGGCTCGAGCGAGCGGCCCAACCTCGAGGTGGTGCGCACGCTGTGCGCGCTGCTCGACGAGCTCTCCCCACGCACGGACGGGGCCTCCTACGCCGCCCAGATCGCCTTCGTCACCGACCGCCCGGGCCACGACCGCCGCTACGCGATCGACCAGCGCCGTATCGCGGACGATCTCGGCTGGCAGCCGCAGGTGCGCTTCGAGCAGGGCCTGCGCGACACGGTGCGCTGGTATCTCGAACACGAGGACTGGGTGCGCACGGTCGAGAGCGGCGAGTACCGGCGCTGGCTCGATCTCAACTACACCGGTCGAGACCCCGGTCCCGCCGGCCACGGCTCGCCCGGCGCGCCGTCCGGACATGCCGACACACGGTCGCAGGCGGCCGGAGGCGGTTCGGACAAGGCTCGCGCATCCTCGGCGATCCCGCCCGATGCCGGGACCGCGCCTGCCTCGCGCAAGGGACACGCACGATGAAGGGCATCCTGCTCGCCGGCGGCGCCGGCACCCGGCT
>CAIKXV010000299.1 GCA_903831455.1 uncultured Pseudomonadota bacterium | reverse complement strand
GCGCTCCGGCGATGCCGGCCGGCGCGGGTCGCCGGTCCGCGAGGCCACCGCGGCCGGTCGGACGGAACGCGGGCCGGGCACCGCTGCACGTCCGCCACGCCGGGACGTCGAGTCGGCGGCAGGGCGCTCGCGCGATCCGCGCGGGCCGTCGGGTCGCGCGGGCGGCTTCGGTGGCAATCGCGCATCCGCGGCCGGGTCGAGAGCGCCGCGGGCGGGTTCGTTCGCCCCCGACGGCGAGCGACGCGCGGGTTTCGATCGGGCGCGTCCGGCCCCGGCCGGCCCGCGACCCGGAGCGCCCGGGCGGCCCGGCGATCGCTCGCGCCCGAGCGGGCGGCGTCCGGATGCGGACGGACTTCGGGGCCGCCCGCGCGCGGCCCGGGATACCCGGACGCGCGGCGGTGCCGAAGCGCGGCCTGACGGCGCGGCCCGGGACGAGCGACGCAGCCGCGTGGAGTGGGGATCGGCGAGCGCATGGCGGGGTCGCCCGCCCCGGGCTCCCTCGCCGCGTGCGCCGCGGGAAGATCGATCCGCTGCATCGCGCGGGCGTCGGCCCGAGCGGGACGGTCGTCCAGCGCCGGGTCCGCGGGGTCGCCCGGTCGCGGACGCAGCGCGGGGGCCGAGGTTCGAGTCGCGGTTCGAGCCGCGGACAAGGACGCGCCCGCCGATGGCTCGGGCGGGCGAGGATCGCCGTCGAGATGCGCCCCCTTCCGGCGACGGTCACCCGGCGCCCGCGGCGACGCCGCTGGCGGCGCCATCGGCCAGCCGCGAGGGGCACGCGACCTTCAAGCTGCAGAAGGTACTCGCGCAGGCGGGAGTGGGTTCGCGCCGCGCGATGGAGGCGCTGATCGCGCGCGGCGGGGTAACGGTCAACGGGCAGCCGGCCGGGACCGGCACCCGCGTCGATCCGCGATACGACGTGGTGGCGATCGGCGGGCGTCCGGTCGGCGTGCGCCAGTCGTCCGCGCTGCCGCAGGTGCTGCTCTACCACAAGCCCGAAGGCGAAATCGTCAGCCGGGATGACCCGGAGCGGCGTGCGACGGTGTTCGAGTCGCTCCCGCGATTGCGCCAGGGTCGCTGGCTGTCGATCGGGCGCCTCGACTACAACACCAGCGGCCTGCTGATGTTCACCGACTCGGGCGAACTCGCCAACGCGCTGATGCACCCGGGGTCCGGACTGGAGCGCGAGTATGCGGTACGCGTGCTGGGCGAACTGGCGCCCGGACAAGCCGAGCAGCTGCTGCGCGGCATCGAGTTGGCCGATGGCCCTGCACGCTTCGATTCGATCCGCGACGGAGGCGGCGAGGGAGTCAACCACTGGTATCGAGTGGTGGTGCGCGAGGGGCGCAACCGGCTGGTCCGTCGACTGTTCGAGGCCTGCAACCTCACGGTGAGCCGCCTGATCCGGGTGCGCTTCGGCCCGGTGGGCCTCCCGCCACGGTTGCGGCGCGGGCTGTGGGTGGCCCTCGAGCCGTCCGAGGTCGCCGCGCTGCAGTCCGTGGTGGCTGCGGCGCCCCGCGGCACGGGAGCGTCCCCGGCCGGCGAGCGCGTCGCCCGCCGGTCGTCCGAGGGAGCCCCGGGGTCCGAGTCGCCCGGACTCGCCCGACAACCCGATGTGCAGGCCGATGCGTCGGCCGAAGCGTCTGCGGTCGAGTCTTCGGTCGCGACGCGGCGCCGGGTACTCGGCCTGCCGACGGGACGCGTACGCGCCCCGGGCGAGGGCGAGTCGCGACCCCGTCGCTCTCCGGTCCGGCCCGGGGGAACGCGCCCGCCCCGGGAGGCGATCGCGCGCGACCGCCGGCCGCGTTCGAATCCTGGCGGCGATCGGGACGATCGGTCCCGGTCCGCCGGCCCTGCGCGATCGCCGTCCTCGCCGCCGCGCGGGCGATCGGGAGACCCTGCCCGAGGACGAGACGCGGGCAGCGCCGCTGCGGTGCGCGGCGGCGCTGCCGGTCGGTCGTTCAGGCCGACCGCGAAGGGCGCCGACGCGATGCGCGACGCGCGCGGTCCCCGTCCGGGGTCTGATCGTCGAGGACCCGGGGAAGGTCCTCGCGGCGCAGCGCGCACACCGACGACACCTCGGCGCTCGTCTCGACCCAGATGAAGGGCAGCCGCGGGAACGCGGCCTCGAGCGCCGGTCGGCTGTGTCCGACTTCCATCAGCAGCAGGCCGCCGGGCTCGAGGTGCCCGGCGGCCTGCGCAAGGATGCGACGAACGACGTCCAGGCCGTCCGCGCCTCCCGCCAGCGCCAGTTCAGGTTCGTGGCGGTACTCATCGGGCAGCCGGGCCATGGCCGGGGCGTCGACGTACGGGGGGTTGGTGAGGATCAGGTCGTAGCGTGCCAGTGCCACCGGCGACCACAGGTCGCCGTGCAGCAGGCGCACCTGTTCCCCGACGCCATGATCGGCCACGTTGAGCGTCGCCACCTCCAGCGCATCGGTGCTGAGTTCGACGGCATCGACCCGGGCCAGCGGGAAGCGCAGCGCCGCCAGGATGGCGAGGCAACCCGATCCGGTGCACAGGTCGAGCACCTGGCCGACGCGTTCCTCCTCCAGCCCCAGCGGCGAGAGATCCTCGCGCAGCAGTTCCGCGAGGAACGATCGGGGGATGATCACCCGGGGATCGACGCGGAAGCGGACGTCGCCCAGCCACGCTTCGCCGGTGAGGTAGGCCGCGGGCACGCGATCCTCGATGCGGCGGACGAGCCACCGGGCGATGCGCTGGCGCTCGTGCGCGAGCAGGCGGACATCGAGGAAGGGCTCCAGCCGATCAGGGGGCAGGTCGAGCGCGCGCAGCACGAGGTACACGGCCTCGTCCCACGCGCTGTCGCTGCCGTGCCCGAAGAAGATGCCCTCGCGCTCGGCGAGGCTCACCGCGAGGCGGATGAAGTCGCGTGGCGTCGCGAAATGCTCCGCCGCCTCGCGCAGGCAGTCGCGCACCCGCGGGGACGCAGGGCGGGGGAGGGCGGCAGCACGACCGCGGCGTGCCCGGGTCGGGGATGGAGGCATGGCGTGCGGGTCAGTAGAGCTGGTTGCGGATTCGCTCGGCGAGTCCCGCGTCGTAGTCGGCGGCATCGACCGCGCCGCGCGTGAACGCAGCCTGCATCGTGCCGGTGCTGGGCAATGCCGAGCGTTCGATGCGAGCGCCCGGGTCCCAGAGGCGTGACCGGACGATCGACTTCGCGCACTGGTAGTAAACCGACTCGACGCGTACCACCAGGACGGTACGCGGGGCGCGGCCATCGACCGCGAAGCTGTCGACGAGGTCGGGATCGATCGAGATCGAGGCACGGCCATTGATGCGCAGGGCTTCGGCGACGCCCGGTACGAGGAAGAGCAGGGCCACGCGCGGATCGGCCAGCACGTTGCGCAGGCTGTCGATGCGGTTGTTGCCGCGGCGATCGGGCAGCAGCACCGTGCGCTCGTCGGCCACGCGCACGAAGCCCGGACGATCGCCGCGGGGTGAACAGTCCAGTCCGCCCGGGCCGCTGGTGGCCAGCGCGACGAACGGGGCGGCCTCGATGAACGGGCGGTACAGCGGGTGGATGTGGTCGAACTCCTTCGTGAGCGAGGCGGGTACCGCGTCGCCGTACAGGCGCTCGAGGCTCGGCAGATCCTGGATCAGGTGGTTCGGTGCGGTATCCATCCGGAGCGATGTCCCGTCGGTCACGATAGGCAGCAGGCCGCCCGGCAGTGTACGCCGCGCGCGCGTCTCGCTGCTCAGCGCGGGCGTCGCCGCACGGGTCCGTAGCTGCGGTAACGCTCCAGCACCCTGTCCATTTCGTCGTCGGGCAGCACGGCCGGTCCGCCCGCCTGGCGTGCGAGCAGATAGATCCCTGCCAGCGATTCCACCTCCGCGGCCAGTTCGAGCGCGGCGTCGATCGAAGGTCCGATCGCAATCAGCCCGTGATGGGCGAGCAGGCAGGCGCGCCGGTCGCGCAGCGCGCGCAGCGCATGGTCGGACAGGGCCTGCGTGCCGAAGGTGGCATAGGGTGCGCAGCGGACATCGCGGCCACCGGCGACCGCCACTGCGTAGTGGAAGGCCGGCAAGCCCGAAGGCAGGCAGGCGAGGGCGGTGGCGGCCGGGGAGTGCGCGTGCACGATCGCCATCGCGTCGGCGCGCTCGCGGTAGATGTCGCGATGGAAGCGCCATTCGCTCGACGGGGCGAGCGGTCCCACGGCACCGTCGGCGCCCCGGTCGAGCGGAAACCAGCATAGTTCGCGCGCCCCGACGGTGGCAGCCCGTGCGCCGGTGGGCGTGATCAGGCAGCCTGCCTGCCCGCCGCGCGACATCCGCAGGCTGAGATTGCCTGCCCGTCCCTGTCCCAGTCCGAGTGGCGCGAATTGTCGCGCGGCGCGCACGAGCGCCGATCGCGGCGTCGGGGCACGCGCACTCATCCGAGCCGCTCCGGGAACGCGGCAGCCAGCGCGTCTCGACGCGCATCGATCCGTCCGCGCTCGGTCAGCAGGCCAGTGACCAGGCGCGAGGGCGTGAGATCGAAGGCGAGGTTGAGTGCCGGGCTCCCTGGCGGCGCGATCGAGGCGCGGGTGAAGGAACCGTCGGCGTCCAGTCCTGCAACCCGCAGGAGTTCATCCGCGGAGCGCGATTCGATCGGGATCGCATTCGCATCCTCGATCGAGAAGTCGAGCGTCGGGGAGGGCACCGCCGCGTAGAACGGTACCCCGCAGTCGCGGGCGGCCACGGCCTTCGCGTAGGTGCCGATCTTGTTGCACACGTCGCCTCCCGCGGTGACCCGGTCGGCCCCCACCAGCACGATGTCCACCTCGCCCCTCTGCATCAGGAAGGCACCGGCGTCATCGGCGAGCAGTACATGCGCGATGTCGCGCTCGCGCAGTTCCCATGCGGTCAGCGCCGCCCCCTGCAGGCGTGGGCGCGTCTCGCTCACCCAGACATGCAGCGGCATCCCCGCCTGCTGCGCGAGGAAGATCGGTGCGGTCGCCGTGCCCCAGCCGCAGGTGGCCAGCGCGCCCGCGTTGCAGTGGGTCAGGATGCGCACGGGCGCCCCGTGGCGGCGCCGGGCGATCGCCTCCAGCAGATCCAGTCCGTGCCGACCGATCGCATGGTTGATCGCGCAGTCCTCGGCGACGATCGCTTCGGCCTCGACCCACGCACGCTCGGCCCGGGTCGCCGGGGGGCAGGGAGCCACGACCGCGCGCACGCGGTCGAGTGCCCAGCGCAGGTTGACGGCCGTGGGGCGGGTGGCGGCGAGCAGTGCGTGCCACCGATCGAGCGCGGCGTCATCGGCGCGCGACTGCAGGCCGAGCGCGTAGCCGCAGGCGGCTGCGGCCCCGATCAGCGGCGCGCCGCGCACCTGCATGTCGGCGATCGACTCGGCGACCGAAGGGCAATCGCACAGGCGTTCGTAGCGGACCTCGTGCGGCAGCCTTCGCTGGTCGAGCACGACGATGGCCTCGCGCCCCGGCAGCAGTTCGAGCGCCCGATAGCTCGCCGGATCAGCCGGTGCCGGCGAGGTCGGCATCGGGGATCAGCGAGCGGGGCCCAGCAGTCGGTCGAGCATGCCCTCGTAGGCCGCGGCGAGCAGTCCCGGGGTCTGCACCGAGACGCGCTCGTCGATCGCGTGCGCGGTGAGGTTGCGGGCGCCGAACTCGATCAGCTGCGTGGCGATGTCCTTGATGAACCGGCCATCCGACGTGCCCCCGGTGGTCGAGACCTCGGGCGTGCTGCCAGTGGCCGCCGAGATGGCCTCGATCGCGACCTCGACGAGGCGCCCGCGACCGGTATGGAAGGGCTCGGCGCCGTGCGTCCAGTCGATCGAGCAGTCGAGGCCGTGACGGTCGAGCAGCGCCTGCACGCGAGCGCGCAGCGCTTGCGCGGTGCTCTGCGGCGAGTAGCGGAAGTTGAACTGCATCTCGATCTCGCCCGGGATCATGTTGCCTGCCCCGGTACCTGCGCGGATGTTGGAGACCTGCCAGCTCGTGGGCTGGAAGTCCTCGTTGCCGTCATCCCACTGCAGGGCGACGAGTTCGGCGAGGGCCGGGGCGAGTCGATGGATCGGGTTGTCGGCCAGTTGCGGGTAGGCGATGTGGCCCTGGCGCCCCCGCACCCGCAGCGTGCCCGACAGCGACCCGCGCCGGCCGTTCTTCAGCATGTCGCCCACCCGGTCGACCGACGTGGGCTCGCCGATCACGCACCATTCGATGCGCTCGCCGCGCGCGGCGAGTCGCTCGACCACCTTCACCGTGCCGTCGGTGGCCGCGGCCTCCTCGTCGGAGGTGAGCAGGAAGGCGATCGAACCCGCCGGGGCGGGGGTGCGGGCGAGAAAGCGCTCGACCGCGACGACCATGGCCGCCAGCGCGCATTTCATGTCCGATGCACCTCGACCGACGAGTTCGCCATCGACCACGGTCGGCTCGAAGGGCGGGGTTCGCCAGCGCTCGATCGGCCCGGTCGGCACCACGTCGGTATGGCCCGCGAAACAGAACACCGGGTCGAGGTCGCCGAGCCGGGCCCAGAGGTTGGTGGTGTTGCCGCTGGTGACCGGCTCGAGCCGGAAGCCCAGGCGCGCGAGCCGCTCGCCGAGCACCTGCTGGCAACCGCCGTCCTCGGGCGACACCGAGGGACGCCGGATCAGTTCGCAGGCGAGCGCCAGTGCATCCTCGTCGAGGACGACGGCGGCGGTCGCAGGCCGCGGGTCGTTCAAGGCCGTGCTCCTAGACCACGTCGAAATTGAAGGTGAAGCTGCCCAGGTCGGTCCCTGGCGTTCGCGGCTCCGGCTCGCGGTCGCCCGGGCCGCGCGGCGCGCTCGGGGGCGCGGCCGAGGCTGCCCCGGGGGTCGCGGGGGCGCTTGCAGGTGCGCGCACCCCGCCCGCCTGCTGGCCGTTGTCGATCAGCCATGACAGGTTGGTCGCCGAGTCGGCGTTGGCCAGTGCCTCCTGGGGGGTGACCAGCCCGCGCCTGATGAGGTCGAAGAGCGACTGCTCGAAGGTCTGCGAACCGGGCGACAGGCTCTGCTCCATCATGTCGCGGATCTGGTCGAACGCGCCACGGCGGATGAGCTCGGCGATCGCCGCGGTATTGAGCATGACCTCGACCGCGGGTACGAGGGAGCCGTCGTTCGCCCGCAGCAGGCGCTGCGAGACGACGGCCCGCAGCGTCATCGACAGGTCCATCAGCAGCGCTGCGCGGGCATCCTGGGAGAAGAAGGTGAGGATGCGGTTGAGCGCGTGGTAGCTGTTGTTGGCATGCAGGGTGGTCAGGCAGAGGTGTCCGGTCTGGGCGTAGGTGATCGCCTGCTGCATGGTCTCGCGATCGCGGACCTCGCCGATCATCAGCACGTCCGGAGCCTCGCGCATCGCGCTGGCGAGGGCATCGGCGTAGGAGCGGGTATCCATCCCGATCTCGCGCTGGTTGACCAGGCTTCGCCGGTGCTGGAAGTTGTACTCGATCGGATCCTCGATCGTGAGGATGTGCCCGGGAAGCACCGAGTTGCGATGGTCGATCATCGCCGCCAGCGTGCTCGACTTGCCCGAGCCGGTGGAGCCGACGAACAGGATCAGGCCGCGCTTCTCCATCACGAGGTCCTTCAGCCGCCCGGGAACCCTGAGCTGCTCGAGCGAAGGCACCTGGTTCTTGACGTGGCGGATCACCATGCCCACCGCGCCGCGCTGGCGGAACACGTTGACGCGGAAGATGCCGACGCCGGGCAGGCCGGTGGAGAAGTTCAGTTCGAGCGTCTGTTCGAACTGCTCGGCCTGCCGCTCGCTCATGACCTCGCGCGCGATCCGCTGCACGCTGGCCGCGTCGAGCACCTGGGTGTTCACCGGCATCACGTTGCCGCGGATCTTGATGCAGACCGGCGCCCCGGCCGTGATGAACAGGTCCGAGGCGCTCTTCTCCGCCATCAGGTGCAGCAGCGGCGTGAGGAACATGGCGGCGGGTCCGGGAAGAGGGACGGTCAGCTGCCGCGCCGGAAGAGCGAGCGCAGGCCCCCGGCGGGAGCGGCGGCCTCGGGCGGGGCCACCCCGGCGCCGGGCGCTGCGACGCGGGCCGTGGCGACAGGCCGTTGCTGGTGACGGCCGCGGGTCCGGAAGTCGTTGGGCTTGCCGAGCAGCAGCTTGATCAGTTCCTCGATCAGCTCGTCGTTGAATTCGTCGAGGTCGTAGCGGTAGGTGACCTCGCCCAGTTTCTCGAGGTTGCGGATGACCAGGCGGATCTCGCGCTGCTCCGGTACCCCGGTGACGGTGAGGCTGATCGGCACGTCGGGCTCGATGGTGAACACGCCGCGTTCGATGTAGCGGCGCTCCGCCCGCATTTCGCGCAGGTCGAACCGGAGCGCGTGTCCCCACAGGAACTCGCGCAGGCGGGTCACGAGCGGCTCGGAATCCTTCTCGATGACGAGGCGCCTGTCGCCGACTGCGTGGGTACGCAACTGCAGTTCGGTGTAGTAGTCGTGGAACTCGATCGTGCGTTTCTTCTCCGACAGCGCGTAGTCCTGCTGGCGCAGTCCGTCGAGCACGCTGGTGCCGTCGACGTAGTAGTGCCGGGGTACGTCGGGGCGGACGGTGTTCAGCGCGGTGGCGAGGTCGAGCAGCTGCTTGTGAACCGCCTTGAGCCGCTCGTGGATCTCGTAGAAGTAGTGCTCGACGAGTTCGGCTCCCGAGCGCTGGCGGTTGCGCACCACCTCGGCCTGGTTCTTGAGGTCATCGAGCAACGACATCGCCGGCACCTGTCTGTTGGGTAACGCTGACTGTCAGGCGGCCGTCGTGTCAGGCCCGTGGGCGCGCCCGGGGAAGATCCGCCTGCGGCGGATGCCTGACCGACCTCCGCTGCGTCGATTCTGCCAAGCCCGTGCGGGTTTGCCTAGCGCAACACGGGGCCCGCAACGTCTCGTGCGGCGGGTCAGACCCCGCGGAGCAGCTCGTTGATGCCGGTCTTGGCCCGTGTCTGGGCATCGACCCGTTTGACGATGACCGCGCAGTACAGGCTGTGGCTGCCGTCGGGCGAGGGCAGCGACCCCGGCACGACGACGGACCCGGCGGGAATGCGTCCATAGCTGACCTGGCCGGTCTCGCGATCGTAGATGCGGGTACTCTGGCTGACGAAAACGCCCATCGAAAGCACCGAGCCTTCCTCAACCACCACGCCCTCGACCACTTCGGAGCGCGCGCCGATGAAACAGTTGTCCTCGATGATGGTGGGGTTGGCCTGCAAAGGCTCGAGCACCCCGCCGATGCCCACGCCCCCGGACAAGTGGACGTTGCGGCCGATCTGCGCG
>CAIKXV010000298.1 GCA_903831455.1 uncultured Pseudomonadota bacterium | reverse complement strand
TCGGTCGCGCTGGCCGACCGGCTCGATGCGCTGGTGGGGCTGTGGGCGGCGGGCGGTGCGCCCACCGGCGATCGCGACCCCTTCGCGCTGCGCCGGCAGGCGCTGGGCGTGCTGCGCATTCTC
Organism: uncultured Pseudomonadota bacterium; assembly: GCA_903831455.1. Taxonomy (GTDB): domain Bacteria; phylum Pseudomonadota; class Gammaproteobacteria; order Burkholderiales; family CAIKXV01; genus CAIKXV01. Next base: position 9,454 of record CAIKXV010000298.1, on the reverse strand, counting down.
TCCGAGCGGACGCTCGCGCTCGACCTGCGCGCGCTGCTCGAGCAGGCGGCCGCTGGCTATGCCGCCGAGGTGGTGCCGGCCTCGGTAGTGCCGGAACTGCTGCGCTTCTGCCACGACCGCCTCGCCAACCTGCTGCGCGAGCGCGGCCATGACGGCCGGGAAGTGGACGCGGTGATGGCGCTGGAGCCCACCCGCATCGACCAGGTGCCCGCGCGGCTCGCCGCGGTGGCTACCTTCCGCGCGCTGCCCGAGGCCGCGAGCCTGGCCGCCGCCAACAAGCGGGTGGGCAACCTGCTGCGCAAGGCCGAGGCGGTGCAGGCCGAGGCCGATGTCTCGCTGATGAGCGAACCGGCCGAGCGCGCGCTTCAGGCCGCGCTGGCCGAACTCGCGCCACAGGCGGCCGCCTGCAGCGCGCGCGGCGAGTACGCGGCCGCGCTGTCCCGGCTCGCCACGCTGCGCCCGGCCGTGGACCGCTTCTTCGACGAGGTGCTGGTGATGGCCGAGGACGCCGCGGTGCGCGCCAACCGGATCGCGCTGCTGGGGCAACTCGCGCGCGCCTTCAACCAGGTCGCCGACATCTCGCGCCTCGCGGCATGAAACCTGCCCGTAGCGTCCGCCTCGCAGCGCGCGGCGCGAGGTCCGCCCGCGTCCTCGGTGGAGCAGCGCCGCGCGTCTGCGCGAGCCCGCCCGGCGTTTGCACGGCAGCGGGCATGCAGCCCGGCGGGCTCGGCCGTGGCGCGGCGTCAGGCATGCGGCATGACTCGCTCTCCGCACGCGCGCCTCGCAGCGTGGCGCCCCACCGCCTGCCGGGCCGGGCGCCCTGCGGCGTGACACCGCGCCCACTCGCGCGATCGCACCGCCACCCGCAGGCCTCGGCATGAAGCTGGTGATCCTCGACCGCGACGGCGTGATCAACCACGACAGCGCGCAGTTCATCAAGTCGCCGGAGGAGTGGAAGCCGATTCCCGGCAGCCTGGAGGCGATCGCGCGGCTCAACCAGACCGGCTACCAGGTCGTGGTCGCCACGAACCAGTCGGGCGTGGGTCGTGGCCTGCTCGACATGGCCACCCTCAACGCGATCCACGACCTGATGCATCGCCGCCTCGCCGAGGTCGGCGGACAGGTCGTCGCGGTGTTCTACTGCCCGCACCCGGCCGACGCCGGCTGCAGTTGCCGCAAGCCGAAGGCCGGGCTGTTCGAGGAGATCGGTCGCCGCTTCGACGTCGACCTTGCCGGCGTGCCGGCCATCGGCGACTCGCTGCGCGACCTGCAGGCGGCCGCCGCCGTCGGCGCCTCGCCGATGCTGGTGCTCACCGGCAAGGGCACGAAGACGCGACGCGACGGCGGCCTGCCCGAGGGCACGCAGGTGTACGCGAACCTGGCCGAGGCGGTCGGTGCGCTCTGCCCCTGAGGCCGACCCGGCTCGCCCGTCCGGCAGCTTCGTCCGGACACGCTCGATCCTGTTCGCGATCGCGGCGGCGGTGATCACCCCGCCCTACGCGCTGCTCGCCCTCGCGCTGTTCTTCCTGCCGCCGATGGTGCGCTACCGGGTGATCTCGACCTGGTCGCGGTCGATCGTCTGGCTCGCCCGCGTGATCTGCGGCGTGCGCTGGCAGGTGCGCGGGCTCGAGCACCTGCCGAACCGTCCCTCCATCATCCTCTCCAAGCACCAGTCGGCGTGGGAGACGCTCGCCTTCCAGGTGATCTTCCCGCCGCAGGTGTGGGTGCTCAAGCGCTCGCTGCTGCGCGTACCCTTCGTGGGCTGGGGCATCGCGATGCTCTCGCCGATCGCGATCGACCGCGGCCAGCGCATGCGCGCGCTGCGCCAGTTGATCGACCAGGGCCGCGCGCGCCTCGACGCAGGCTTCTGGGTGGTGGTGTTTCCCGAGGGCAGCCGGGTCAAGCCCGGCGAGCGCGCGCCGTGGCAGATCGGCGGCGCATGGCTCGCCACGCACACCGGCGCGCCGGTGGTGCCGGTCGCCCTCAATGCAGGGGAGCTCTGGGGCCGCAACGCGTTTCTCAAACATCCGGGTACGATAGAGGTCGTGATCCTCGAACCCATCGACCCCGCCGGCATGGATGCCGCCGCCCTCAACCGCCTCGCCGAGGCGCGTGTCGAGGCGGCGATGCAGGACATCGCGGGGCGCGCGAGCCACCGGTGACCGGGGCCCGCCGCCCTCCGGCCCAGCTCGCGCTGCCGTTCGCGGCGCAGGCATCTCCCGACTGCGCTACACCCTTCGTGTCCGCGCAGCCGCCCTCGTCGGCACCGGCGCGAGGGCCCGCCCCCGTCGTGCCGTGCACCGAGCGGATCGCCGCGCCTGCAGCCGCGACGATGGCCTCGTCCGCCGCAACGCCGCGCGTGGACGCGATGACCGCCGCCGCAGTCCCCTCCGCAGTCCCCGCCGCATTCCCCGCCGCAGTTCCCTTGGCAGGCTCGGCGATCGCGGCGCCAGGGGTCGCCTCGCCAGGCCTCCCGATCGGCGCCCCCCGGATCGCGACGAGCGCTCCCTCGGGGCCTGCGCTGGCATCCCCGCCGATGCATCCCAACCGGCGCCGAAACGAAGCGCTCGCAGCCACCAGCACGCTGGAACTCGACGGCGAGCAGATCGAATTCCAGCTACGCCGCAGCCCGCGGCGCCGGCGTGCGGCGCTCAGCCTGTGCGATCGCGGACTGGTCCTGGCCGTGCCCTCGCGCATGCCGCTGCGCGCGATCGAGCGCTTCCTCGATGCGAGCCGGCCCTGGCTGCGTCGGCACCTGCCGCGCTGGCGCGAGGGCGCATGCTTCCCGGTCGATGCGCTCGGCCGTCCGAGCGAACTGCTCTGGCTGGGCCGGTCGCTCGCGATCGACCTGCTGCTGGCGCCGGGCAGGCCGACGGTGACGCCGCGCGACGATCGGATCGAACTGCGCTGCCCGCTGGAGGCGGACGCCGAGTCGGTACGCGCGCTGCTGCGCGCGTGGCTTCGCAGCCAGGCGCTGCCCTGGTTCGCCGAGCGGGTACGCCTGCTCGCCCCGCTACTGCAGGTGCGCGAGCCGCCGCTGCGGCTCACCAGCGCACGCACGCTGTGGGGTAGCTGCACGCCGGCGGGCGTGATCCGCCTCAACTGGCGGCTGATGCAGGCCCCGCCGGCGCTGATCGACTACGTGGTGGTGCACGAACTCGCGCACCTGCGCCAGCCCGATCACTCCGCGGCGTTCTGGTCGATCGTCGAGCGCACCTGCCCCGAGCACCGCGCCCGGCGGCACGAACTGCGCAGCTGGCAGCGACGCCTCGCTGCGCTCTGACCGGTGCCCCGCGCGCGGACGCGTGTCCGCGTACTGCGCGGCGTTCTGGTCGATCGTCGAGCGTACGTCCCTGCCCCGAGCAGCGCGCCCGGCGGTACGAGCCGCGCCGCGGGCAGCGACGCCTCGCTGTGCGCTGACCGGCGCCCGGTGCACGCATCCGCGCCGCCGCGCCGGTCGATGCGTCGCTCGCCGAGCGAGCCTGCCTCCGGTACCTCGCCTGGAGGCATCCGACGAGCGCAGGTCCGGGACAGGGCGGATCGAGGCGAGTGCTAACATCGCCGGCATGAAGCCGGTTGCCCGTATCGCCCCCGGGAACGCGCGTCGCGTGCGCTCGGGCCTGCGCCCGTGGCGCGCGTGGGCGCGCGGCATCCCGCTGCTGCTGGCCGTCGCGCTGGTCGCGACCGGCTGCGGGTACAAGACCCCGCTCGAAATCCCGAAGAAACCCGCGCCCACCCGCCCCGCGCCCTGAGCGGACCGCGCAGGGGGCGCCCAGCCTGGAGCAGGACGCGATGGACGCGATGCACTCTCTGCGCGGCGGCGAGCTGCACGTCGACGAGGTTCCCCTGTCGGCGATCGCCGAGCGCTTCGGCACGCCGACCTACGTCTACTCGCGGGCGATGCTGGAGTCGCGCTTTCGCGCCTTCGGCGCCGCATTCGCATCGGCCGCCCAGCCGCCGCTGGTCTGCTACGCGGTGAAGGCCAACCCGAACCTCGCCATCCTCAACCTGTTCGCGCGGCTGGGCAGCGGCTTCGACATCGTCTCCGGGGGCGAACTCGCGCGCGTGATCGCCGCGGGCGGCGACCCGGGTCGAACCGTGTTCTCCGGCGTGGGCAAGAGCGAGGCGGAGATGCGCATGGCGCTGGAGGCCGGCATCCTCTGCTTCAACATCGAGTCGATTCCCGAACTCGAGCGGCTCGCCCGCGTGGCGAGGGGCTGCGGGCGGGTGGCGCCGGTGAGCATCCGGGTCAACCCGGACGTCGACCCGCGCACCCACCCGTACATCAGCACCGGACTGGAGGCCAACAAGTTCGGCGTCTCGCATCGCGACGTCCTGGCGCTGTACCGGGCGGCACGCGCGCTCGACTCGGTGCGCATCACCGGCATCGACTGCCACATCGGCTCGCAGATCACCGAGATCGGCCCCTACGCCGACGCGCTCGCCCGCGTGCTCGACATGGTCGACGGGCTGCGCGCCGAGGGCATCGAACTCGAGCACATCGACCTGGGCGGTGGCCTGGGCATCCGCTACGACGACGAGACGCCCCCGAGCATCGACGAGTACGCGAAGGCGCTGCTGTCGGCCTACGGCACGCGCCCGCAGCGGCTCGTCTTCGAGCCGGGCCGCTGGCTGGTGGGCGGCGCCGGCCTGCTGCTCACCCGCGTCGAGTACCTCAAGCCCGGCGCCACGCGCAACTTCGCGATCGTGGATGCGGCGATGAACGACCTGATGCGACCCTCGCTCTACGAGGCGTGGCATCCGGTGCACGAAGTGTGCCCGCGCCAGTCGACCGCGCATCGCTACGACGTGGTGGGACCCGTCTGCGAGAGCGGCGACTGGCTCGCTCGCGATCGCGAGCTTGCGATCGAGCCCGGAGACCTTCTGGCCATAGGGGCGGCAGGCGCCTACGGCATGAGCATGAGCTCCAACTACAACACGCGTCCTCGCGCCGCCGAAGTGGTGATCGATGGCAGCGCGATGCACGAGGTGCGTGCACGCGAGGACATCGCGGACCTCTACGCGCACGAGTCGTTGTTGCCTTGATCGATGCGCGCATGCATCGCATCGATGCGACAGTCGGACAAAACTTCAGCGTGATGTTGTTTTTTTTTCAGAAAGTGGCATAGAATCGCGCCACCAAGCAATCGCGCGCTTGTCAAGAGGCAAGATCAACGACAGGCGAGTGCAACACGGTTCAGTCGCGATTGTGATGGGAGTGCAGCTGGGTCCGCGCTCCGTCTCTCCGAGCCAGGGCACTGCAGTGCGGTTGCACGCAAGGTCGTGACAAACTCAATCAAGGAGAAACACGATGGCTGCCAAGAAGCCCGCGAAGAAAGCCGCCAAGAAAGTGGCGAAGAAGGCCGTGAAGAAAGTGGCCAAGAAGGCCGCGAAGAAGAAGAAGTAATCACCACGCTCCGAGGGCGGAGCCGGCGGTTCACACGCCAGCCTGTCCTGTAGCCCGAGGGAACAGTCGCAACGGTTACCACTGTCCCTTCAGGCACGAAGCGCTGGGAACCCCCGCAGGCGAAAGCCTCCGGGGGTTTTTTCATGGGCGTGCATCCCGCGCAGGTCCTCGGCCTGCAGGCACGTCTGGTCACCCGGGCGCGCACGGGCCCGACCGGGCGGATTCGGCCGGGTCACGGCGCGGTCGCCACGATCGGCCTCCTCCCGCAGGGTGGGAAGCACCGGGCGCCCGGCAGGCGGGCGCCTGCGCAGCATCCGGGTTGGCATTCGCCCGACGCGACGCGGGCCGCAGTGCCGCGGCAGGCGCACCGCTGGCGACCCATTCAGGCCCGGCCGCTCGAGTGAAGAAGGAGCGTTCGCGGCGATCGGCTCGCCACGGTTGCGTCGCGTGCGCCGGGCGCCCCGCACCCGCGAGCCCGCGCCGCCTCCAGGGCGGTGGGCACCTGCGGCGCTCGACGCGGGCGCCTGGAGTCGCGCCCGACGCCTGCGGTCAGCGCCGGCGCAGCAGCAGGCGCAGCACCAGCAGCACGGCCAGCACCGCCGCGCAGACGAGCGGCGGACGCAGGTCCACCTTCACCAGCCACAGGTAGTGCAGCACGCCCAGCGCACCGCTCACCCAGGCCAGCCGGTGCAGCCGCTGCCAGCGGGTGGCGCCCAGCCGGCGGACCATCGCGTCGGTGGAAGTGGCCGCAAGCGGCAGCATCAGCACGAAGGCGGCGAAACCGGCGGTGACGTAGGGTCGCTTCACGATGTCGGCCACGATGGCCGGGAGGTCGAACCACTGGTCGAGCCACAGCCAGGTGATGAAGTGCAGGCATCCGTACGCGAAGGCGGCCAGGCCCAGTCGTCGGCGCAGGCGCAGCAGCCAGTGCATGCCGGTGAGGCGCCGCAGGGGGGTCACCGACAGCGTGGCGAGCAGCAGGTACAGCGTCCACTCGCCCGTCTCGCGGGTGAAGCGCTCGATCGGATTGGCGCCCAGGCCGGTCTCGAACGCTTCGACCCCGAGCGCCACCAGCGGCAGCGACGCGAGCAGCACCACCGCGCCGCGTGCGCGTTCCACCGTCCGCGGGGACGGCTGGCGCCATGCGGCCGGCAGCGTTGGCAGGGGCTGCATGTGCACCCGCGGAAGGCGAGGCGCCCGTTCAGCGCCCGGACGGACGCAGGGTGCCGGCCATGTCGAGCAGGTGCTCGGCGAAGTCGCCCGCCACCTCGGGGTGCTGCAGTGCGAAGGCGAGGGTTGCCTTCAGGTAACCCAGTTTCGATCCGCAGTCGTAACGGGTCCCCGAGAATGCGTAGGCGAGGACCGTTTCGTCGGCGAGCAGTGCGGCGATCGCATCGGTGAGCTGGATCTCCCCGCCACGCCCCGGCACGCCGTGCTCGAGGTGGTGGAAGATCCGGGGCGTGAGGATGTAGCGACCGACCACGCCCAGCGTGGACGGCGCCTCTGCAGGGCGCGGCTTCTCGACGATGCCCTCGATCGGCCACAGGTCGCCCTCGCCCGCGCCGCAGCGCACGATGCCGTACTGGTCCGTCTCCTCGCGGGCAACCTGCTGCACGCCGATCACGCTGCAGCCCCGTTCGGCGTGCCGGGCGACCATCTGGCTCATCACCGGCGGATCGGCATCGATCAGGTCGTCGGCGAGGATCACCGCGAAGGCCTCGTCGCCCACCAGCGGGCGCGCGCACATCACCGCGTGCCCCAGCCCGAGCTGCTCCGGCTGGCGGATGAACACGCAGTGCACGCCTCGCGGCAGGATGCTGCGCACCGTCTCCAGCAGCTTGACGTTGCCGCGCTCCTCGAGCGCCATCTCGAGCTCGGCCGCACGGTCGAAGTGGTCCTCGATCGCCCGCTTGTTGCGCCCGGTGACGAAGATCATCTCGGTCAGGCCGGCCGCGACGGCCTCCTCGACCGCGTACTGGATCAGCGGCTTGTCCACCACCGGCAGCATTTCCTTCGGGCTGGCCTTGGTGGCGGGCAGGAAGCGGCTGCCCATGCCGGCCACGGGAAATACCGCCTTGGTGATCGATCGGGTCGTCATGATGCGTCCGCCGGGCAAGCCGGTCAGTTCCTGTTGTAGTGGTCTTCGAAGCGGACGATGTCGTCCTCGCCCAGGTAGGCGCCGGACTGCACCTCGATCAGTTCGAGCGGGATGCGCCCCGGGTTCTCGAGCCGATGCCTCACGCCCAGCGGGATGTAGGTCGACTGGTTCTCGGCCAGGGTCATCACCTCGTCGCCGCGGGTGACGCGCGCGGTGCCGCGCACGACGATCCAGTGCTCGGCACGGTGGTGGTGCATCTGCAGCGAGAGGCTCGCCCCCGGATTGACCGTGATCCGCTTGACCTGGAACCGCTCTCCGGCGTCCACGGTCTCGTAGGTGCCCCACGGTCGGTAGACCCGGCGGTGGATCACGCCTTCGGGGCGCCTGGTCGCCAGCAGGCGAGCGACGATGAGGCGCACGTCCTGCGCGCGCTCGCGGCGGGCGACGAGCACGGCATCCGGCGTCTCGACCACCACGATATCCGAGAGGCCGACCGCTGCCACCAGCCTTCCCTGGGCATGCACGTAGCTGTCGTGCACGTCCTCGAGCACGGCCTCGCCGTGCACCACGTTACCGCTGGCGTCGTGGTCACCGATGTCCCACAGCGCCTTCCATGAACCCAGGTCGGACCAGGCGAAGTCGACCGGCTTCACCGCGGCGCGACGGGTGTGCTCGAACACCGCGTGGTCGATCGACACCGAGGGGCAGGGTTCCATCGCAGAGGCGTCGACGCGCAGGAAATCGAGGTCGCGCACGCCTCGCTCGACCGCCGACTCGCAGGCGGCAAGCACCTCGGGGCGCAGTTGCCGGAGTTCGTCGAGAAAGGCACGGGCCGACATCAGGAACATGCCGCTGTTCCAGGCGTGGCGCCCGTCGCCGGCCAGCGCCGCGGCGCGCTCGGCATCCGGCTTCTCGATGAAGCGATCGACCACGAGGCAAGGGTCGTCGCCGGCCAGCGGCGCACCCAGCGCGATGTACCCGTAGCCCGTTTCGGCCCAGCGAGGACGGATGCCGAAGGTCACGAGATGCCCGGCGCGTGCCGCGGGCAGCGCGGCAGTCACCTGGGCGCGGAAGGCCGCGCCATCCGGGATCAGGTGGTCGGAGGGCAGCACCAGCAGCACGGCCTCGGCGTCCTCGCGCTGCGCGACCAGGGCGGCGAGCGCCACGGCCGGTGCGGTGTTTCGCCCGAAGGGTTCGAGCACGACACGGGCATCGACCACGCCCGCCTCCTGCAACTGCTGCGCAACCAGGAATCGATGCTCGTGGTTGCTGACCACCACCGCGGGCGCGAGGTCGGCCAGGCCATGACAGCGCAGCACGGTGGCCTGCAGCAGCGTGTGCGGTCCTCCGAAGGACTGGAACTGCTTCGGCAAGGACTCGCGGGACAGCGGCCACAGGCGGGTGCCGGCGCCTCCGGACAGGATGATCGGGTGAAGACTCATGGCGTTGCTCGTCCCCGAAGGAAGAGACGGAAGGGAGCTGCGTTGCGCCTGCAGGGCGCCGCGCCCGGCAAAGTCGCGCGGACCCGGCCGTATGGTAACCGCAGCACGTGACGGATCCCCGCACGCGGGACCTCGCGCAACGCGATCACGGTCGCCCTGTCGCAGCCGATCCGCGCAATCGGACGCGGCACGCGAGTGCGGTCCGCGGGGGTTGGGGAGTCGGTCTGTCGACCCGGCTCCGGGACGCAGGCGGTGGTCGCGACGCGGGGTTTCGGCTCGCCCGATCCGTGGGCCTTGCGCAGCCGGTCGATCGGCCCGGCCCCCGGCGCGGATACGCAGGCCGGACCATGGATTCCGGGCCCGTAAAAGACGAAAGCCCCGGCTTTGTGGGGCCGGGGCTTTCGAGAGGGGTGCCTGACGATGACCTACTTTCGCGCGAAAAAGATCGCACTATCATCGGCGCGGGAGCGTTTCACGGTCCTGTTCGGGATGGGAAGGTGTGGGTCC
>CAIKXV010000297.1 GCA_903831455.1 uncultured Pseudomonadota bacterium | reverse complement strand
CCACAGGTATTCGATGTGCGAGTTGTATTCGCCCGGCACCTCGCGCCAGGGTTCGGCCACGTTCATCCGGTCGTTGGCCGTCAGCACCAGCATGATGGTCGGCTCGGAGGTGCTGCCCGGCACCTGCGCGAGGAAGATCGCCGAGTCGCGCACCGGCGTGTTCGACACCTGCGCGATCGCCGGCAACGGACTGGCCATCATCGCGATCATCAGCCATGCGATCACGCGGGCCGACACGGAGCGGGGAGTGGTCATCATGGGAAACATCCTGCGCTGAAGGGGGAGCTGGCGAATGCACGGGTCGGCGCTCGTCGCGCCGATGGAGGGGTCAGGCGATCGTCGGTCCGGTCCGCGCGCCGGCGAGGGGCTCCGTCACCCGGGGAGTCATCGAACCGGTTGTCGAGCGGCGGGGCGAGCCGGTCATCGAATCGGTCATCGAATCGGTCACTGCAAGCGCCATCGAACAGGCCCTCGAAGTGGCCATCGAATCCGTCAGCCGGTTGGCCGCGGCATCGGTCGAGGGCGCCCATCGGCCACGCGCGCATGACCCTGTCGCGCGACCGCACCGGCTGCCGGCTCCGTCATGGCGCAGGGGCCACCCGAGGCCACGTGCGCAGCCTGGGGCTTCGCGCTGCACGGGGTACCGGGGCGCGGCGCTCAGCATGCTTCCCCCGGCGTCTGCAGTTCCATGCCGGCCCCCAGCCGCTGGACTCCGCCCAGCAGGCTGCGCGCCGTGGAGACGATATCGAACACCACGATGGCCACCGCGTTGTTCTGCCCGATGGCCGCCAGCGAACTCGCGCCCGCCGGGTTGCCGCAGGCGATCTGGCGGATCACGGGCTCGTCGACCGTGCCGTTCTGCACCGTGGTGAGCAGCGGCACGACCGGAACGGGTGCCCCTGCCGTGCCCACGGGCAGGTTGGTGAACCCGGGTGCCCAGCGACCGGCGTTCGCGGCGATCGAGGCGAGCAGCGCCGACTCGGCGTTGGCAAAGGTTTCCAGCGCCGCCTGGTTCGCCCCCCCGATGCGAAGTTCCAGGATGGAGGTGCGGATCATCGAGGCGACCAGCAGGCTCATCACGCCCAGCATGATCAGGCCGATCACCAGGACCGCGCCGCGCTCGTGCGCCATGCCGGGCCGACGACGCGTCGGGGCCGGCCGGCGGTCGCGCATCCGGTGGGAGACAGGGGCGGAGGTTCGATCATGCAACGAAGGCATCAGAGGGCTCCCCGGCGTCCGGCCACGTTGCGGACCTGGAAGGACTGCACGAACACGCGACGCTGGAACTGGCACTCGTTGACGACCACGGGGTTGCAGGTGAAGGCGGCGGCATTACCCCCGGTGAGGTCGTAGCGCTTGCCTGCGTCGTTGAAGGTGGAATTCGGCGTGAGCGAGCGCATCAACACCGCCACCCGCACCGACACCACGTTCGCCCAGTCCGCCGCGCCGGGCAGCAGCGCCTGCGTCTCGGCGCGACCGTCGCCGTCGTTGTCGATGCCGTACAGGATCCCGATACGCTCCACGCCCTGCACCAGCGGCACCTCGACCATCGTGCGCCCCTGCAGCTGCTGGCGCACCAGCGTGGGAATCGGTCGACCGGCGTCGTCGTTGGCGGTACACCCGGGCGGGTTGAGCGGACGGCTGCACGGACGCACGTAGTACACGTGCGCCGAGTACTCGAACAGCGGTGCATCGACCGCCGGGTTCAGGCCATCGACGGTCGTGCGCACCTGCCCCGCGGCGCGCAAGGTGGCCAGCCGGGCCGTTCCGCCCCGGAACAGGATCGCACCGCGCAGCGGGTCGGCCTGCACGTACATCGTGTCGGGCACCAGCGGCGCATCCTGGAGATCGGTGAGCGGCGTGGGGTCGACCACTCGAACCCCGGTGGCGCCGCGCGTCACCAGCACCGTGCCGCCGACGAAGTTGGTCTCGAGGATGCAGGGATACAGTCCGTTGACATCCGCCACCGCGATGTTGGCCCCGCCGCGGATCGGCGTGGCCTGCGCATCGGTCGGCAGCGCCCAGTTGACTTGCGGCGGATTGCCGGCCGACCCGCAATCGGCCTGGGTATCGACCTCCTGCCCGGCGTTCGGCACCGGCTGCGGCAGTTCGACCTGCGTGGTCTGCGCGCCGGCGAACCCGTAGAAACCCGCGAGGCGGACCGAATCACCGATGTAGCGCAGCGCATCGGCGGCGCCCTCCTGCATGCGAGCGGACTCGTCGATGTCGCGGAACCCGCGCGAGGTACCGGTGATCATGGTGACCATGCCCAGCGACAGCACGAGCCCGATGGCCAGGCCGATCATCAGTTCGACCAGCGACAGGCCGCGCATGCGCCGCGCGGGCGACTGTCGACGAGGGAAACGCCGCGGATGGACCATGTTCACTGCACCCCGATCACGTCGACCGACACGACCCGCCGCAGGTTCTCGGCGCCGTACTGCCCGGTGCCGCAGGCGAGTCCGGCGGGCGGAGCCGTCGTCGCATCCCGCCCCTGCCACGCCACCTGTACCCGCCACACGGTGCCGGTCAGGCCCACGCCCGCGATGGCCGCGGCACCGGTGCCCGCGATGCAGCCGCGGGCGTTGGCCAGCCCGCCGACGTTGAAGCCGGTGGCGACCTCGACCTCGGTGACACCGGCCAGCAGCCCGTCCCACATCGCGGTGTCGTAGTCGGCGAGCTGCGCCGCCGTGCAGGTGGTGCCGGGACCGCAGTTCGGGATCGACGATCCGATGTTGTTGAACCGGATGCCCGCACCCAGCGGGGTCGCGACCGGAGCCGCCGCCGCATAGGCCGCCGCGCTGGCCGAGTTGGCGCGCATCCGCTCGGCGATTTCGGTGGCGATCGCCAGCGCCTGCTGCCGCTGGTAGGCCTCGTAGGTGGCGCGCTGGCCGCGCACCAGCAGCCCGGCCGTGCCCAGCAGGCCGAACATGAGCACCACCAGCGTGACCAGCACTTCGATCAGGGTGAAGCCTGCGGCGAGGCGACGGTGCGCGAGCGGGGTCAGCATGGAAGGGCCTGCCGGTTCTGGTTGACCACCGCCACGCGACCGCCCAGGCCGAAGAACAGGGCGCGGGTGCGCGCCTCGGCTGCGCCGCCGGTGTCGTCGGTGACGATGATCCCGTCGTTCGCCCCGATCGCGGTGGTGCGCACCACCTGCCCTCGCGGCCCGAACACGATGGTGTTGGCGAACTCGCCCACCGGCGAGCAGATGCGCAGCGGCGGGTTGATCGGCTGCTGCACCTTGATCTGCTCGCCCGCGTCCATCGCGCCGTTGCGGTTGGCATCGGCGAACAGGCACCAGCCCTCGCGCCAGACCGTGCCGCCGGCGCCGCCGACCAGGCATCCGGCCGCCCCGGCGCGCGCCACGATCACGGGTGCGCCGCGGGACGCCGCCTCGGCCCGCGCCAGCGCGAGGTCGCCGGCGAGGTCGGAGGCCACCGCCCGGACGCGTTGCTCGCTCATGAACCCGGTGAAGTTGGGCAGGCCGATGGCCACCAGCACCGAGATCACGACCAGCGCGATCACCAGTTCGACGAGGGTCAGGCCGTCCGCGCGGGCGCGCGGGTGCGCCCCGCCGCAGGCCGCGGCCCGGATGTCAGCGGTCCGCCCAGCCACGATCCGTCCCCGCTTCGAAGGTGCCGTTGATGTTGATGTCGCGCCAGCGCAGCCCCTGGCTGTTCAGGCACAGGCCGCCGTCGTTCTGGTTGGCGATCGGTCCGCCGGCCAGCGGTTGCAGGCACACCACATAGCCTGGCGGCTGCGGCGGCACGGTCGGGAGAACCACAGGAGGGTTATACCGCTGGTCGATGCTCAGGCCCTGCGGGGGCCAGAGCATCGGCACCTGGCCGGCTCCGGTGCCCAGCCCCGCGGTTGCATACGCGCGGAACTGGTTGAAGATCTGCTCCTGGATCTGCGCGTAGTCCTGCAGCCACTGCTGGCCTTCGGCGCGATAGCCGCGGATCACATGGTTCTGGTACTGCGGGTAGGCGATCGAGGCGAGGATCGCCAGGATCGCGACCGCCACCATCAGCTCGATCAGCGAGAAGCCGCCGCGCCGGGCGCGGCAGCGGGCGGCTCGGGCAGGAGCGGTGCGGACGACGGTGGGCAGGGTGCGGGTCATGGGTGCGTTCCTCTGTGCACTTGAATGGTAGACAGCCTGCCGGCGCGACCGCGAGCATCGCCGGACGAGCGGACGATCCGCGGCGCCGAATGGCGACGCCCGTTCGCCGGGGCGGGAGGCTGCGTGAACAATCTCACGACGGGCGACCGGGCAGCCCGGGACAGCCGGGCCGCGGATTGCTATCATCGCGCACCCCGGCGGTTCACCCGCCAGGGCTGGCTGGTGCCCTCGCAGGCACTCGCCCGACCGGTGGCAGCGGGCTTCGCGCGCGTCCGGGTGCTTCGCCCCCGCGACCGCACGCCATCCGCCCGAAGGCCGTGCAGAGGGTACCGTGTCGGGCAGCAGGGGGCGGTCGGCAGGCGGCCGGGAACGGGTAGCGGTCGGCCGGTCGAAGGCCACCAGCGGTGGGCAGCAGTAACGGCGCTGATGTAGCTCAGTTGGTAGAGCAACTGATTCGTAATCAGTAGGTCGGAGGTTCGACTCCTCTCATCAGCACCATCCCCGCGGCCTGCGTCGACTGACCATCGCCGATCACCTCGGCGGGCTGCGTGCCCCCGGGGCATGGCGCAACGGGCCGGCTCACGAGCCTGCCTCCACCGGCGGCGCTGCCCATCGGGGCGCGCTCGGCGCAGGCACGGCGCGCGCCTTTCACCCGGCGGCCAGCACGCTCGGGGGGCCGGACGGCGCGGAAAGCGGTACGCTGCGGTCTTCACGTTCTCTGGCGAGGAAGCCCATGGCCCCATCGTCCCGCGCGTACACCCCTCGACCCCGGTCGCAGCTCGCTCTGGTGGCAGCGCTTGCGGTGTCGGGGGCCGCGACCGCCCAAACGGGCTACCCGGCGCGGCCCGTCACGATCGTGATTCCGCTCGCGGCAGGAAGCGCAGCCGACGTCGCGCTGCGCGCCCTGGCGGAACGTCTGGGCCCAGCGCTCAAGGCGTCGTTTGTCATCGAGAACCAGCCCGGAGCAGCCGGCCTGCCCGGCACCGCCCGCGCGGCGCGCGCTGCACCCGACGGTCATACCCTCGCGCTGCTCAACAGCAGCATCATGACCACTCTTCCGCATGTCTACGGCAAGGTGGACTACGACCCGCAGAAGAGTTTTGCGCCAATCACCACCGTCGTGAGCATCCCCACCGTTCTGGTCACGCACCCCGTGCTGCCCGTCAAGTCGGTCGGGGACCTGATCGCACTGGCGAAGTCGCGCCCGGGGCAGTTGCTCTACTCATCCGGCGGAGTCGGGAGTCCCCAGCATCTCGCCATGGAGATGTTCGCTTCGATGGCCGGTATCGAACTGACGCACGTGCCGTACAAGGGGGCCGTACCTGCAACGACCGATCTGGTCGGCGGCCATGTGCAGCTGATGTTCAACGGGCTGGCCACCCCGCTGCCGCATGTTCGCAGCGGCAAGCTGCGTGCGATCGCGATGGCCACGGCGAGTCGCTCCGACCTGCTGCCAGACCTGCCGACGGTCGCGGAGTCCGGACTGAAAGGCTACCAGTACGAGCAGTGGGCAGGTCTGTTCGCACCCACCGGCACCCCGGCCGAAATCATCGCGCGAATCAACTCCGAGGCTACGCGCATACTGCGCTCGCCCGAGGTCCGCACCCAGCTCTCGCAACTCGGGCTCGAGGCCCGCGGCGGCCCCCCGGAGGATCTGTCGAGGGCGATTCGGGATGAACTGCCCCGGATGGGCCAGATCGTCCGGCGGATCGGCATCAAGCCCGACTGAGTAGCCTGCTGCATCCGGACGGCGTTCAGGAGCGGTCGATCCCGTTGAGCCGTTCCATCACGCGGCACACTGCAGCCATGTCCTCGGCACCCATGCCCTGAGCCATCGCCGCCGTGAAGATCTGGGCGCTCGCCTGGAAAAGAGGGACGGCGCATTCGAGCGACTTCGCGTACCGACCGATCACCTGCATGTCCTTCTGCCACACGTCCAGCTTGGACGCGACATCCCGGTCGTACCGCCCTGCAACCATCTGCGGCCCTCGCAGCTCCCACATCCGGGAATTGCCCGCTCCGGATCGCACCATCTCCTGGACGCGCGCAAGGTCGAGTCCCGCCCGCTCGGCCAGCACCATCGCCTCGGCAGCTGCCACCGTCTGAATCGCCACCAGCAGATTGGCCACGAACTTGAACTTGCTCGCGTGCCCGAACGGTCCGACGGGGTGACAGGCCCGGGCACAGTCCGCGAACACCGGCGCGACGCGCGCGTGGTCGGCTGGGTCCCCGCTTGTCCAGACCACCAGATCCCGCTCGCGCGCCTGGGCGCCGGTGCCGCTGATCGTGCAGTCGAGCATCCTCGCGCCCGCGGCCGCCAGGTGGTCGCGCGCAGCCAGCTTGTCGCCGATATCCAGCGTGCCGCAGTCGGCCAGCAGCAGGCGCGGATTCCCTGCGGAAGCCGCCGCCTCGGCGACAGCCCGCAACGGCTCCCCACCGGGCAGCAGCGTGATCACGACATCGGCCAGGCGAGCCACCGCCGCGGGGTCGGCCGCTGCGACCCCGCCGGCCAGGGCGAACGTCTGCTGGCGCGACCCATCGACGTCATGCCCGATGACGGTCCAGCCACGCGCGAGCAGGTGTCCAGCCATCGCCGAGCCCATGATGCCCAGCCCGACGAAGCCGACCCGCCGATCGCCCGCAGGCGGAGCGCCGCGCTTCGACCCCGCGTTCACGCGCGATCCAGGATCGCGTGGGCGATCTTCACGGCCGACTCCAGCGCGGCAACATCCGCGGCCGACCAGTCGCGCGGACCAGGGTTGTAGTGCACCGAAATCCACCCCGTCAGCGCGCCATCGCGCTCGACCGGAGCCATCATCTGTGCGCGGGTACCGTAGTGCGCGATCAACGCCTGCGGTGGCTGGAGCTCCGGATCACTGAAATCGTTCTGCACGAGAATCCGCCGGTGCTTCTCCAGCCAAGACGCCGTAACGGTGGACCGCTGGTGCAGCGTCGGGGTAGACGCGATCGAGTTGACCCCGGGCGCGCACGATTCCGCCACCACGCCATTGACCTGGAATCCGTGCGCAGGAATGTCGAGACGTATCGTGGTCCGGCTGGCACGGCACTGCTCGCGCAGCTGATCGACCATGGACTTGAACTCGGCGACAACGGCAGCGGTTTGTGAAGACACGACGTTCTCCGTGGATCGATTTCGAGGGGACAGGCCGCGGGGCGTGGGGTCGCCCCGAGCGCTGGAGCGATGCTACCCCGAAGACGCAACAGGCACGGGACGCAGGGTCGGACGCCGGCGTACGCCACGCGTGCGCCATCCGGAAGCGTCACCGAACTCGACTGCGGCCGCCACAAGGCGCGGGGTCGGTCGCGAGGCCCGGCGCCGACGAGGACGGCGCGCTCTTGCCGTCGATCATTCGATCCTGATCTTCGCCTGTTCGATCACCTTCGACCACTGCGCGATCTCGGCCGCCAGGCTCTGCGCGAGTTCCTCTGGCGTACTGCTCTGGGCGACGACAGCCTGAGCGGCCAGCCGTTCACGCACGTCCTTGTCATCGACCGCACGGCGAACCGCTCCGTTGAGGGTCGATACGACCTCGCGACTCGTTCCGGTCGGCACGTAAAGTCCGAAGATCGGAGTGACGTCGAAGCCCGCATAACCCGATTCGGCGATGGTCGGCACATCGGGCAGCGTCGGTAGTCGCTGCGGACTGCTCACGGCCAGCGCCCGCAGGCGTCCGGACTGGGCCTGCGCGAGGCCTGCGGTCACGGTCATGAAGCCGATTTCCGACTCGCCCGACACGACGGCGGCCACCGCCGGTGGCCCCCCCTTGTAGGCAACGTGGTTGAGTTTGACGCTCGCGCGGGACTGAAAGAGCTCGCCAGCCAGATGCTGCCCCGAACCGATACCACCCGACGCGTAGTTGAGCGCGCCGGGCCGCGCTCGCGCCAGGGCGACCAGTTCCCTGACCGATCGCACTGGCAGCGACGGATGGGCCGCGAACAGATAGGCGCCGGTGCCCACCTTCGAGACCGGAGCGAAATCCTTGAGTGCGTCGTACGGGAGCTTCGGGTAGAGGCTGCGGCTCGGGGCCAGCACCACGCTCACGCCCATGAAAAGCGTGTGGCCGTCGGGGGCGGAGCGGGCGGCGACTTCGGCGCCGATGTTGCCGCCCGCGCCCGGCCGGTTTTCGACCAGCACCGGTTGGCCCAGGTTCTCCGCCAGTCGGGGCGCGAGGATGCGTGCGATCACGTCGCCCGCCCCCCCGGGCGGAAACGCATCGATGACGCGTACCGGTTTGGCGGGGAAGGTCTGGGCACCGGCGCTCAGCACCGTCAGCGTCATCAGACACATACCCGCTTGCGCGGCCTGCAGTCGCGACCCGCGCACCAAGGGCTCGCCCGCCTGCGGTACCCGAACTCGCGCCCGGCCGCGCACGTACCCACCGCGCGCTTGCGCGCCCCCTCGCTTCACTGCTCCGGATGGAATGCCTGCTACAGGTGCCGTCTGAACCATGCTGCCGTCTCCTCGTGGACGACCGCGGCGACCGCGGGATTGCGGAACTCGTAGGTGTCGTAATGCCCGGCCTTCGGCAGCGTAACCAGCCGCTTGGGCTCGCGCAGGCGTTCGTAGCAGGCCAGCTGTTCCTCCGGCGGGACCAGCGCATCGCGGGCCGCGGTGATCATCAGCACGGGGCGAGGGGCGATGCGATCGACGACCCACTCGGGTCGGTAGCGCATGCAGGCTTCCGCACTCTCGAGGTCGATGTCCTCTGGCGGCAGCGGCTGGCCCGCCGGGAACTGCGCGGCTCGCTGTCGCAACGCATCCGGGTCGCGGAGCATGATGTCCCCCCGCTGCACGACATGAGGCTTGCCGTCGACCACCCGGCGCCGGGCGTCGGACATTACCCGGTCGCGGAATTCGAGCCACTCCCAGGGGCGACGCAGCAACTGCAGCCAACGCTCGCCGTGGGTGACTGCCGCGCTGGCCACCACGCAGCGCACGCGCTCGTCGTGCGCTGCCACCCAGAGCGCGTGCGCACCTCCGAAGCTGGTACCGAAGACGCCGATGCGCTCGGGATCGATCCCCGGCAGCGTCTGCATGAACGACACTGCGTCGAAGGCGTCCTGCGCCTGTTCAAGCGGACGGTGACGGCCACGCACACCCTCGCTGCCGCCGTGCCCGCGGTAGTCGAAGGTGAAAACAGGCCATCCGTCCGCGACGAGCCGACGCATCAGGTCGATGCAGTCGAAGTGCGGATTGCCCCCATAGCCCGAGAGCATGAGGATGGCAGGCCGGGCGACCGTCGTATCCGGACCGGCTGCGGGCGACATGAGATAGCCCGAGATCCGAAGACCATCGCTGTGGAAGTACAGGCGCTTCTCCAGCATCCGGGCGGCTCCGATCGGTGGCGCTGCGGTAAGCTTCCACGGGACGTTACCACACGCTGGAGAGTACGCATGAGTTCGCCCGGACCCGCCTATCTCGATACGCTCTCCCGCTTTGTCGCACGCACCCGCCTTGAAGACCTGCCGCCGGATGTTCTCCAGCGCGGACGATGGATCATGGCGGACTGCATCGCCGCGATCATCGGGGGGCTGCGTGAGCCCGAGATGCGCGCGTTCGTCCAGCGTCACCTCGAAGGCTCACCACCGGGTGCCTCGTCCGTACTCGGCTCGGGCCTGCGTACCGAGCCCCTGAAGGCCGCGCTGTGCAACGGGATGGCGGGCACCTGGCTGGAGCAGGATGAGGGCAACCTCCACGCCGGTGGTGGCCACCCCGGCATCCAACTCGCGACCGCCTCGCTCGCGGTCGCTCAGGCGCGTGATCTTCCCTACGGTCAGATGCTGCTCGCCTTCATTCTGGGCTACGAGGCCTCGGCCCGGGTCAGCCGCGCCTCGAAGCTGAAGCTCGTCTTTCATCCGCACGCCACCTCGGGGCCCATCGGCGCCGCAGTCGCGGTCGCGCGCATGGATGACGTGGGCGAGCGGGAGATGCTCACCACGCTCAACGTCGGGGCCACCCTGGGCATCGCGACCTCCCGCAACGCGATCGTCGAGGGAGTCACCGTGCGCAATGCCTATGCCGGCCTTTCGAACTACATGGGCATCTTCGCTCGCCAGATGGTGCAGTCGGGCTTCACCGGCGAGTATGACGGAGTGGCCAGCGCGCACGGCAAGGGGGGGTACTCGGATGTGATCGATCGGGATCACGTGGTCGAGCGGCTCGGCGAGCACTGGGTCATCAGCCGC
The DNA here is from genome assembly GCA_903831455.1 of uncultured Pseudomonadota bacterium. Classification (GTDB taxonomy): domain Bacteria; phylum Pseudomonadota; class Gammaproteobacteria; order Burkholderiales; family CAIKXV01; genus CAIKXV01. Next base: position 1,553 of record CAIKXV010000297.1, on the reverse strand, counting down.
AGCTACTTCAAGATCCACTCGGCCGGGCGTTACGTTCACTCTGGCCTCGACCTGGCCGAGGAGGCCCTTCGGGCGCACGGGGGCGCGATCGATACGGATTCGATCGAGCGGATCGACTTCTCGACCTACTTCCACGCCAAGATGCTCGACCGGCAGGACGTTTCTACGAGTTTCGGGGCGCGCTTCTCCATCCCCTATGGCGTGGCCGCGATCCTCGTGCTCGGCCGCGTGGATCCCGACAACACCAGCGAACAGGCCGTCGCCGACGCCCGCATCCAGTCGCTGGCAAGACGCGTGTTCGTCACCGAGAACCCCGAGTACACGCGGGCGTCACTCGCCATGCAGAAGACCGACATGCGCATCACCTTCCGGGACGGACGCACGTTCGAGACTCGGGCCGACTACATCCGTGGCGAGCCGGAAAACCCCCATCCTCCCGCCGCCCTGAGGGCGAAGTTCGTGCGCCTCACGCGCGACACCTGGGGCGAGTCGCATGCCGCAGAGGTCTACGACCGCCTGATGGGAGCCCCCTGCTCCGAGCCCTTCGGGCAACTGGCGGCAAGCCTCCGGCTCTAGCAGCAGGCGACAGCGCCCCGCGTTGCAGGTTGGATCCTTGTCGGCACCCCGGCAAGCCGCGCTCTCGGCAGCCGCGCCCCCGGCCTGCCCGCACGCGCTGCGGCAGGTGAGCTCCGCGTACCGGTCGGGACTGCGCCGGCAGACCCGTCGGTCACCCGCGGCACGCCGAACCTACCGCGCCCGCGAATGCGAGGGCGTCTGCAGCAGGTAGCGGCGGATGCCCGACAGGATGGCCTGCGCGAGCCGTTCCTGGTGCTCGGGATCGGAGAGGCGGGCCTCCTCCTCGGGGTTCGAGATGAACGCCGTCTCCACCAGGATCGACGGGATATCGGGCGCCTTCAGCACCGCGAAGCCCGCCTGCTCGACCTGCCGCCGGTGCAGCCGGTTGATGCCGCCGAGTTCGGCCAGCACGTGTCGACCGAGCCGCAGGCTGTCGCTGATCGTCGCGTTCATGGTGAGGTCGAGCAGCGTGTGCTTGAGCACCGGGTCGGCCACGTTCAGGTTGATGCCGCCCACGCGATCCGATTCATTCTCCCGGCGCGCCAGCCAGCGCGCGGCCGCCGAAGTGGCCCCCGACAGCGACAGCGCGTACACCGACGACCCGCGCGCCGTCGGCTGGAACCAGGCGTCGGCGTGGATCGACACGAACAGGTCGGCCTTCACCGCCCGCGCGCGGCTCACCCGTCCCTGCAGCGGCACGAAGTAGTCGCCGTCGCGGGTGAGCACCGCGCGCAGCCCCGGCGTGGCATCCACCAGGCGGGCAAGCCTGCGCCCGATCGCCAGCACCACGTCCTTCTCGCGCACGCCGCCCGGACCGATGGCGCCCGGATCCTCGCCGCCGTGGCCCGGGTCGATCGCGATCACCAGCGCTCGCCCGCCCGGCAGGCCGGGAACGCCCGCCGACGCGGCAGGCTCGACTCCCGGCCCGGCGGCGGCCTCCGCGCCGGCGGGCGCGCTCGCACCCGGCGCGCGACCTG
>CAIKXV010000296.1 GCA_903831455.1 uncultured Pseudomonadota bacterium | reverse complement strand
CGCGCGAGGGCGCCACGCGCACCGGGCGGGTTGCGCGCGCGCCGCTCACGCCTGCGGGCGCTCCGGCAGGGCCGGCTCGGTCGGGGCGGGACGCGTCGCGGCCGTGCTCGACTCATCCGAGGTCCAGCGTCGCTCGCAGGCGAGGCGCGGTCCGGGATCGGCCGCATCGAGCGCACGCACGCGCGCAAGCCAGTCGTCGCGACCTGCGCGATCACCGAGATCGTGGCAGGCCTGCGCGGCCAGCAGCGCGCTGGCCACGGCGTCGGCGCCGCCTTCGAGCGCGCTGCGTGCCTGCGCGAGCACCTGTTCGGGCCTCTGCTCGAGCTGGGCCTTCAGGGCGCCGGCGAGGGCGGCGTCGGCGCGGGCCCGACGCTCCCGCATCCGCCATGCGCGCGCTTCGGTGGGCAACGCAGCGAGACGGCTGGCCGCGCGCAGCACGACATGGCCCACGACGAACACCCCGAGCCCGAGCAACGCCGCCATGCCCGCGGACAGCTCGATGCGATAGGGCGGGATCACCACCAGCACATACCCGGGCGTGTAGCGCAGCAGGGGCAGCCAGCATCACCGCGAGCAGCGACAGCAGCAGGATCCAGGCCAGTGTCCTCATGTCCGCGCGAAGCTCATGGTCGGCGGTCCTGCCGCGCGCGCAGCGCTCGCACCGCCTCGAGGCTCTCGCCGATGCCCGGCAGGTCGATGCGCACGGTGGCGCGGGCGAGTTCGGCCAGCATCTCGCCCAGCGCCGCGACGGCGGGGTCTGCATCATCGAAATGGCGTCCGAGCCACTCCCCGGCCGCCCGCAAGTCGCCGCGGAAGCCTGCCTCGTCGCGCGCCAGCAGGGCAAGGCGGGCCGACAGGAGGCGAAGCCGCAGGTTCTCCCGGAGAAACCACGCCTGCTCGGGCGGCAGGAGCGGTGGCAGGTCGCGGTCGATGCGGCGAACCGTGGCCATCTGGCGAAGCTCGCCGCGGATCTCGGTCCAGATCCGGGTCAGCGCGGCTCGCCAGCCCTGGCCCTCGGGGTCCGGAGCGGCTGCCTGCGGGCGCGACACCGCCGCCGCGCGACCCGCGCCGGGCGCCGGGGTGAGCGACTCGAGGAGGGCCGTGGCACGATCGAGCCGCTGGGCGATGGCGATCGCGTCGATGGCCGGGAGTGCCTGCAGCCGTGCGATGTCCGCAGCGAGCGCGCGACGCAGCGGCGCGAAGGGCGGCCGCTCGATTCGCGCAAGCCGGGCCTCGGCACCCTGCAGCGCCACCAGCGCAAGCTGCACGTTGCCGGCGATCGCCAACTGCTGGGCGGCCACGGCGAGCGACTGCTCGACCTCGGCCAGCAGCGCATCATCCCGCCCCCGCGCGAGTTCCTGGTAGAGCGCCTCGAGCGCAACCTGCTGGCTCTGCGACTCGGCCATCCGCGATTCGACCGCCGACACCCGGGACTCGGCCTCGCGGGCCGCACGCTGCGCCCCGGTGGCGGCCCCTTCCATGCGCCGCGCCGACTCGTCGGCCGCCGTCAGCCGCTGGGCAACCTCGGCCCGCAGGCGGCGCATCTCGCGCGAACTGTCGTAGGCCGCCCATGCCAGCACAAGCACGGCGACCCCGAGCACACCCGGCAGCAGCCCCGGTCGGCGCGAGCGCTCGAGCGGCGGAGGACTCGCGGGCGGGGCCACCGGCGCGCCCTCGGCGACCGTCGTCTCCTCGCGCGGCTGCGCCGGTTCGGGCGCGGTCATGCCGTGTCCCCGCCGGGCTCCCGGGCCCATGCGACGAGCGCCTCGACCACGCCGTCATCGCCGCCCGCGGTGAGTCGCGCGTTCGCGAACCCGACCTCGCGCAGCGCCGCGACGATGCGCGGGTGCGGCGCGAACACCGGCAGCGCGCGAAGCGCGACGGCCTCGATCCCCTCCAGCATCGCCGCCAGATGGCCGGCAGCCTCGCTGCTGGTGACCACGACCGCGTCGAGGCGCCCCTCCCTCGCCCGCTGCGCGAGGATCGCCGCGGTGCCCTCCGGCCTGCGCCGGGTATAGCAGGCGGCGAACTCCACGGCTGCACCGCGCTGCCGAAGCCCGCGCTCGAGGGCGTCGCGTCCTTCCTGCCCGCGGAAGACCAGCACCGCCTGCCCGCGCAGGTCGCCAAGGCCGGGACACTCGAGCAGTGCCTCGCTGTCGTAGCGCTCGGTCGGCGCGAGTACGCCGGTCACGCCGTAGCGCGCCAGCGCGCGGACCGTGCCCTCGCCGATGGCGGCCACGCGCCAGCGGGCCGGCGGCACCGGGGCGACGGCGGCGAGCGCGGCCAGCCCGCGTTCGACCGCCGTGGGGCTCGAGAAGATCGCCCAGTCGTACCTCGCCGCACGTGCGAGCACCTGCTGCAGCCCCCGCGGGTCGACGGGCGCGCCGATCTCGATCAGCGGATGGCGCACCGCCTCGCCACCGGCCGCTTCGATCGCCGCGCACAGGCGCTGCGCCTGCTGCTCGGGCCGCGTGACCGCGATGCTCCGCCCCGAGAGGGGTCCGGGCTGCGTCGCCCCGCTCACGCGAGTGCGGCGAGGATCTCCGCCGCGCCCAGCGCCGTCAGACGCTGCGCGAGCGAGCATCCGAGCGCCTCGCACTCCGCGGGCGAGCCATTGACCTCGTCGCTGACCATGCGGCGACCATCGGGGCTGGCCACGAAGCCGCGCACGCGCATCGTGTCACCGGCCACCTCCGCGAAACCGCCCAGCGGCACCGTGCAACTGCCCGCGAGCGCGCGGGACATCGCCCGCTCGGCCTTCACGCAGGCCGTGGTCACCGGGTCGCCGAGCGCGGAGAGCGTGTCCACGAGCGCGACGTGGTCGCCGCGACACTCGATGCCGACGGCTCCCTGGCCGACCGCGGGCAGGCTCTCCTCGGGGCTGAGCAGCGAGGCGATGCGCGCGGAGAGGCCGAGCCGGCGCAGCCCGGCGGCCGCGAGGATGATGGCCGCGTACTGGCCCTCGTCGAGCTTGCGCAGCCGGGTCTGCACGTTGCCCCGCAGCGGCCTCACGTCGAGCGAGGGGTAACGGGCGCGCAACTGGCTCTCGCGCCGCAGGCTCGAGGTCCCGACCACGCTGCCGGGCGGCAGTTCGGCGAGGGCGCGGTAATGGTTCGACACGAACGCATCGCGCGGATCCTCGCGCTCGAGGATCGCCGGCAGCACGAAGCCCTCGGGCAGCGTCATCGGCACGTCCTTCATGGAGTGCACGGCGATGTCAGCGCGGCCATCGACCATCGCCTGTTCGAGCTCCTTCACGAACAGGCCCTTGCCGCCGATGCGCGCGAGCGACACGTCGAGGAAACGGTCGCCCTCGGTGGTCATGCCGAGGATGCTCACCGGCAGTCCGGGATGGCGTGCACGCAGGCGTGCCTGGACGTGCTCGGCCTGCCACATCGCGAGCAGGCTCTCGCGCGAGGCGATGACGATCGAATCGACGGGCATGACGTATGGAATCCGGGGCTCAGGCCACTCGCGGCGCGATCGATGGTAGCACCCGACGACGGCGCACGCCGGGGCGCCGTGCGCGCGGGTCCGCTCCTCAGGCGAGCGGCTGTCCGTCGCGCGCCAGCCACTGCGCGCGTTCGCGCTCGCGCAGCCGCTCGCACAGCCCGATCACCCAGATCGTGCGGTGATAGAACGATTCGCCCCGCGCGAGCGGAGGCCCCGGCTCGGCGGCGAGATCGACCAGCGGCGCGACCGCCGGCAGGATCGGCCAGCCGCCGCGCGGGACCGTGGGCAGCAGCACGCCTGCCGACAGCGCGCGCACCATCAGCCAGCGCTTGCGCGCGGTGCCGACCACCGCGCGCCCGGACACGCTGTCCAGGCCGCGACGCTCGATCTCGCGCCCGATCTCCGCGTACACCAGTCGCGCCGCCTGGATGGCGGGTCGGCAGTCGCGGGGAAGATAGGCGATGCCCTGGGGTGCCCGCTGGTACAGGTCGTCGGCGTACGCGAGAACGCGCGCGACCACACGGGCGATCGCAGGCGTCCAGCGCGGCGCCTGCAACCAGCGCTGCACGTCCACGCCCTCCTCGCGCAGCCACTGCCGCGGCAGGTAGAGACGACCGTTGCGGGCGTCCTCCCCCACGTCGCGCGCGATGTTGGTGAGCTGCATCGCCACGCCCAGTTCGCAGGCCCGCGCGATCGCGGGCGGGCTGCGCGTGCCCATCACCAGCGCCATGAGTGCGCCCACCGTGCCCGCCACGCGCGCGCCGTAATCGCAGACCTGCTCGATGGTCTCGTACTCGCGGCCTTCGGCATCCCACTGGAATCCCTCGAGCAAGGCCTCGAGCAACCCCCGCGGGAGCGCATACGGGCCGACGATGCCCGCGAGTGCGGTGTCGGCGTCGATCGGCAGGGGCAGGCCGGCATAGATGCGGTCGAGCCGCCTGCGCAAGGCGACCAGCGCGAGGGCGGGGTCGGGCGCGAGGTCGATCGCGTCGTCGGCGACGCGGCAGAACGCGTAGAGCGCGACCGCCGCCGACCGGATGCGCGAGGGCAGGACCCGGGAGGCCGCGAAGAACGAGCGCGACCCCCCGCGCATCAGCGACTCGCAGGCCTGGAGGTCGGCGACGGGCGGGGCCGGGGGCGGGGAGGACAGCGCGGTATCAGGCATGGGCGTGAAGGCGTTCGGGATCGGGGACGACGCTGTCGAGCGCGCGCGCGGACATCAGCACCCCGGGCACTCCCGCGCCCGGGTGGGTGCCGGCGCCCACGAGGTAGAGCCGCTCGATGTCCTCGCTGCGGTTGTGCGGCCGGAACCAGGCGCTCTGCAGCAGCGTGGGCTCCAGGCCGAATGCCGCGCCCTTGTAGGAGAGCAGGCGATCGTGGAAGTCCTGGGGCGTGAGTAGCCGCGAGGTGACGACGTGGCGCGAGAATCCCGGCATCACGGTCGACTCCAGCCGCTCGGCGATGCGCTGGCGGAAGGTCTCGGCATGGGTGGCCCAGTCCACGCCGCTGTCCAGGTGAGGCACCGGCACCAGCGCGTAGAACGCGTCGCAGCCTGCGGGCGCCATCGACGGGTCGGTCGCGGTCGGACGGTGCAGGTAGAGGCTGAAGTCGTCGGCCAGCCGGTGGCGCCGGAAGATGTCGTCGAGCAGCTCGCGGTAGCGCGGACCCAGCAGCATCATGTGGTGGGGCACCGAGGCGAACTGGCGGTCGGTGCCGAAGTACCAGACGAACAGGCTCATCGAGTAGCGCCCGCGGGCCAGGCGCCGGTCGGTCCAGCGACGCCGGTGCTGCGGCTCGATCAGGTTGCGGTAGGTCCACGCCATGTCGGCGTTGGAGACCACGATGTCGGCGGGGATCCGCTCCCCGCTCGCCAGTTCCACGCCGGTGGCACGGCCCTGCTCGACCACGATGCGCCGGACTTCGGTGGAACACCGCAGACGCCCGCCGAGGCCCTCGAGCAGGCGCACCAGCCCGGTGACCAGCGTGCCGGTACCGCCCATCGCCCAATGGACGCCGTAGCGGCGCTCGAGTGCGTTGATCAGGCTGTAGACGCCGGTGACCGCGAAGGGATTGCCGCCGATGAGCAGGGTCTGCAGGCTGAAGGCCATGCGCAGGCGCGGGTCGCGGAAGTGGCTGGCCACCAGCGAGTGCATGGTGCGCCAGCCGCGCATGCGCAGCAGCGAAGGCACGGCCGCGAAGAGATCGCCCAGCGAGTCGTAGGCGATCGACCCCAGTTTCTCGAAGCCCAGCCGGTAGCAGAGCTCCGCCTCGGCAATGAAGCGGTCGTAGCCCGGCAGGTCCGCTGGCGACAATCGCGCGACCTCGGCGCGCATCGCAGCCGCACTGCCGCTGTAGTCGAAGTGGCTGCCGTCGTCGAAACGCACGCGGTAGAACGGGTCGAGCCGGCGCAGGTCGATGTCGTCGGACAGGCGCCGACCCGCCAGCGCCCACAGTTCCTCGAGCATGAAGGGGGCGGTGACGATCGTCGGCCCCGCGTCGAAGACGAATCCGTCCTGGCGATGGACGCTTGCGCGCCCGCCCGGCGCGTCGAGCTTCTCGAGCACGGTCACGCGATAGCCGCGCCTCGCCAGCCTCACCGCGGCGGCCAGCCCCCCGAAGCCGCTGCCGATGACGAGCGCCGTGGCCGACGGTCGGCCGGAGGGTGCGCGGCTGGCCAGGGGCGCGCCCGCGGCCGCGAGGGTGCCGTCCGGGCCCATGTCAGTCCACCGCCTCTGCCACCCGCGGAGGCAGGGCGGCTGCCCCGCCTTTCACGGTGCGCGGGACATCGGGCGGCGATGGACGCTCGCGCTGCATCGCCCACTGCCACATGGCCGTGCCCGAGAGCGGCAGGACCATGAACCAGTGCTCGACGACGGCGAGGGTCAGCATGGCCGCCACGAGGGCCAGCGCAACGCTCTCGTGCGCGCTCGCCGAGGGCGCCGCCGCGTGCAGCCACAGCAGGGCAGCGAGCGTGGTGGCAGCGGTCACCGCCACCGGGAACAGCAGGTTCATCGACCGGCGGCCGAAGTAGGTCGCCAGATGGCGCAAGCGCCCCGGCAGCAGTTCCTCGCCGCGGTTGCTCACCCCGAGGAACAGGTTCAGCTTGGCCGACAGGCGCATCACCCACAGCACGAGGAAGGTCCAGCGCCCGGCCGCATTGGCGGCGCCCTGGGTGACCACCAGGACCACAGCCGCCATCGCGAGCGTGAACAGTTCGTGCCACAGGATCGTGCCGATCGCGCCGCGCAGGCGCGACCACTCGCCCTCGCCCTCGGGGTGTGCCCGCGCACGCGGGCCGGTGACGTACCCCAGGAGGAAGGCAACCTCGATCCACCCCCAGACCAGCACCGCACAGGTGAACGCGAGGAAGGCACCCGCGACCGACGCGTCGTCGCGCGTGGCGAGCAGGCCGGCCAGCGCAAGCAGTCCCAGCACGGTGGCCCCCAGCATCGACCGCGGCCAGGTGCGCTCCGGCCTGCGGTCGAGCCAGATGATCGCCCCCGTGGTGAACCACCACAGGAAGACCGAATAGGCCGCCGCCAGGGCAAGCAGGGTCATCGGCGGATTCCGTCGCCCCGCGGTCGGCGGAGTGCCACGCTCACCACGCCGGCGCCATCAGCACGCGGTCGGGCAGCGTGTTTGGCCGCACCGGCAGCAGGTACAGCCGCGCGAAGGTGGCCAGTCCCGCGACCGCCAGCGCGCCCCGCTGCAGCCCACCGATCAGGCCGCCGCGCGCCTTCGCGCGGTCGCTCGCCTGGCCGATCCGGCACAGCCGTTCGAGCCCGGCGCGGAAGCGCGGGTCGTCGATCGACAGCTCGAACGGGAAGATCTGGCGCGAGATCTCGGAGGTGATGCGCAGCACCTGCATGTCGTACTGGGTCGAGTCCAGGCCCAGCGCGTGATGCAGTTCGGGGCGGGTGTGGTCGCGCACGTACATCGTCGCGTAGACCGCGAGCAGGAAGAAGCGGATCCACAGCCGGTTGACCCCGGTGAGCAGCTTCGGATCGGCACGCATCAGCAGCGCGAGCGACTCGCCGTGGCGGAACTCGTCGTTGCACCAGCGCTGGAACCACTTGAAGATGGGGTGGAAGCGGTGCTCCGGGTGCTTCTCGAGCTGCCGGAAGATCGAGATGTAGCGCGCGTAGCCGATCTTCTCGGACAGGTAGGTCGCGTACAGGATGAACTTCGGCCGGAAGTAGGTGTACTTCTTCTCGCGCTTGAGGAAACCGAGGTCGACCGCGATGCCGTAGTCCTTCAGCGACTGGTTGATGAAGCCGGCATGCCGCGACTCGTCGCGCGCCATGTAACCCATCAGCCGCTTGATGTCCGGGTTGTCGACGTGCTTCTCGATCTCCTTGTAGAGCACGCAGCCGGAGAATTCGGAGGTGACCGACGTGATCAGGAAGTCGATGAACTCGCGTTGCAGCGCCTCGGGCAGTTCGCGGATCTCGGAGACGAACTCCGGCGTGCGCCTGAAGTGGTCGATGTTGCCGTCGCTCTCGAACTCGGCCATCAGCCGGTCCCATTCCGCGCGGACGGGCGTGACATCCATGCGGTTCATCGCCTCGAAGTCGGTCGTGTAGAACCGCGGGCTCAGCATCGTGTTCGCCTCGGCCCGACGCGTTGCCTCGATTCCGCTGGTGATGCTCGGTGCGGTGGTATCCATGTCGCTTCTCCTGCCTCAGATCGGGGCACGCGGCCCCGGGAGCTCCCTGTCGAATCGTCGCGTCGGCCATGGCCGACGCCGCGTAACCCGTGTTCCCTTCCGAACCCCGTGCTCGTGTCCGTGCAGCCGGATCCCTCAGCGAGTCGCGGGCTCGCCGGCGGCAGGTGCCGTCGCCAGCAGCAACCGCGCGAATACGCCGGCGTTCGCCGGCCCGAACGACTCGAGGTCGATGCGATGACCCGTGACCGGATCGGCCAGCGTCAGGCGGCCATCGGCGCGCGCGATCAGCTGGAACGGCTGCGCCGCCCCCTGCCCGCGCATGCGGCGCTCGCGCGCCAGCGCGCGCAGCGCGCCGCGCAGGAAGCCCTGCTCGCCGGCGATGCGCTCGACCTGCGCCCCGCTGGCCGCGTCGATCACCACCACGCTGCCATCCGCCCCGTCCTCGAATCGCAAGTCACGGATGGCGACTGCCCGCGCATCGGGCTCGCGGACCTCCAGCCCGGTCAGGCGGGCGTAGCCGACGGCCGTCACGGCCACCGCGAGCACGATCCCGACGGCGACGAGCGCCCCGCCCGGCAGCAGCGGACCCGCCGACAGGCCGGCTCGAGCTTCGCGCGCCTGCACATGCGCGTTCATGGTCAGGTCGCCAGCGCGCCGTCGGGGCTGCCCGTCGGCACGGCGGACGACGCCTCGCGCCGCTCGCCGGCCAGCGCAAGCCCGGTGGCCGCCGACCATGCCCCGCCGAGGATGGCGGCCACGGCGCGCCCGTCCGGCACGCTGCGCAGCATCGGCTGCGGATGGCGGACATGCCAGGCGCGTGCATGCGGCCACAGGTGCAGCCACGCGATGCGGTCCCCGGGAGGCAACTGGAGCGCGATGTCGGCCGTCCCGTCCGGGGCCGCGTGCAGATCGGCGTTGTGCAGCAACCGCAACGGCAGGTTGAAGGTGAGCGTGAGCACGATGCCGATGCGCATCACGACGCGACGGTCGGTGATGGTATAGACCGTCGTGCGGGCCGACAGCCATGCGAGCGCCGCGAGCATCGCAAGCGCGGCCAGCGGAAGCGGCAGCAGTCGACCGAGGTCGGCGGCGATCTCGCCCGCGCCGGCACCGTCGTCGACCATCAACCCGACGCGCAGCCCCACGATCAGCAGGAAGTAGATCGCGACCTTGCGCACGTGGAAGGCCCGGACGGCGAGCGATCGCCAGTCCGGGGAGCCCTGCCACAGCACGCGCTCGTTCCCCGGCAGTTCCTCGGGCAACCCGTACTGGGGCTCGAGTTCGTGCTCGTGCCCGTGGTTCTGGACCGCTCGCATCACAGCAGCGCCTCGGCACGACCCGGCTCGGCATAGAGCGTGCCCGCGCCGAAGTACGCCGTGATCTTCTCCTCCTCGAGCAGGGTGATCTGCTCGGGATGCCGGGTCAGCGGAACGCCGGCGAACTGGTCGGCGAGCACGGCCTTGACGCGGACCGCATCGCGCCCGATCCGGGTGAAGTTGACCGGCAGCAGCACGGTGCGCTCGACGCCCGGCACCTTCACTTCGAGGTAGCGGAACATCACCTCCATGCGGTCGACCCACATATCGGTCACGCGACCGGCCTCCCGACCATCGGCGCCGAGCACCGGCAGGCCGCGAGGATCGGTGTCCTGGATCGCGACCGAGAAATCCGCGGCGGTGCGCAGCGGCACGATCTTCGCGTGACCGTGCTCGTCGAGATCCGGCTCATCCGCGCGGTCGGCCCACGCCCCGGGCCCGACGCCGGCGGTCAGCGGATTGCCGGTGGGCACGAGCGGCGCACCGATCCATCCGTGGGTGGGTTCGGCGTTGAGGGTCTGCGGCGAACGGCGATCGTTGGGCACGCTCACCTCGCCCCCGTGCGCGAGGCGGTAGGTCTTGGGACGCGGGACCGGCCAGCCGGTGATCACGCCGCGGGCATGGCCGTCGGTCTCCATCGGGTAGCCCTCCCGATGGTTTTCCCGGACGAGGTAGTAGATGACGCCGAAGAAGAATGCCCAGAACCCGTAGAGCACGAGCTGAGCGACGTCGACATACTGGGTGATGGCTCCGAATCCCATGGCGGGTCTCCTTGTTCCGGCGGATGCCGGTGATGCTCGATGGCGCGGCGACGGCATCGCCCGTGCGCGGCGGAAGAGGGTTGGGGGCGGGGTTGGGGCGAGGCTGGCGGTGGATGTACGGGAAAGGGGTGGACGACGTCAGCCGGGGAGGTTGGCGAGCCCGAAGCGGCTGCGGCCCTCGCGCCGGAACTGATGGATCGGGCGCACCAGCGGCCCGATGGCCACGAGCGTCGCGAACAGCAGGCACAGTTCGAGGTAGTAGACGGCGCCGTATCCGGTCACCGGGCGCGCGAGGACTTCGCCGAGCAGACCCGCCGTCGCCAGATGCGACACCGCATCGCGCAGCACTCCGCCCGCGGCGATCGCCACGCCTGCGCAGGTCGCCTGCACCGCGCCCCATGCGCCCAGCGCGAGTCCGACGTGGGCGGGCGTCTCCATCGCCATCGCCGCGCTGAGCGTGCCCACGGCGAACAGCCCGCCGCCGAAGCCGATCAGCACCGTGCCGGCTCGAAACAGCGTCGGCGCCTCCAGCGGCGCGGCGAGCAGGACCGCCGCGAACGCAGGCAGGCCCGCGACCGCACCCAGCGCCGCCACCCGCGCGGCATCGCCGCCGCGGCTGAGGAGTCGGGCGGCCAGCGCGAAGGCAGCCAGGGCACCCAGGGCCGCAAGCCCGGTCAGCGCCGAGGTTTCGCCCACGCCCATGCCGAGGATCTCGCCGCCGTAGGGCTCGAGCACGATGTCCTGCATGTTGAACGCGAGCGTGCCCAGCCCGACGCTCCAGAGGAAGCGACGCGCCCCGGGCTGCGCGATGAACGCGCGCCACGTGGCCCGGAAGCCCTGCACGGTAGCCTCGCCCGCGGTGGCGGAGGGCCGACGCGCCTCCTGCTTCCACAGCGCGATCACGTTGAAGGCCAGCGTGAGCACCGCGGCGGCCTGGATCACCTGCACCAGGCGCGTCGGACCGAAGTCGGCCAGCGCGATGCTGAACGCGAAGCCGCTGCCCACCAGCCCGAGCAGCAGCGTCACGTACATCAGGGCCACCACCCGCGGGCGCGTCTCCTCGGTGGCGAGGTCGGTGGCGAGCGCCAGCCCCGCGGTCTGGACCATCTGCACGCCGGCCCCGACCATCAGGAACGCGAGCGCGGCCCCGGCCTGACCCAGCCAGGCCAGCCCGAGTTCGCCCTGCCCCGTGAGCAGCAGCAACGCGAACGGCATGATCGCCAGCCCACCGAACTGCAGCAGCGAACCCATCCACAGGTAGGGCACGCGACGCCACCCGAGCGCGGATCGGTGCACGTCCGAGCGGTAGCCCACGAGCGCGCGGAACGGCGCGACCAGCACCGGCAACGACACCATCAACGCAACCAGCCAGGCCCCGACGCCCAGTTCGACGATCATCACGCGATTGAGCGTGCCGACCAGGAGCGCGGTGGCCATGCCCACCGACAACTGGAACATCGACAGGCGCAGCAGCCGGCTCAGCGGCAGGCTGGCCGACGCCGCATCGGCGAAGGGCAGGAAGCGCGGGGCGATCGCCCGCCAGCGCGGCGCGACGCGCAGGCTTGCCTGCCACAGCGCCGCCCGCAGGCGGGCGCCGGATGAGCGGGGCGCCGATGCGGTGTTCACGAGCGCGCGAGCTCCAGAGCCTGCGAGATGTAGAAGCCGCTGCTCACCCGCAGCGTCCGCCCGCAGCGCCACGCGGCCAACGCCGGCTCGGCGCCGATGGCCCGGCGCAGGCGCTCCTCGGCGAGCGGCTGGATCATCGGTGCGCGATCGCCGCGCGGGAAGAGGCGACCGACGCCATGCATGAGCGCGAGCGCAGGGGTGCGCGGCGCGAACGTGAACAGCATCGAGCCGCGGGTACGCGCCGCCAGCGCCGCCAGCACGCGCAACACGTCCGGCTCATCGTAGTGGATCAGCGAGTCCATGCCGACCACGTGGTCGAATTCGCCCAGCGAAGGATCAAGCATGTCGCCGGAGAGGAAGCGGACCGAACCCGGCCCCGGGGCGCGTGCCGCGATCTCCGCGGGTACCCGCTCGCGCGCGAGCGCCACGAGCGTGGGCGAGAGGTCCACCGCGACCACATCGGCGCCGCGGACCGCGGCCTCGACGGCCAGCGCGCCGGTACCGCAGCCGGCGTCGAGCACGCGGCGACCGTGCAGGTCGGGCGGCAGCCAGTCGAGCAGCGTCGCGCGCATGCGGTCGCGCCCGGCACGCACGGTGGCGCGGATCCCGCTGACCGGTGCCTTCGAGGTGAGCCGCGCCCAGGCGTCGGCCGCGGTGCGGTCGAAGTAGTGCTCGATCTGCCCGCGCCGCCGCTGGTAGGAGGTGACGACATCCATCATCGCGCGCTCAGTCGAAGCCCAGGAGATCGAAGATGTCGCGGTCGCGCATCGGCGTGGCCACCATCGGATCGGCGCCCTGCCACAGCGCGTTGGCGAGCCTCAGGTATTCCTCCTGGACGGCCAGGACCTCGGGCGTCGGGTCCATCTCGAACAGCGTCGCCTTCTTCAGGCGGCTGCGCCGGATCGCGTCGAGCGACGGGAAGCGCGCCATCGTCTTCAGGCCCACCGCGTCGTTGAAGCGGTCGATCTGGTCGGTCGCGTCGCTGCGGTTGGCGATCACGCCGCCGAGACGCACCTGGTAGTTCTTCGACTTCGCCTGGATCGCGCCGATGATGCGGTTCATCGCGAAGATCGAGTCGAAGTCGTTGGCGGTGACGATCAGCGCGCGGTCGGCATGCTGCAGCGGTGCCGCGAAGCCACCGCACACGACGTCGCCGAGCACGTCGAAGATCACCACGTCGGTGTCCTCGAGCAGGTGGTGCTCCTTCAGCAGCTTCACCGTCTGTCCGACCACGTAGCCGCCGCAGCCGGTGCCCGCGGGGGGGCCTCCCGCCTCCACGCACATCACCCCGTTGTAGCCCTCGAACACGAAGTCCTCGGGCCGAAGTTCCTCGGCATGGAACTCGACCGACTCGAGGATGTCGATCACGGTCGGCACCAGCCGCTTGGTCAGCGTGAAGGTCGAGTCGTGCTTCGGATCGCAGCCGATCTGCAGGACCCGCTTGCCGATCTTCGAGAATGCGACCGACAGGTTCGACGAGGTCGTGCTCTTGCCGATGCCACCCTTGCCGTAGACCGCGAACACCTTCGCGGTGCCGATCTTCAGGGCAGGGTCCATGTGGACCTGGACGCTGCCCTCGCCATCGGGCTGCGACTTGCGGGTCTTCAACGTGCTGACCGGTACGGTCACGGTGTCCATCGGTTCTCCTCTTGGCTGCGTGCCGGGAAACGGGGCAGGGGCCTCAGACGGCCGCGCCCACGCCCTCCACCCGGTCTTCGAGTTCCTCGCCCGCGCGACGCAGCGCTTCCAGCGTGGCCTCGTCGGGGTTCCAGTAGCGGCGCGCGTGCGCCTCCAGCAGGCGGTTGGCCACCTTGGCCGATGCCGTCGGGTTCAGTTGCGCGAGTCGCTCGCGCATTTCGGGGTCGAGCACGAAGGTCTGGGTGATCTGCTGGTAGACCCAGGGCGCCACCTGCCCGGTGGTAGCCGACCAGCCGACGGTGTTGCGAACGTGCTCCTCGATCTGGCGCACGCCCTCGTAGCCGTGCTCGAGCAGGCCCTCGTACCACTTCGGGTTGAGCATCCGCGTACGCGCCTCGAGGGCCACCTGCTCGGAGAGCGTGCGCACCACGCCGTCGCCACGGGTCTGGTCGCTGATGTAGACCGGGACCGCGGAGCCGCGCGCGCGCTGCACCGCGCGGCTGATGCCGCCGAGCGTGTCGAAGTAGGTGTCCTGCGTGGTGACGCCCAGCTCGACCGATTCCAGGTTCTGGTAGGTCAGCGCAACGTCGGCCAGCACGCTCTTGAGCAGTTCGGCCTGCTGCAGCGGCCGCCCGCTGCGCCCGTAGGCGAAGCTCTTGCGCCGGGTGTAGGTCTCGGCAAGCTCGTCCTCGTCCTCCCAGCCGCTGTTGTCGATGAGCAGGTTGACGTTCGACCCGTAGGCACCGTCGGCGTTGCTGAACACGCGAAGCGCGGCGGTTTCGAGGTCACCCCCGTGCGCGGCCTGCCATGCCAGCGCGTGCTTGCGCACGAAATTCCGCTCCAGCGGCTCGTCGGCGCTGGCCGCGAGGAACGAAGCCTCGGCGAGCAGGCGCGTCTGCAGCGGCAGCAGGTCGCGGAAGATGCCCGAGAGCGTCATCACCACGTCGATGCGCGGACGGCCGAGTTCCTCCAGCGGAATCAGCTGCGCGCCGGTCAGGCGACCATAGCCGTCGAAGCGCGGCCGCGCCCCGATCAGCGCGAGCGCCTGGCCGATCGGCGCGCCCTCGCTCTTGAGGTTGTCCGTGCCCCAGAGCACCAGTGCGATCGACTCGGGGAACGGATTGCCGGCGGCCATGTGCCGCTCGAGCACCCGAGAGGCCTGCAGCGCGCCGTCCTGTACGGCGTAGGCGCTCGGCAGCCGGAACGGGTCGAACCCATGCAGGTTGCGGCCGGTGGGCATGATGCCGGGATTGCGCACCAGGTCGCCGCCCGGGGCAGGCCTCACGAAGCGCCCGTCGAGTGCGTGGACGATCGCCGGGATCTCGTGGTCGACCGCGTACAGTCCGTCGGCCTTCGCGAGCTCGCGATAGACCTGTTCGCGCGCAAGGTCCGCCCCGGGCGAGGCCGCGAGCGCGGCGGCGACCATCCTCGCCACCCGGGCCTCGGGGCCCTCGGCGCGCCCGCGCGCGGGTGCGTCGGCCGCACGGACCATCGCCTCGAGGACGGTACGCGGGAGCACGAGCGCATGCGCCGACTCGGCGATGGCCGACAGTACGTCCACGCGCGCGGCTTCGCAGGGCACGCCGCCGACCACGTGCAGCCCGTGCGGGATCCAGGTCTGCTCGAGCGCGATCAGCTCGCGCCTCACGCGCTCGACCTGTGCGTCGGCCGCGTCCTCCCAGGCCGGTTCCGGCTGGGCGAGTTCGACCGTCGCCGCCTGCGCCTGGATCAGCGGGGCCAGTCCGGCCCGCTGCTCGACCGCCTCGGGCGGCATCGTCCGCCAGCGTTCGATCGACGCCTTGAGGTCGGCCAGCCCGCGGTAGAGGCCCGCATTGGCCAGCGGGGGCGTCATGTAGCTCAGCAGCGTGGCCGCCGCACGCCGTTTCGCGAGCGTTCCCTCGGAGGGATTGTTCGCCGCGTACAGGTAGAAGTCGGGCGTGTTGCCGAGCAGGCGATCCGGCCAGCAGGACGCCGACAGCCCGCTGTGCTTGCCGGGCATGAATTCGAGCGCGCCGTGGGTGCCGAAATGCAGCAGGGCATGCGCGCCGAAGTCCTCGCGCAGGAAGCGGTAGAAGGCCGAGAAGGCGTGGGTCGGGGCGGAGCCACGCTCGAACAGCAGGCGCATCGGATCGCCTTCGTGCCCCATGCCCGGCTGGATGCCGACGAACACGTTGCCGAACCGCTCGCCCAGCACGAACAGGGAGGCGCCATCGGAGAGCAGGCGACCCGGTGCAGGACCCCACTGCGTCTCGATCTCGGCCAGCCAGGGCTCGCGGCGGACGTGATCGTCGACGGGTATGCGGTGGAAGACGTTGGCATCGGCCCCGAACCGGGCGGCGTTGCCGGCGATCAGGCGCTGGCGCAGCGCGTCGACGGTGTCCGGGACGTCGACCCGATAGCCCGCTTCGGACAACCCCCGCAGCGTGTTGTGCAGCGACTGGAACACCGAGAGGAAGGCGGCGCTCCCGCAGTTGGCTGCATTCGGCGGATAGTTGAAGAGCACCACGCCCAGCCGCCGTTCGCTGCGCGGCGTGCGGCGCAACTCGACGAGCTTCGAGACGCGTGCGGCGAGGCGCTCCGCGCGCTCGCTGCACACCTGCATGTCGCGCGCCTGTTCGGCGGTCGGGAAGACGCAGCGCCGATCGCAGCCCTCGCACGCACGGCCGGTGGCGCTGGAGCGACCGCCGAACACCATCGGGCCGGTCGAGCCGTCGAGTTCCGGTATCGCCACCATCATGGTGTTCTCGACGGGCATGAGCCCGCGCTCCGAACCTGCCCACTGCTCCAGCGTCTGGAATTCGACGGGATGGGCCGCGATGTACGGCACGTCGAGCGCCGCGAGCATCTCCTCGGCAGCGCGCGCGTCGTTGTACGCGGGTCCGCCGACCAGGGAGAAGCCGGTCAGCGACACCAGCGCGTCGATGGTGGGTCGACCCTCGGCCATGAAGAAGCGTTCGACCGCGGGGCGCGCATCGAGCCCGCTCGCGAAGGCGGGTATCACGCGCAACCCGCGCGCCTCGAGCGCCGCGATCACGCCGTCGTAGTGGCCTGAGTTCCCGGCAATCGCATAGGAGCGCATGATCAGGAGGCCGACCGTGCCCGCCTGGCCGCCTCCGCGCGGCAGCGCCGAGAGTTCGCCTCCGATGCGCTGTTTCATCCGCGGGTGGTAGACGCCGGTGTCCGGAAACTCGCAGGGCGGCTGCGGGCTCACCTTCGATCGCAGCACCTCGCGCGGCCCGGCGGCGTAGCGCTCGACGAGGAAGCGCACCATGTTCACGATGTTCTCGTCGGAGCCCGCGAGCCAGTACTGCAGCGTGAGGAAGTAGGCGCGCACGTCCTGTGCCGTGCCCGGGACAAAGCGCAGGATCTTCGGCAGCCGGCGCAGCATGCGCATCTGGCGCTCGCCGCGGCTGGCGGCGGCCGACTCGCCCTGCGTGCGGGACCCGCGCAGACGCTTGAGCAGCGCCATCGGACCGCTGGCCGGCTGGCTCATGTCGAAGCGTCCGATGCGGGTGAGCCGGGTGACCTCCCCGGCGGACATGCACACCACCATCGCGTCGCAATGCTCCCGGCGTGCGGTCAGTGCCGGGAGCACCGCCTGGATGTGCTCCTCCATGAACATCATCGTGGTGACGATGATGTCGCCCTGGGCGATGTCCGCGTGGCAGCGCTCGAGCGCCTGCGGGTCGTCGCCCCATTCGCTGGCGGCGTGCAAGGAGAGCGCGAGACCGGGAAGTTCCCGCCGCAGCAGGTGCTGGGCGCGCTCGGTCACGCTGGCGAGATGGCTGTCCAGCGTGACGATCACCACCCGCACCGGAACGGCTGGCGCGGTGCGTGGCGTGCGGGCCGGGCCGCCGCCGGTATCACCGACCAAAGTGCGCCTTGGCTTCATAGAGGGTCTCGACGGTGATCGTGGCGATGCCTCGCTCCTGGGCGAAGCGCTCGGTGTTGCGGCGCGCCTTGCCGCGCACGAAGAACGGAATCTTGCGAAGCTCGAGTTCACCGTCCGATGACCACGCCGGCGCAGCGGTCGGCGCCGCAGCGGGCTCCGGCGCGCCGGGCGGCGCCAAGGCCTCGTCGGCAGGCTGCGGGGCACGCGCGGGCACCGGCAGGTGCGAGGCGGGCGCGCGGTCGTTGAACTCGAAGTCCTCGCGGAACATCTGCAGCAGGTGCTCTTCCAGACCCATCACCAGCGGATGCACCCAGCTGTCGAAGAGCACGTTCGCGCCTTCGAAGCCGTACACCGGGCTGTAGCGGGCGGGCACGTCCTGCACGTGGATGGGAGACGAAATCACCGCGCAGGCGATGCCCAGCCGCTTGGCGATGTGGCGCTCCATCTGGGTGCCCAGCACCAGTTCCGGCGCCGCCTCGGCGATCGCGCGCTCGACCTGAAGGTAATCGTCGGTGATCAGCGGCTCGACGCCGTGTTCGCGCGCCGCCTCGCGCACCTCGCGCGCGAATTCGCGCGAGAACGTGCCCAGTCCCACCACCGTGAACCCCATCTCGCTCGCCGCGATGCGGGCTGCGGCCACCGCGTGGGTGGCGTCGGCGAAGATGAACACCCGCTTGCCGGTGAGGTAGGTGGAGTCCACCGAGCGCGAGTACCACGCCAGTCTCGAGCGCGAGGCGTCCAGTCCGGCCTCGCCCGGCCGCTCGCGTTCGAGGAAGGACTCGGCCGACAGCCCGGCCAGCGTGGCCACCTCGGCCACGAAGGCCCGGGTGCCATTGACGCCCATCGGGATCGTGCGGGTCGCCGGCATGCCGAAGGCGCGCTGCAGCCAGCCGCAGAGCGTGCGCGACACCTCGGGGTAGAGATCGACGTTGAAGTCGGCCTCGGGGATGCGGCGCAGGTCCTCGGGGCTTGCGCCCAGCGGCGCCACGACGTTCACGTCGACACCCAGGTCCGCGAGCAGCCGCGTGATCTCCACCACGTCGTCGCGACAGCGAAAGCCCAGCGCGGTGGCGCCCAGCAGGTTCGCGCGCGGGCGCACGCCCTCGCCACGCGTGGGGCGAACCGTCCCGGGCGGCGGGACGCGGTCGGCGAGCACTGCGCGCGTGAGCTGGTAGAACGTTTCGGCCGCGCCCCAGCATTCCTTCTTCGAGTAGGCGGGCAGTTCGAGCGGCACCACCGGGATGGGCAGGCCCAGCGTCTGGCCCAGCGTGCCGGCCTGGTCCTGCAGCAGTTCGGCCGTGCAGGACTCGCCCACCAGCATCGCCTGGGGGCGATGGCGCTCCCAGGCTTCGGCCACGGCGTCCTTCACCATCTCGGCCGTGCTGCCGCCGAGATCGCGCGCCTGGAAGGTGGTGTAGGTAACCGGGGGCCGCCGGTCCTGGCGCTCGATCATCGTGAACAGCAGGTCGGCGTAGGTATCGCCCTGGGGGGCGTGCAGCACGTAGTGCACCTCGCGCATCGAGGTGGCCACGCGCATGGCCCCGACGTGCGGAGGTCCTTCGTAGGTCCAGAGCGTCAGTTGCATGCGGGGACTCCTAGACCGCGAGGCGCGCGCGGCGCTCGAGCGGCCGCACGAAGAGTTCGGCGAGATCGCCCGCCTGGTCGTAGCCGTGGATCGGCGTGAACACCAGCTCGATCGACCATTTGGTGGCGTGACCCTCGGCCTCGAGGGGGTTGGCCAGGCCCAGGCCGCACACGGTGATGTCGGGGCGCGCGGCGCGCAGGCGGTCGAGTTGCCGCTCGAGGTGCTGCCCCTCCGACAGCACGGGCGCGCCCGGCAGCAGGTCGAGCTCGGCGGCGACCATCTGGCGGTCGAGGTAGGGGGTACCCACCTCGAGCAGCCGCATGCCCATCTCGCGCGCGAGGACGCGCGCGATCGGGATCTCCAGTTGCGAGTCGGGCATCAGGAACAGCGAGCGGCCGTCCAGCCGCGGGCGGTACCGCTCGAGCGCACGGCGGGCACGTTCGGCCAGGGGCCGCGTGACCGCTTCGAAGGTGGCCTCGGGGATGTCCCACTCGCGGGCGGCGGCCGCATACCATGCCGTGGTGCCCTCGGCGCCCAGCGGATAGGGGGCCTCGAGCATGCGTGCCCCCCGCGCCAGCAGCGCGCGCACGGTCTCGCCGTTGAACGGCTGGGCCGCGAGCACGCGGGTACCGGCGCCCACGGCGGGGAGGTCGGCCGCCCGCCGGCCGGGCAGGAAGGCCACCGGACCGATGCCCAGGCCGTCGAATACCCGGCGCATCTGGTCCTCGACCACGTCGGCGACGCTGCCCACGACGAGGAGCCGCCGGTCGTCGTCGGACGGAAGGACCGGGACCATCGAGCGCAACGCGGCGTCCTCGCCCTGGGTGAACGTGGTCTCGATCCCCGAGCCCGAATAGTTGAGCACCCGGACGCTCGGCATCAGGCGGGCGTTCAGGCGCTCGGCCGCCTTGGCGAGGTCGAGCTTGATCACTTCCGAAGGGCAGGAGCCGACCAGGAACAGCGTCGCGATGTCCGGGCGGCGTTCGAGCAGTTCGACGCAGATCCGGTCGAGCTCGTCGTTGGCGTCGGCGAGGCCGGCGAGGTCGCGGTCGCCGAGGATCGCGGTGCCGAAGCGCGGCTCGGCGAAGATCATCACGCCGGCCGCGGACTGGATGAGATGCGCGCAGGTGCGAGAGCCCACCACGAGGAAGAACGCATCCTGCATCCGGCGGTGCAGCCAGACGATGCCCGTCAGGCCGCAGAAGACTTCGCGCTGCCCGCGCTCGCGCAGTACCGCGACCGGCGAGCGCGGTCGCTCGGTGCAGGTGCCCGAGGCCGGGGGCGGAAGCGCGCTGAGGTCGGTCATCGCAGGCCTCCCGCCGGCGGCATGCCGGTCAGGGCCACCCCGGCCACCGCGGGCGCCTCGCGCCGCGCGGCCCGAAGCTTGAGCACGAACTGCGCGGCGTTGATCACGTACGCGGCGTAGGCGGCCAGGGCAAGCAGCATCAGCCCGGTGGGGTCGAGGCTGCCGGTGGCCAGCGCGAGCAGGTAGGCGGTGTGCAGCGCGAGCACCGCCATGCTGAACACGTCTTCCCAGAAGAACGGGCGCGCGAACAGGTAGACGCCGAACACCGCCTTCTCCCAGATCGCCCCGGTCACCATGATCGTGTAGAGCACCAGGGTCTTGACCACGATCGAGATCACGGCCGCCTGGTACCCCTCGCCGGTAGCGAGGAACCGCAGGACCAGTGCAAGGCTGACCAGGAAGACAACGAACTGCAGCGGGGCGAGGATGCCCTGCACGAGCGTCCATGGGCTGAGGTCGCGCCGCAGCCGCTCCTCGGGCGAATACAGCGGCGCGGACGTGGTCCGGCCCTGATCTCCCCGCACGACCCGACGGCCTGAACCGGCCTCTCTCCCGAACACCTTCGACCTCCCTGGCGACTCTGCCCCGAAGGCCAATCTAGACCCCGCTCCCCGAACTGTCAACCTGAGTTAACGTCCATGCCGATTGACAATTCGGCGGCGGAGGTGTCTGATGCGCGGCGGGTAGTTGTATTCCCGCGCGACAGGCGTATCGTGAAGGGGTGGGTGAGGTTCCCTCGGCTGTCCGGCACGGGGCCTCCTTTCCTGCGGGCGACGTCGCTCGGTCATTGCCGCCTCCCTAACAAGACGTCCGGATCGATCCGCCCCTCGGGGCCTCGGTACCGGACCGCGTACTGCGTCGGATAGGGGTTCCCGCGGTTGCGGGTGTTCGACCCCGGCGGGGTGCAGTGTCCGCGCCGGTGCGAGGAACGGGGGTGGTATGGCTGGAATGTCCGATGACGACAGGGATTCGCCACCGACGGCGCTACCCGGACGCGAGCGTCCCGGAGGCTCCGACGACGAGCCTTTGCGCCCAGCGGCCCGGGTCACGCCCGGGCTGCTGCGCACGATCGAGGGCGAGATCATCCCGCGCCTGATGCTGGCCCATGCCATCGATCCGGCGGGCCTGTCGCCCCGGCCGTCGCATCCGCGGCAGGCGGACATCGACCGCCTGACCCAGCTCGCGCTCGGCCAGGACCCGGACGCCGCTCTGGAGTTCGTGCGCGCCCTGATCGCCGACGGGCTGTCCCTGGAAGCGGCCTACCTCGAACTGCTGGCGCCGGCTGCCCGGGGCGCCGGCGGCGCCTGGGAGGAGGATCGCTGCTCGTTCACCGACGTGACGATCGGGCTGTGGCGTCTGCAGGCCGTGATGCACGAACTTCGCGGCGTCGGCGGCCCCCCGACGCGGAGCCCGGACGAACCGCGCAAGGTTCTGCTGCGGCTCACGCCCGGCGAGCAGCACGGCTTCGGCCTGTCCATCGTTGCCGAATTCTTCCGTCGTGCCGGCTGGACCGTGCACGACGAGATTTCCGAGGCGGGCACCGAACCTGTGGACAACGTCAGGGACCAGTGGTTCGATCTCGTGGGCTTGTCACTTTCCGCGGAACGCCACCTTGACACTCTTGCGCGTACGATCCATGCGATCCGCAGGGTGTCACGCAATCGCCACATCGGCGTGCTGGTGGGTGGCCCCCTGTTTACCCAGAACCCGGACTGGGTCGCGCGTGTCGGTGCCGACGCGACGGCCCACGATGCCTTGCACGCGGTCCAGCAAGGGCAGGCGATGGTAGGCCTGCTAGCCGCGCAGCATTAGCGACGACCCATTTCGCAGGGAGACCGGCAGCAGTGGAAGCAGCACGGCAGTTCAGGTCTCCCTCCCGGTCGCTGGCCGAAGTGGACGCGGAATCAGCCTCGCGTCTGCTCGCGGCCACCGGGGACGTCACCCTCGTCATCGATGCCGGGGGCGTGATCCGCGACCTCGCCATCGGCAGCGACTCGCTACCCGCGGAAAGCCTCGACGGGTGGATCGGCAAACCCTGGCTCGACACGGTCACCGTCGAGAGCCGCCGCAAGATCGAGGATTTGCTGCGCGACGCATCGGGCCACGTGCCCTCCCGCTGGCGGCAGGTCAACCATCCCACGCCGTCGGGCGAAGTGGCGATGCTCTACTCGGCGGTGCCGATCGGCACCCGGGGCCGCATCGTCGCGGTCGGGCGCGACCTGCGGCCGGTCGCCGCGCTCCAGCAGCGACTGCTCGACGTCCAGCAGTCGATGGAACGCGACTACCTGCGACTTCGCCACGCCGAAGCCCGCTACCGGCTGCTGTTCCAGATGGCCTCGGAGGCGGTGCTGATCGTCGACGCGGCCAACCAGCGCGTGGTCGAGGCGAATCCAGCCGCGGCCCGGCTGCTCGGAGAGCACGTGCGCAAGCTGGCTGGCCGCGCCTTCCCGGACGGATTCGACTCCCCGGGTACGCAGGCCCTGCAGCGCATGCTCGGCGCGGTGCGCGCCGGTGCGAACCCCGAGGAAATCCTGGTGCGGCTGGCCGACGGCAAGTCGGAGTTCAGGGTCGTCGCCTCGATGTTCCGCCAGGACGACGCCTCGATGTTCCTCGTGCGCCTGAGCCCGGTGGCCGGGGTGGCCGGGCCGCAGCTGGCACCCGGACAGGAGCAACGGCTGGCCGAGGTGATCGCAGGGCTGCCTGACGGTTTCGTGCTCACCGACCCCGATGGTGCCGTGCTGGCCGCCAACCGGGCGTTCGTCGACTACACCCAGCTCGCCGCCGAGGAGCAGGTTCGAGGCCAGTCGATCGATCGCTGGCTGGGGCGGCCGGGCGTGGATCTCAACGCGCTGCTCGCCAACCTGCGGCAGCACGGCACGGTCCGCCTGTTCTCCACCGCCTTGCGCGGTGAATACGGCGGGACCACCGACGTGGAGATCTCCGCGGTCTCCGCGCTGCGCAGCGATCCGCCCTGCCTCGGGTTCTCGATCCGCAACGTGAGCCGTCGCCCCTCCGCCGAAGGCCGTGCCGGCCGCGTCCTGCCTCGTTCGGTCGAGCAGCTCACCGAACTCGTCGGCCGCGTATCCCTCAAGGAACTGGTCCGCGAGACCACCGACGTGATCGAGCGGCTGTGCATCGAGGCCGCGCTGGAACTGTCCCGGGACAACCGCGCCTCCGCCGCCGAAATGCTCGGCCTCAGCCGGCAGAGCCTGTACGTCAAGCTCCGGCGCTACGGACTCGGCGATCTCGGACCCGAACCGGAGGCGGAGACCCCCTGATTCCTGACACATGCGGTGTCAGGACAGGTTGACGCGCGCGCAGCCCGCCAGTAACGTGGGGTCATGTCGACCCCTGCGCCCAAGGCCGTCCTCGAACTGCTGAAACCGGTGACCTGGTTTCCGCCGATGTGGGCTTTCGCCTGCGGTGCGGTGGCCAGCGGCCTCCCGGCGGCCGGCCAGTGGCCGATGGTGCTCGCCGGCATCCTGCTGGCCGGACCCCTCGTATGCGCCACCAGCCAGGCCGTCAACGACTGGTACGACCGCCACGTCGACGCGATCAACGAGCCGCAACGGCCGATTCCCTCGGGTCGCATCCCCGGGCGCTGGGGCCTGTATATCGCGCTCGCATGGACTGGGCTGTCGATTGCACTGGCCGCCGCGCTGGGGCCGGTCGTGCTGGCCGCGGCAGCGATCGGACTCGTCCTCGCCTGGCTCTACAGCGCACCGCCGGTACGGCTCAAGCAGAACGGCTGGTGGGGCAACAGCGCCGTCGCGGTGTCCTACGAAGGCCTGCCGTGGGTGACGGGCGCCGCCGTCATGCTGGGCGGCGCGGTGCCCGACCTGCGGACGTTCGCGATCGCCGGGCTCTACAGCCTCGGAGCGCACGGCATCATGACGCTCAACGACTTCAAGTCCGTCGAGGGCGACCGGCAGACCGGCGTGGGCTCGCTGCCGGTTCGCCTCGGTCCCGAGCGCGCCGCCCGCGTGGCCTGCTGGGCGATGGCGCTGCCGCAGGTGGCCGTCGTCGGGCTGCTGGCGCTGTGGGGACACCCGGGTCACGCGACCGTCGTCGCCGCGCTGCTCGCCGCCCAGCTGGCGCTGATGGCCCGGCTGCTGGCCGATCCCCGCGCCCGCGCTCCCTGGTACAACGCCACCGGCGTGAGCCTCTACGTGCTGGGCATGCTCGTGAGCGCCTTCGCCCTCGGCCAGTCCAGCATCGGCTGAGTCCCCCGTGCGCGACGACACTCCCGCCCCGATCCACGACGGTCCCCACGGCCTCGGCTGGCTTGGCATCGTGCGGCTCGGCCTGGTGCAGACTGCGCTCGGTGCGATCGTCGTGCTCACCACCTCGACGATGAACCGGGTGATGGTGGTGGAGTACGCGCTGCCCGCGCTCCTGCCCGGCGCGCTGGTCGGACTGCACTACGCGATCCAGATGCTGCGGCCACGCCTGGGCTACGGATCCGACGTCGGCGGTCGACGCACCCCGTGGATCGTCGGCGGCATGGGGGTGCTCGCCGCGGGCGGTACGCTCGCGGCGCTGGCCACCGCCTGGATGGCCAGCGAACTCTGGGCGGGCATCGCGCTGGCCGCGCTGGCCTTCACGCTCATCGGCGTCGGCGTGGGCGCCTCCGGGACCGCGCTGCTCACCCTGCTTGCACGCGAGGTGGCACCCGCCCGCCGCGGTGCCGCCGCCACCATCGTGTGGATGATGATGATCGTCGGCTTCATCATCACCGCCGCCACCGCCGGGCACTTCCTCGACCCGTTCTCCCCCGCGCGACTCGTGGGCGTCGCCGCCACGGTCGCCGCCATCGCCTTCACGGTGACCCTGCTCGCGGTCGCCGGCGTCGAGCGCGCCGGCACCCGCGCGGCGCCCACGCGCACGCAGGTGCCATTCCGCGAAGCCCTGGCCGAGGTGTGGTCCGACCACCGCGCCCGCCGCTTCACGGTCTTCGTCTTCATGTCGATGCTGGCTTTCAGCGCCCAGGACCTCATCCTCGAGCCGTTCGCCGGCACCGTGTTCGGCTACACGCCCGGACAGTCGACCCGCCTCGCCGGCCAGCAGAACGCGGGGGTGCTGTGCGGGATGATGCTCGTCGCGCTGCTCGCCGGTCGGGGCGTGCGCGGCCGCAGGCTGGGCACGCTCTCCGGATGGACGGTGGGCGGCTGCATCGCGTCGGCCCTGGCCCTGGCAGGGCTTGCGGTCGGCGGCCACGCGGGCGAGGACTGGCCCCTCGTCATCAACGTCTTCCTGCTCGGCGCCGGCAACGGCGCCTTCGCCGTCGCCGCGATCGGCTCGATGATGGCGCTCGCGGGCGAGGGCGTACGCAATCGCGAGGGCACGCGCATGGGGCTGTGGGGAGCCGCGCAGGCGATCGCCTTCGGTGCCGGCGGTTTCGTCGGCGCCGTGCTGAGCGACGTGTTCCGCCACGCGAGCGGCTCGGCTGCCGTCGGCTACACCACGGTATTCGCGCTGGAGGCCGTGCTGTTCGTGGTCTCGGCCCTCCTCGCCCTTCGCATCGGTCGCGCGCATGTGCCGGACACCGGCTCGCGCGCGCTTCCGGTGTCTCCAGAGCACTACGCCGCCGGCCTCGGCGGACGCTGAAGACCGCGCCTTCGGCTCGACTCCCCTGCGCGCATCCCGCTCCGAGAATCGCGACCACCCGCCCTCGACCGCCGTCGGCCCCCCCTCCGGGAGCATCGCCATGCAGACCCCCCTCGCCACACCGAACGCAGCCTCCACGCTCCTCCAGTACGACGTCGTGATCGTCGGCGGCGGCCCCGCCGGCGCCACCGCGGCCGACGATCTCGCCCGGCGCGGCCGCTCGGTGCTGCTACTGGATCGCGCCGGGCGGATCAAGCCCTGCGGAGGCGCGGTACCTCCCGCGCTGATCCGCGAATTCGAGGTGCCCGACTCGCAACTCGTGGCCAAGGTCACCTCGGCGCGCATGGTCTCGCCGAGCGAGCGCGAGGTGGACATGCCGATCGAGGACGGCTACGTCGGCATGGTCGACCGCGAACACTTCGACGAGTGGCTGCGCGAACGGGCGCGCGCGAACGGTGCGCACCGGGTCAACGGCACCTTCGACCGGATCGGCCGCGATGCCGACGGCACTGCCGTCGTCTACTGGCGATCGCGCGCCGCCGACGCACCCGACGGTCCCGGGACGTCGTGCTCGGTTCGCGCGCGCGCGGTGATCGGTGCCGACGGCGCGCAGTCGGCGGTTGCCCGCGACGCGTTGCCCGACGTCGCGCCCGCACCCTTCGTCTATGCCTACCACGAGATCGTCACCTCGCCGGAACCGTCCCCCGCGGGTTCCCGCTTCGATCCGGCGCGGTGCGATGTCTGGTACCAGGGCCGGCTCTCGCCCGACTTCTACGGCTGGGTGTTTCCCCACGGGGCGACCACCAGCGTCGGCGTGGGAACCGCCCAGCGCGGGTTTTCGCTGCGCCATGCGACCACCGAGCTGCGACGCTCCGCCGGCCTGAGCTCCTCGCGCACCGTTCGCCGGGAGGGCGCGCCCATCCCCATGCGCCCGATGACGCGCTGGGACAACGGTCGCGACGTGGTGCTCGCCGGCGATGCGGCGGGCGTGGTGGCCCCGGCGTCGGGCGAGGGCATCTACTACGCGATGACCGGTGGGCGCATGGCCGCCGACGCGGTGGAGGTTTTCCTCGAGACCGGACGCGCCTCGGCGCTGGGCGCCGCTCGGCGCCGCTTCATGAAGGCCCACGGTCGGGTGTTCTGGGTACTGGGCATCATGCAGCGCTTCTGGTACAGCTCCGACCGACGCCGCGAGCGCTTCGTATCGATCTGCCGCGACCCGGACGTCCAGAAGCTCACCTGGGAGTCCTACATGAACAAGAAGCTCACCCGGCGCAAACCCATGGCGCAGGTACGCATCTTCTTCAAGGACCTCGCGCATCTGCTGGGGCTGGTCCGCGCGTGAGCCCGCGAAGCTGAATCGCGCGCGGTGCCGTGGAGACGCTCGCCAGCCAGCTGGTGACGGCACCGGTCATCGGCGCGATACTCCTCGCACTGCTCGCCGAGACCGCGCTGCTCGCAGCCCTGCGCGTGTTCGCGCACCGCGGCCCTGCGCTGGGGAGCACCCTGGCCATGGGCCTGGCCGGCGCCGGGCTGTTCGTCGCGCTGCTGGCCTCGCTGCTCGACCCGCCCCGGCCGCTGCTGGTGGCCGGCGGCATGCTGCTCGCGCTTGCCGCGCATCTGGTCGACCTTCGGTTGCGCTGGTCCGGTCGCTGATCGACGGCCGGTCTGCGCACGTCACCGGCAACCGCCCTCGCCGCGCGCCCGTACGGGCCCCCGGCGACGGCCCGCGCCGACGGCTGCGGCGCGGGCGCGGTGTCCGAGCCAACCGCTCGCGATCGTCCGCGCATCGGCATCCGCGCCGCCGATCGGCGACGCCTCAGAGGTAGGTCACCGCCATCTTCAGCGCGAGCAGCAGCAGCATCAGGGCGAACAGGCGTCGCAGCAGCGGCAGCGGTACGCGATGCATCAGGCGGGCGCCGTAGGGCGCGACCAGGATGCTGGCAATCACCAGCGGCACCAGGGCCGGCAGCAGCACGAAACCCAGCGTGCCCGCAGGTAGATCAGGCGTGGCGAGGCCGCTGATGACGAAGCCTGCCGAACCCACGGCGCTGATCGGCCAGGCCAGCGCGGCACCGGTCCCGATCGCCGTGCGCAGCGGCACTCCGCACCAGACCATGAAGGGCACGGTGAGAAAGGCTCCACCGGCCGACAGCAGGCCACTGACGATTCCGATCGTGCCCATCACCGCGAACAGCACCGGCGAGGAGGGCAGGGTTCGCGTCGCAGCAGGCGGACCGCGGCGCAGCAGTTGCAGAGCGCCCACTCCCGCAGTCGCGGCGTAACAGGCCGCGAGCTGGCCCTGGGTCAGCCAGCCGGAGGCGAGCGTCGCGGCGAGCGTGCCGGTGACCACGCCCGGGACCAGGCGCCGCACCAGCGCCCAGTCGACCGAACCGAGCCGGTGGTGCGCCATCACGCTCGAGAACGAGGTGAAGACGGCCGAGGCCATGCCAGTACCCAGCGCCAGGTGCACGGAATGATCCGGCGCGAGCGCCTGCGCGGCAAACAGCGCGGCGAGGATGGGTACCAGGGTCATGCCTCCGCCGATTCCCAGCAGCCCGGCGAGAAATCCGACGAAGACGCCGCAGGCGACGTAGGCCAGCAGCCAGGTCACGAGCGAGGCTCGCCACCGGCTCGCGCGCCACCCTCGGCCGACCGGTCGGCAGCCGCGCGCTGCAGGCGATCGGCAATCGCGAGCCAGGCTTCGGCGGGGGGCGGCCGCTCGACGACGATGACCTCCGTCTCCGCCTCATCGAGCATGCGCAGGGTGTCGTACAGCGCGTGCGCGTAACCCTCGGGGTCGGGCGGCGCCTGCTGCCAGCGCAACTCGGGCAGCAACGGCTGCCGCGCCTCGCGGGCGAGGGCGGCGACACGACGGCCCTCGGCGAGCAGGATGCGAGCGACCTCGACCACGAGGTCGGCCTCCACCAGCATCACGCGCGCCCGCGGCGCATAGTGGGACGCGAGCGTCCCCGACGCGCGCGGGGCGTCGGCCCCTGGCGCAGCAGGCCACTCGCCCAACGCGTCGGCCAGCGCGGCAGGACCGATGCTGCCCGGCCGCAGCAGCACGGGGCGACCGGTGCTGAGATCGACGATGGTCGACTCCACGCCGATCGTGCACGCCCCCCCGTCGAGTACCCGCGCGATCGCGTCGCCGAACTCGGCACGCACGTGCCAGGCGCGGGTCGCCGACAGGCGCCCGAACCGATTCGCCGACGGAGCTGCGATCGCGCCGCTGCCGCAACGCTCGAAAGCCCGCATCAGCGCCTGCGCGACCGGATGGGAGGGTACCCGCACGCCCACGGTGTCCTGCCCACCGGTGACGGTTCGGTCGATGTCGGCGCGGGCGCGCAGGATCAGCGTGAGCGGTCCGGGCCAGAAACCGCGCGCGAGGCGCCGTGCGGCCTGCGGCACCTCGCACGCCCAGTCCTCGAGGCGCTCGATACCCGACAGGTGGACGATCAGCGGGTGCGTCGCGGGCCGGCCCTTCAGTGCGTACACCCGGCGAACGGCCGCGGCACTCGTGGCGTCGGCCCCCAGCCCGTACACGGTCTCGGTCGGGAACGCCACGACCTCGCCGCGCGCGAGCGCGCATGCCGCCGCCTCGATCTCGGCCTCCAGCGGCAGCGGCGCGGTCATGGCAGTCGATCGGCGCGGGTGCGGGCCGACTCAGCCCACGAGCCGCTGCAGCGCATCGCGGTACTTGGCGGCCGTCCGCTCGAGTACCTCGACGGGCAGGCGGGGCGCAGGGGGCTTCTTGTCCCAGGACTGCGTCTCCAGCCAGTCGCGGACGAACTGCTTGTCGAAACTCGGCGGGCTGATGCCGGTCCGGTATTCGTCGGCGGGCCAGAACCGCGAGGAATCGGGCGTCAGCGCCTCGTCGATCAACCAGAGGCCTCCCTGCCGATCGACGCCGAACTCGAACTTGGTATCGGCGATCAGGATGCCGCGGGTGCCGGCGTATTCGGCGGCCTCGGCATACAGCCGCAGCGAGGCCTCGCGCACCGCAGCCGCGTTCGCCGCGCCGATCGTGCGCTCGGCGGCGGCGAAGTCGATGTTCTCGTCATGCTGCCCCTTCGGGGCCTTGCTCGCCGGCGTGAAGATCGGCTCGGGCAGGCGCTCGGCCTGGGCCAGGCCGGGCGGCAGCGCGATGCCGCAGATCGCCCCGGTATCGCAGTAGTCCTTCCAGCCGGACCCGGCCACGTAGCCGCGCACGACCGCCTCGACCAGCAGGGGCGTGAGGCGCCGCACGACCATCGAGCGTCCCGCCACCTGGTCGCGCTCGCCGGGCGAGACCACCGACAGCGGATCGTCGGGCAGCAGGTGGTTGCGGATCACGTGCGCGAGGCGGGCAAACCAGAAGCGCGACAGCTCGGTGAGCACGGCCCCTTTGCCCGGGATCGGATCGGGCAGGATCACGTCGAAGGCCGACAGGCGATCGGTCTGGACCACGAGCAGGCGCGCCTCGTCGATCGCGTACACGTCGCGGACCTTGCCCCGGTGCAGCAGCGGCAGGCTGGAAAGATTCGACTCGAGCAGGGCGGGGATCATGGTCGCTCTCCGCGGCGCCGGGCCGCGCGCAGGTTCATCGGGGAATCGCCTGCGCCGGCTGGCGCAGGGGCTTGAGCACCTCGCGAATCGCGAGCGCGCGCTCGAGCGCGTCTTCGATCGAATCGCCCAGCACGGTCAGGTGGCCCATCTTGCGCCCGGGTCGGGCCTCACGCTTGCCGTAGAGATGCAGCTTCGCCCGCGGATCGCGCAGCACGGCCGACCATTCAGGCTCGCCTCCGGCGTGCTGCCACGCCTCGCCGAGGATGTTCACCATGACCGCAGGCGCGAGTTGCGAGGTGTCGCCCAGTGGCGCACCGGCCAGCACCCGGACCTGCTGGTCGAACTGCGAGCTCACGCAGGCGTCGATGGTGTAGTGGCCGCTGTTGTGCGGACGCGGCGCGATCTCGTTGACGACCAGTCGTCCGTCGGCGAGGACGAAGAACTCCACGCACAGCACGCCGCGGTAGTCGAGCGCCTCGGCCACGCCGAGCGCGGCCTCGCGCGCCTGCGCGGCCAGCGACCCCGGAATCCGCGCCGGCGCCACGGTCACGTCGAGGATGCCGTCCTGGTGGTGGTTCTCCGCCACCGGGAAGGTGCGCACCTCGCCGTCGAATCCGCGCGCCACCACCACCGACAGCTCGCGCACCAGCGGGAGGAAGGCTTCGAGCACGCACGGCTCCCCGGCGAACGCCGCGAGTGCCGCCCGAGCGGACTCGGCATCGGCGACGCGCGCCTGTCCCTTGCCGTCGTAGCCGAAGCGGCTGGCCTTCAGGATGCCGGGCAGCAGCGAGGGACTATCGGCCAGCGCGCGTTCGAGCGACTCGCTGCCGCTCACCGCCGCGAACGGGGCGACCGGGAATCCGTGCCGCGAAAGGAAGGTCTTCTCGGCCAGGCGATCCTGCGCGACCGCCACGCACTCGGCAGCCGGGCTGACCGTGCAGCGGGCGGCAAGAAACCTCAGGCTGTCGGCGGGCACGTTCTCGAATTCGGTCGTCACCCCCCGGCAGGTGTCGGCCAGTTCGCGCAGGCGTTCGGGGTCGAGGTAGTCACCCTGGAGATGCCGGTCGGCAACGCTCGCGGCAGGACCGTCCGCAGCCGGATCGAGCACGGCCACGCGATAGCCCATCGACTGGGCCGCCATCGCGAACATGCGGCCGAGCTGCCCGCCGCCGAGCAGGCCGAGCCATGCCCCGGGCTCGATCACGATCGGCGGGCACCCCGGGCGCCGCGGGCCCCGCGCTTCGCCGGCTCGGGCACCGGCAGGCGCATCCCCGCGACCTTGCGCTCGAGCGACGTGCGATACGCCTGCAGCCGGGTGGCGAGCCCCTTGTCCTCCACCGCGAGCATGGCCACCGCATGGAGGGCGGCATTCACCGCGCCGGCCTCGCCGATCGCGAAGGTCGCCACGGGCACGCCGCGAGGCATCTGGACGATCGACAGCAGCGAATCCATGCCCTGCAGATGGCGCGAAGGCACCGGCACGCCGAGCACCGGCACGAGGGTCTTGGCGGCAAGCATGCCCGGCAGGTGCGCCGCCCCGCCCGCGCCGGCGATGATGCAGGCGAGCCCGCGCTCGCGCGCGCGCGCGGCGTAGTCGAACATCGCGTCCGGGGTTCGGTGCGCCGAGACGACCCGCGCCTCGAAGGGCACGCCGAAGTCGGCGAGCACCGTCGTCGCGTGCTGCATCACGTCCCAGTCGCTGTCGCTGCCCATCACGACGCCGACGCGAGGAGTAGCGCCCATCACGGTAGCCTCGGCAAAAGCCCGATTCTAAGCCTGCGCGCGCCGTCGGGCGAGGACGCGGTGCGCGACCGCAGGCCCGCGGTGCATCCCCGTGCGGCCACGCGCGTTGACAAGCCCGTTGAATTCGCGGAACGTCGCCGCCGGACGCGGCCGCCTGAGCCGCGAGCGGAGGAGCCGACGATGGACGTGAAACCCACCCTGCGAGTACTGAGCGAAACCGACTGCCCGGGTCGGCGCGGTGTCGTGGACGGCCAGACCTACCAGCGGCTGGTGGGGTGGCCGGAGATCCAGCCCACCGACCGGGTGCGGATCGGCCGGGCCACCTACAAGCCCGGGACGGTGGAGAAGCTGCACTGGCATCCGATCGAGGCCTGCTACTACGTGATCGCGGGCCGGGCGACGGTACGCAACCTCAACGGCGACGCCTTCGAGGTCGGTCCCGGCTCGATGATCTACGCGCCCGCGGGCATCGCCGGGGCGCACGAGTGGGAGGTGAAGGAATACCTCGAGCTGCTCGATATCCGCGCCACGAACGAGACCGATCGCAAGATGCAGTTCACCGTCGACCGCGAGACGAAGCGCTCCTACATCGACCTCGAGGATCTCGCCTACCGCGAGGCGATCAGCTTCAAGTCGCACTACTAGAACAGGCGCCGCCGCGCTCCCCGGCGCCGGCCGCCGCCGGCTCCGCGGAGCGGTCGACTCGCCATCGCCCGGAGGAATCATGCATCGAGATCCGTTCGCACCGCGGCCCACCGGCCGCATGGCCCGAGCCGCGGTCGTCGCCCTCGCGTTCGGTGTCGCGCCGCTCGCGGCATCCATGGCCCACGCGCAGGCCCAGTATCCGTCGAGGCCGTTGCGGATGATCTCGCCGTTCCCGCCCGGGGGCCCGACCGACATCGTCGGCCGGCTGGTGTCCGCGCGACTCGCCGAGCAGCTCGGCCAGCCGATCGTGGTGGAGTCACGCCCGGGAGCCAGCGGCAACGTCGGCCTCGAGGCGGCGGCCCGATCGGCGCCGGACGGCTACACGATCGTGCTGAGCTCGCCGGTGATCGCGCTGAGCCCGCTGCTCTACAGCCGCCTCAACTACGACCCGTACAAGGACCTCGCGCCCATCGCGCTCGTGGGTGCGGTGCGCAACGTGCTGGTGGTCCACCCATCCGTGCCCGCCCGCAACCTGAAGGAACTGGTGGCGCTGGCCCGCCGCACCCCCGGTCGGCTCAACTACGGATCCGGCGGCATCGGCACCACCACGCATCTGGCGCCCGAGCTCCTGAAGAGCCTGGAGAAACTCGACATCGTGCACGTGCCCTACAAGGGCTCCGGCGTCGCGCTCTCGGCGCTGGTGGGCGGCGAGATCGACATGCTGGTGGTCGCGGCCCCGGCGGCCGTGCAGCAGATCAACGCCGGGCGCGTTCGCGCGCTGGCCGTGCTGATGCCGCAGCGCTTCCCCGACCTTCCGGACGTTCCCAGCACCCGCGAGCAGGGCTTCCCCAACTTCGAGATCAGCGTCTGGTACGGCATGCTCGCGCCGACCGGCACGCCGCGGGAGATCATCGCCCGGCTCAACACCGAACTCGCGAAGGCCGTGACCGCCGCCGACATGAAGCCGCGCTTTGCCTCCGCCGGCGTCGAGCCGCTCACCAGCACGCCGGAGGAGTTCGGGCGCTTCATCCGCAGCGAAGCCAACCGGTTCGCGCGGGTGATCAAGGACGCCGGCATCAAGCCCGAATAGCCCGCGGACAGACAGCGCGCCGCCGCACCCGGAGAACGACCTCGATGAGCCGCACCCCCGTGATCGACGTGCACAGCCACGTGCTCCCGCGCAACATGGTCGAGGCCATCCGCGCCCAGCCGCGGGCCTACGGCATGTCGGTGCGGGGCGAGGGCAACGACATCGCGCTGGTGCGCGACGACGGCCACGGGTCGCCGCTGCACCCGGAGTTCTTCGACGTCGAGGCCAAGCTCGAGTCGATGGATCGCAAGGGCATCGACATCTCGGTGATCTCGGTCACCCCGGTGGTGTTCTTCTACTGGCTGGACGGCCACGACGGCATCGCCGCCGCGAGCCTGCTCAACGACGGCATCGCCCGGATGGTCGACGCGGCCCCCGCGCGCCTGCGCGGCATGGGCACGCTGCCGATGCAGGACGCCGACGCGGCCATCGCCGAGCTCGAGCGGATCGTGCGCGACCTGGGGTTCCGCTCGGTGGAACTGGGCTGCCGCGTGAAGGGCACGCTGCTCTCCGATGCACGCTTCGAGCCGGTGCTCCGGCGTGCCGCCGAACTGAAGGTCAGCGTGTTCGCGCACCCCTACATCGCAGGCCAGCTGCCCACCGACCTGTGCGCCTACTACCTCGGAAACACGCACGGGCTGCCGTTCGACACCGCGCTGATGGCCGTGCACCTGATGCTCGGCGGCACGCTCGACCGCCTGCCCGGTCTGGACATGATCCTCGCACACGGCGGCGGCCACCTGCCCTACCAGTACGGCCGCCTCGACCACGGCTACCGCGTGCGCCCCGAGGCGCGCGCGCATACCGCCCACTCGCCCGAGTCGCAGCTGCGTCGCTTTCACTTCGACTCGCTCACCCACGACAGCCGATCGCTCGCCTTCCTGATCGACAGGGTCGGTGCCGATCGCGTGATGATCGGCACCGATGCGCCCTTCGACATGGCCGAGACCGACCCGCTCGGCCGCCTTGCCGCGGTGGACGGTCTGTCCGCGAGCGACCGCGACCGCATCCTCGGCGGCAACGCGATGGCGCTGTTGCGCGAACCCCTTGGCCGATGAGCGTGGACGCCCCGCCGTCCCCCGCACTGCTGGCGATCGCGCCCATCCATGCGCCCGCCCTCGCCGCGCTCGCCCACGAGTACACGGTCCACCGCCGCTGGCCTGGCTGCGGCGCCGCGACGGCCGACCCCTCCACGCTGCGACGTGTACGCGGGCTGGTGACCACCGGCGTGCGCGGGTTCCGCGCCGATGACCTGCACGACCTGCCCGCGCTCGAGATCATCGCCTGCTTCGGACAGAGCCATGGCACGCTGGATCTCGCCGCGGCGCAGGCGCGAAGCATCGTGGTCACCAACACGCCCGACTGGACGGAGGAGGCGGTCGCCGACGTCGCGCTGGGCCTGCTGCTGGGAACCCTGCGCCGCCTGTGCGAAGCCGATCGCTTCGTGCGCGAAGGCCGCTGGGAGGCCGGACCCTTCGCGCTGTCCACCGACCTGCGGGGGAAGACCTGCGGCATCGTCGGCATGGGCGCCATCGGCCGCGCGGTGGCGCGCCGCGCGGCGGCCTTCGGCCTTCGGATCGAATGGCACGGGCCGCGCGACAAGCCGGACGCCCCGGGCACCTACGTCCCCCGGCTGCTCGATCTCGCGACCCGCGCCGATTGCCTGGTCGTCGCCTGCGCGTCGACGGCGCAGACGCGCGGCATGATCGACGCGCGGGTGCTGGAGGCGCTGGGGCCCTCGGGGTACCTGGTCAACGTGAGCCGCGGGGCGGTGGTGGACGAGCCGGCGCTGATCGACGCGCTCGCGCGGGGCCGCATCGCCGGCGCCGGGCTGGAAGTGTTCGCCGACGAGCCGCGGGTTCCGGCCGCGCTGCGCGCGATGGAGCAGGTGATGCTCGTGCCGCACCTCGGTTCATCGACCCGCGAGATCCGGGCCCACCGGCAAGCCTGCTGGCTCGAGAGCCTGCGTGCGCATTTCGCCGGGGAGCCGGTGCCCCATCGCGTTCACGGGTAGGCGGAGACATGTCCATGGAGCAGCATGATGTGATCGTCGCCGGCGAGGGTATCGCCGGGCTGGCCGCTGCGCTCGCCTGCGCGCGCGCGGGGCTCTCCGTGCTGTCCCTGGAGCCGGAGTTGTACGGCGGCCTGGTCGCCAGCGTGAACGAACTCGTCGACGCCGGCACCGACCTCGAGGGCGCCGACCTCGAGGGCTCGGGCATCGATGTCGCGACGCTGCTCGCCAGCGAGGCGATGGACGCCGGCGTCGTGCGCCTGCCTGAGGCGGCGGTGTCGCTCCGGTCCCTCCGGGAGGGATGGGAGGTCGCCACCCCCGAGGCCGTCCATGCCGCACGCTGCGTGATCGTTGCGACCGGAGCCGCGCGCCGCCGACTGCCGATCGCCGGTCTCGATCGCTTCGAGGGGCGCGGCCTGTCGTGGTGTGCCGACTGCGACGCGCCGTTGCTCGGCGGCCGCGAGGTCGCCGTCGTGGGCGGTGGTGACAGCGCACTGCAGGAGGCGATGGTGCTCGCGCGCCATGCAAGCCGCGTGCATCTGGTGCTGCGGGGTCGAGAGCCCCGCGCGCGGGCGCGGCTGCGCACCCTTTTCGACCGCGCGCGGATCGACAGTCCCGACCGCTACGCGCTGCACCCGGAGCATCAGGTCGTCGGCATCGAGGGCGCGCAGACGCTGCAGGCGATCGTGCTGCAGGGTTCCGACGGCACCCGACGCACGCTGGCCGTCGATGCGGTGTTCCCCTGCATCGGACTCGAACCGCGGTCGGGCTGGGCCGGACTGCCGACCGATAGCGCGGGGGCGATCCTCACCGACGCCAGCGGCGCAACCACCCGCGCCGGCGTGTTTGCCGTGGGCGCGGTGCGAAGCGGGTATGGCGGGCGCCTCGGCGATGCCATCGCCGACGCGCAACGGGTCGCCGCGGCCGTGGTCGCGCACGGCCGCACGGTCGCCTGAACCTCATGTCAACGACGGGATCCTGATCGCGATCATGCTGAAGCTCTGGGGCAGGCTTACCTCCAACCGTACGCAGAAGGTGCTGTGGACACTCGCCGAGTGCGGGGTGGACTTCGAACTCATCCCGGCCAGCGCGGTGATGGGGCCCGGGGGCCATGTCGCGAAGGGCAATCGCCCGTTCGGTGTCGTCGACACGCCCGAGTACCGGGCACTCAACCCGAACGGACGCATCCCGACCATCGACGACGAGGGCTTCGTGCTCTGGGAGTCGAACGCGATCTGCCGCTATCTCGCCATGCGCTACGCGCCGCAGGCCCTCTACGGCGACGATCTGCGCACCTTCGCCTCGGCGTCGCGCTGGCAGGATTTCGAGAACAACGAACTGCTGCCGCCCCAGCACGACATGGTGATGGAGCGGGTCCGGCTGCCGCTGGAGCAGCGCAATCCGTCGACGCTCGCCGCCGCGCGCGACGC
Source organism: uncultured Pseudomonadota bacterium (assembly GCA_903831455.1). GTDB lineage: Bacteria > Pseudomonadota > Gammaproteobacteria > Burkholderiales > CAIKXV01 > CAIKXV01. The sequence goes on along the minus strand of CAIKXV010000296.1, from coordinate 31,005 downwards.
ATTCGCGCGCAAGCTGCGGATCGTCGAGGACCAGCTCGCGCGTACCGCCTACATGGCCGGCGAGGCGTTCAGTTTCGGCGACATCCCGATCGGCATCCGCGTGCACCGCTGGGTACTGCTCGAGCCGGTGCGCCCGTCCTTCCCGAACATCGAGCGCTGGTATTCCCGGATCGTCCAGCGCCCTGCCTTCCAGCGATTCAGCGCCGATCCGGCCAACCACGTCGAGGGCTGATCCGCGATCGGCGGCCCGGGTTCACTCCGGCACCGCCAGGCCGGGCCAGGACTCCCGAATCCGTTAGCATCCGCAACGTCGTCGCTCGCGCCAGAGCGATCCCCCCTCACCGCGAGGATGAACCCCATGAACCGCAATCCGTTGCTCGCCGCAAGCGGACTCGCCGCCGCGGCCCTGCTCGCCCTGCCCGCCGTCGCGAGCGCACAGGCGGCATGGCCGGCCAAGCCGATCCGGATGATTTCTCCCTATCCGCCCGGGGGCGGTACCGACGCGGTCGGTCGGATCGTCGCGCAGGCACTGGGCGAACAGCTCGGCCAGCCGCTGGTCATCGACACCCGTCCCGGGGCCAGCGGCCAGATCGGAACCGAACTCGCCACCAAGGCGCCCGCGGACGGCCACACGCTGGTGCTGGGCAACGTCGCCCCGATCGCCATCCTGCCGGCGGCCAACCCGAAGCTCCCCTACGATCCTCTGCGCGATCTCGCGCCGATCAGCCTCGCCGCCACCTCGGACTACATCCTGACGGTGCATCCGTCGCTGCCGGTGCGCTCGCTCAAGGACCTGATCGCGCTGGCGAAGAAACGCCCCGGCGAACTCTCGTTCGCCTCCAGCGGCCTGCTGGGCGGGCCCCACCTCGCGGGCGAGCTGCTCAACCTGCTCGGGGGCGTGAACATCCTGCACGTGCCCTACAAGGGCAACGGTCCGGCCGCGGTGGCGGTGCTCTCGGGCGAGGCCACCATGCTCTACGGCACCGGCCCGGCCGTGGTGCCCTTCGCCAAGGCAGGCAAGATGCGCATCATCGCCACCACCGGCCTCAAGCGCACCATCCCCGAGGTGCCTGCGATCGCGGAGCTTCTGAAGGACTTCCAGGTCACGCAGTGGTACGGGCTCCTCGCCCCGGCCGGCACCCCGCGCGAGATCGTCGAGCGCCTGGCGAAGGAGATCGCCCGCGCCGTGGGCGATCCGAAGAACCAGGCCGCCCTGGTCAAGCTCGGCACCGAGCCGTTCGCCAACTCACCCGCCGACTTCCGCAAGTTCATCGAGGGCGAGATCGGACGCTACACGCGCGTGGTGAAGGCCGCGGGGATCAAGGCCGAATGACCGACGCCGGGGACGGACTCGATCCGTTCGAGTTCTTCTTCGCGAAGGAGTGGAGCGACGGCCTGCCGGTCGTGACGCCGACGCAGGAGCGGCTCGACTGGATGCTGCACGGGACGAGCCGCGACCCGACGGAGGTGATCGGCGCGGTTCCCCCGGCCATGAACGTCGCCACCGTGCGCGACGTGGCGCTGCACGCGGTGATGGCCGGCTGCCTGCCCGAGTATCTGCCGGTGGTGCTGGGCGGCCTCGCACTGATGCTGCGCGAACCGTTCAACCTCAACGGCGTGCAGGGCACCATGCACGGCGTCGCACCGCTGATGATCGTCAACGGCCCCTACGCGACGCGCATCGGACTGCATGGCGGCAACGGCTGCCTGGGACCGGGCTTCCGGGCCAACGCCACCATCGGCCGCGCGATCCGGCTGCTGCTGCTCAACCTGGGCGGCGGTATCCCCGGCCTCGCCTCGGCCACGGTGCTGTCCTCGCCGCTGCGCTACACCGCCTGCTGGACCGAGAACATCGAGCGCAGCCCGTGGGAGACGCTCGCGGTCTCGCGCGGCTACGGCGTCGACGAGGACGTGATCACCTGCGCGATGGTCGAGGCGCCCCGTCTCTGCTACGACGACGTCAGCCAGGGTCCCGAGCGCCTGCTCACCGGCATCGCCGACTCGATGGCTGCGATGAGCAGCTGGAACATGCACGTGCGCTCGGACATGGTGGTGGTGCTGGGGCCCGAGCAGGCGACGATCTGCGCACGCGCCGGCTGGGACCGCGCTCGCGTGCACGAATGGCTGGTGCGGCAGGCGGGCCGGACCGCGGGCGACCTGCGCCGCGGCGGCAACTGGCGCGACGAGCGGGCGCGACGCATCGGCGTCGATCCGGCATGCAACGACGCGTTCGTGCCGGTCATCAAGGACCCGCAGGACCTCCACCTGATCGTCGCTGGTGGCTGGGGGCCGGTCAGCGCCGTGGCGCACGGCTGGGGCGGTGGCAGCCGTGCGGTGCATGGCCGCTACCGGGTCGATTGAGAAAGGAGCGGGGCCGGGCATGATCGACGAGTTCGAGTTCTTTCTGGAAAAACCGTGGTCGGACGGATTGCCGGTCGTCACGCCCACCGAAGCCCGGCTCGCCCCGATGCTGGCGGCCGCGGGGCGCCTGCCCGAGGACGTGATCGGCGCGGTACCCCCGGCCATGAACGTCGCCACCGTGCGTGACGTCGCGCTGCACGCGCTGATGGCCGGCTGCCGGCCCGACCACCTGCCGGTCGTCATCGCCGCGCTCGACCTCATGCTGCTCGAACCGTTCAATCTCAACGGCGTCCAGGGCACCATGCATGGCGTCGCGCCGCTGATGATCGTCAACGGGCCGCACGCCGCGCGCGTCGGACTGAACGGCGGCAATGGCTGCTTCGGCCCCGGCTTCCGGGCCAACGCGTCGATCGGGCGCGCGATCCGGCTGATCCTGCTCAACCTCGGCGGCGGCATGGCCGGTGTCGCCTCGGCCACGATCTTCGGCTCGCCCCTGCGCTATACGGCCTGCATCACCGAGAACGTCGAGCGCAGCCCCTGGGAGACGCTCGCCGTCGCGCAGGGCCATCGCGTCGACGAGGACACGATCGCATGCGCGATGGTCGAATCTCCGCGACTGCACTTCGACGACGTGAGCCAGGATCCCGAACGCCTGCTCACCGGCATCGCCGACGGGATGGCGGCGCTGGGGTCATGGAACATGCACGCGCGGTCGGACATGGTGGTCGCGATGGGTCCGCAGCACGCGACGCTCTGCGCCGAGGCGGGCATGAGCCGCACCGATGTCCACCGGTGGCTGGTCGAACGCGCCGGACGCACGGTCGGGGACCTTCGGCGCGGCGGCAACTGGCGACGCGAGCGGGCGCTGGCGCTGCCGATCGCCGTCGACCCCGACGACGATGGCTGCTTCGTGCCGGCGATCAAGCATCCCGACGACCTGCTGCTGGTGGTGGCCGGCGGCTGGGGCCCCTGCACCGCGATCTGCCATGGCTGGAGCGGCGGCAGCCGTGCGGTCCATGGACGCTATCGCGTACCCCGCGCCTGATCCATCCGACTTCCAAGGAGGACCGCCGATGCAACCCTTGCCCTTCATCGATCCGTCTGCCGGAGGCAACCGCCCGGCCATACCCCTTGCGCCCCGACCCATGGACCTTGCCGGCAGGGTCGTGGCCATGGTGGACAACACCAAGGAGCAGGGCACGCTGATCCTCGAGACGATCGCCGCGGCGCTGAAGGAGCGCCACGGCGTGGCCCGGGTGATCATCCGCAGCAAGGAACACTACTCGAAGCCCGCCACCGATCAGCTGATCGACGAGCTCGCCCAGGAGGCGCATCTGGCGGTGGCCGCCGTCGGTGGATGAGGGTCGTGCACGTTGTGCAGTGTGCACGACACCGTGGAGTTCGAACGTCGCGGCATCCCCGCCACCGTGATCATCACCCAGGCGTTCCGCAATGCCTGCGTGTTCCAGTTCAGGTCGCGCGGCATGCCGGGCCATCCCTACATCGAGCTGCCGCATCCCATCAGCAACCTCGGTGCCGATGAGATGCGCGCCGTCACGCTCGGCCACCTCGACGTGCTGGTCAAGCAACTCACCGCCTGAGCCGGGACGCCGCCACCGACGCCCGCGGCCGCAGGCATATACTCTGAGCCCGGCTGCGGCCCGGGCCGCAGCGAGCGGCCGATCGCCAGCCGCGCCACCCTGGAGGACTCTCGAGCAATGAAGCAATTCCGTCGCGTCGTCACCGGCTTCAACAAGGAAGGCAAGAGCTGCATCCAGTGGGACAGCCTGATCGATCCGATCAACCTGCGTCCCGGCTTCGACAACATCCCGATGTGGGCGACCCGCAAGCTGCCGGCCGAGAGCACGCAGGACGATCCGAACACCTGGGACCTGGGCACCAGCCTGGCGGGTGGATCGGTATTCCGCTTCGGCCGCTACGCGCCGGGCAACGTGCCTCGCTGGCACGCCACCGACTCGGTCGACTATGCGATCTGCCTGGCCGGCGAGATGATCATGGAGATGGACGAGGGCTCGGTCCATCTCAAGCCCGGTGACGTGGTGATCCAGCGCGGGACGAACCACAACTGGCGCAATCCCGGCACCGAGGACTGCATCATGGCCTTCGTGCTGATCGCCACCGAAGGTGCCAAGACCACGGGCTGGGCCGAACACAACCCCAACCCGGGACACTGACGGCGACACCCGAGGCGGGCGGGAAGCACCCGCCCCCTCGTGGGTCGTCCGGGCCGCCCGCAGGCCCGCGACTCGCCCTCGCCGGGCCGCCGACGAGCGCCATGCCGCGGCCGGCCCTGTCGGCGACGAGTACCCGGTTCACCGATCACCACACCCTCGCGGCGGGGTGTTCCCTGATCCTCCGGGCCAGGACGACGCCCGCACCGGGCGGGCGTCGACCCGGGGCTGGACTCAGCCCGCCGTGCGCTCCTCGACCGCGGTGTAGCGCCCCTGCGAGGCGAGGCTGCACATGCGCGCGCGATGCGCGAACACGCCCTGCGCCGCCTGGACGTTGCCCTCGCGACCGCTCCAGGCCTTGAGTGCGGCCTGATGCAGGGCGCGCGAGTAGGAGAAGGTCAGCGGCCAGGGCAGTCGACCGGCGTGCCGCGAGTTCATCAGCGACAGGTGCGCCGCCGCCTTCTCGTCGCTCTGGCCGCCGGACAGGAAGACCACGCCGGGTAGCGCCGCCGGCACGGCGCGCTTCAGGCATTCGACGGTCATGTCGGCCACCTGCTCCTCGGGGGCCTGCGTCGCGCAGGACTTGCCCGAGATCACCATGCTGGCCTTCAGGATCAGGTGCTCGGCGGAGACCCGCTGGCCATAGCAGGCCTGGAAGGTCGCGCGCAACACCGCCTCGCTCACCTCGTGGCAGCGCTCGATCGTGTGGTCGCCGTCGATCAGCACCTCGGGCTCGATGATCGGGACGATGCTCGCCTCCTGGCACAGGGCCGAGTAGCGCGCGAGCGCGTGGGCGTTGGCCTCGATGCAACCCGAGGACGGGATGTCGCGGCCGACGTTGATCACCGCGCGCCACTTGGCGAAGCGCGCACCGAGCTTGAAGTACTCGGCGAGCCGGCCGCGCAGGCCGTCCAGTCCCTCGGTGACCTGTTCGCCCGGATGGCCGGCGTAATCCTTGGCGCCGCCGTCGACCTTGATGCCGGGAATGATGCCCTGGGATTCGAGCAGCGCCGGGAAGGGCTTGCCCGCCAGCGAGGACTGGCGGATCGTCTCGTCGAACAGGATCACGCCGCTGATATGCGAGCCGATGCCCGGCGTCGTGAAGAGGAGGTCGCGGTACGTGCGCCGGTTGGCCTCCGTGTTCTCGACGTTCACGCCGGCAAAGCGCTTGGCCACGGTCGCGCTGCTCTCGTCGGCCGCCAGCAGGCCCTTGCCGCTGGCCACCATCGCCGCGGCGGTCGCGGCCATCAGTTTGCTGTCCATCTCGGGTCTCCCGGTTGGTCCTTCGGTCCAGTGCCGCGCCGATCGAGAGACAGGCGCGAAGGGTCTGCTCGTGCTCAGGGCTTTCGATGTTCGCCCACGCGGACGATCTTCATGGTGTTGGTTCCGCCCGCCTTGCCGAAGGGCTCGCCGATCGTCATCACGATGAGGTCGCCGTTCTGCACCGCGCCCCGCCGCAGCAGCTCGTCCTCGGCGGCGTTGAGCGTCTCCTCCGGATCCTTCGACTTCACGGTGAAGTTCACCGGATGCACGCCGCGGAATACGGTCACGCGCCGGCGCGTCTCCACCAGCGGCGTGAGCGCGTAGATGGGCACCGGCGAATCGTTGCGCGACATCAGCAGCGCGGTGCGCCCGCTCTGGGTCAGCGCCGCGATCGCGCGGATCGGCAGGTAGTTGGCCGTGGACATCACCGCCCGACCGATCGCCCCCTCGACGTCGCGGCTCGACTCCTCGGCAGCGCGCCGCTCGCCATACGAGGCGAGGTCCGCCTTCTCGGCCTCGATGCAGACCCGGGCCATCGCCTCGACGGTCTCGACCGGATACTGGCCGGCCGCCGTCTCCGCCGAGGTCATCACGGCGTCGGTGCCGTCGAGGACCGCGTTGGCCACGTCGGACACCTCGGCGCGCGTGGGAATCGGCGAGGAGATCATCGACTCCATCATCTGCGTGGCGGTGATCACCGCCTTGTTGCGCGCACGGGCGAGCCGGATCATGCGCTTCTGCAGCGCCGGGATCACCGCGTCGCCGACCTCGACCGCGAGGTCGCCGCGCGCGACCATGATGACGTCGGAGGCCTCGACGATCTCCTCGAGCGAGGCGATGGCCTCCGCGCGTTCGATCTTCGAGCAGATGAGCGCGCGACCGCCGGCCTTGTGCAGGAGGCTGCGCGCCCACTCGATGTCCTGGCCCGACCGCGGGAAGGAAACCCCGAGATAGTCCGCCTTGAGTTCGGCGGCGATCCGGATGTCCTCCATGTCCTTTTCGGTCAGTGCCGGGGCGGTGAGTCCTCCGCCCTTGCGGTTGATGCCCTTGTTGTTCGAGAGCACGCCACCCTGGTCGACCACCGTGACGATCTGCTGGCCCTTGACCTCGGCCACGGTGAGCACGATCAGGCCGTCGTTCAGCAGCAGCGTGTCGCCCGCCCGCACGTCGCGGGGCAGGTTCGGGTAGTCGAGCCCGACGCGCTCGTCGTTGCCGAGCTTGCAGCGGGCATCGAGGACGAACCGTGCCCCGGGCTTGAGCACGGTCTTGCCGGCTTCGAACTTGCCGATCCGGATCTTCGGGCCCTGCAGGTCCATCAGCACGCCGATGGTGCGGCCCGCCGCGCGGGCGAGCGAGCGGATGGTCTCGACCCGCCGCGCGTGTTCCTCGGCCGTGCCGTGGGAGAAGTTGATGCGCACGACGTCCATGCCGGCGTCGATCATGCGCGCGAGCACCTTCGGGTCGTTGGTGGCCGGACCCAGCGTGCAGACGATCTTCGTTCGGCGATTCATCGATTCCCCCGTGCGCGCGCCGCTCAGGCCGCCGCGCGCGCCTGCAGCGCCGCGAGTGCCGGCAGTTCCTTGCCCTCCAGGAATTCCAGGAAGGCACCGCCGGCGGTGGAGATGTAGTCGACGCGATCGGCAACGCCGAAGCGGTTGATGGCCGCGATCGTGTCGCCGCCGCCGGCGATCGAGAACGCGGAGGACTCGGCCACGGCCTCGGCGATCGCACGCGTGCCGCCGGAGAACGCATCGAACTCGAACACGCCGACCGGACCGTTCCAGACGATCGTGCCGGCGCCGCGCAGCAGGTCGGCCAGTGTCGCCGCGGTCTTCGGACCGATGTCCAGGATCATGTCCCCGGCCGCCACCGCGTTCGCGGCCTTGACGGTGGCCGGCGCATCGGCGGCGAAGGCCGGCGCGACCACGACGTCGACCGGGATCGGCACCTCGCCTCCCTTCGCGGCGAGTTCGGCCATCACCGAGCGCGCCTCCTCGAGCAGGTCCGGTTCGGCCAGCGAGCGGCCGATCGGCAGCCCGCGTGCCAGCATGAACGTGTTGGCGATGCCGCCACCCACGATCAGCCGATCGACGCGCGAGGCGAGCGACTTGAGGATGGTGAGCTTGGTCGAGACCTTCGAGCCGGCGACGATCGCCACCAGTGGACGCCGCGGCTGCGCGAGCGCGCGGGTCAGCGCCTCGACCTCCGCGGCCATCAGCGGGCCGGCGCAGGCCACGGGCGCGAAGCGGGCGATGCCGTGCGTGGTGGCCTCGGCGCGATGCGCGGTGCCGAAGGCATCGTTCACGTACACGTCGCACAACGCGGCCATCCGGCGCGACAGCGCCTCGTCGTCCTTCTTCTCGCCCCGGTTGCAGCGGCAGTTCTCCAGCAGCACCACCGAACCCGGGGAGGGTGCGACTTCGGCGGCATCGACCCAGTCGCGCACCAGCGGCACCGGTCGGCCGAGCAGTTCCGAGAGCCGCCGTGCCACCGGCGCGAGCGAATCCTCGGGGCGCAGTTCACCCTCCTTCGGTCGGCCGAGGTGCGAGGTGACCATCACCCGGGCGCCGGCGGCAAGCGCCAGTTCGATGCCGGGCACCGACGCACGGATGCGGGTGTCATCGGTGATGGCGCCCGAGTCGTCCTGGGGGACATTGAGATCGGCGCGGATGAACACCCGCTTGCCGGAAAGATCCAGGTCCTGCATGCGCCGGATGTTCATCGTGCCTGCCCCGCCCGAGTACCCGATCCGGTCACTTCGCCGCCATCAGGGCCAGCGTGGTGTCCAGCATGCGGTTGGAGAAACCCCACTCGTTGTCGTACCACGACGACACCTTGACCAGGTTGCCCGACACCTTGGTGAGGGTGGAGTCGAACACGCTCGAGCGCGAGTCGTGGTTGAAGTCGATCGACACCAGCGGCGCGTCGTTGTAGCCGAGCACGCCCTGCCACTCGGGGCGGCTGGCCGCCTCCTTCATGATGGCATTCACTTCCTCGACGCTGGTCGCCCGCGCGGAGACGAAGGACAGGTCGACCACCGACACGTTGATCGTGGGCACGCGGATCGCGAAACCGTCCAGGCGCCCGTTGAGCTCGGGCAGCACCAGTCCGACCGCGGCCGCGGCACCGGTCTTGGTGGGAATCATCGATTGCGTGGCCGACCGCGCGCGCCGCAGGTCCTCGTGGTAGACGTCGGTGAGCACCTGGTCGTTGGTGTACGAGTGCACGGTGGTCATCAGGCCGTTCACCACGCCCACCTTCTCGTGCAGCACCTTGACCAGCGGCGCGAGGCAGTTGGTCGTGCAGGACGCGTTGGAGATCACGGTGTCGCTGGCCTTGAGGACCCCGTGGTTCACGCCGTAGACCACGGTGGCATCGACGTCCTTGCCCCCGGGGGCCGAGATCACGACCTTCTTCGCGCCGCCCTTGAGGTGCGCACCCGCCTTCTCCTTCGTGGTGAACAGGCCGGTGCACTCGAGCACCACGTCGACCCCGACCGAACCCCAGGCGATTTCCGCGGGGTTGCGCACCGCGAACACGCGGATCCGGTCGCCGTTGACCACCATGCTGTCGCCATCGACTTCCACCTTGCCCGGGAAACGGCCGTGCGCGGTGTCGTGGCGGGTCAGGTGCGCGTTGGTCTGGGCATCGCCGAGGTCGTTGATCGCGGCGACCTGGATCTCGCCGGTGCGACCGGATTCATAGAGCGCACGCAGGATGTTGCGTCCGATGCGGCCGTACCCGTTGATGCCTACGCGAATCGCCATGGAGTCCTCCGGGATCTCTGCGGGCGGCCCCGCGGGGCCGCGTGGAAAAAGGCGGGGTCGCGGCGGGCGAGCCGGCACGCGCTCGGGCGGCCGGGCCGGACCCCGGGGGCAGGGCGGCTCGAACCGCCCCGGAAGGGCGCAAGTCTACCGCAACGCGTGCACTTGCCCGATGACGCCGGGCGGCAGGGCACGCGTCAGCCGGCCAGTACCTGCCGGGCGAGGGACGCCACCGACTCGGCGGTGAATCCGAAGTGGCGCATCACCACGCCCGCCGGGGCCGATTCACCGAAGCGATCCAGCCCCAGCACCGCACCGCGCGGGTCATCCAGGGCACCGGTGTAGCGATGCCAGAAGCCGGTGGCCCCCGCCTCAATCGCCACCCGCGGCACGCCGGGCGGCAGCACCGAGCGGCGCCACGCGGGATCCTGGCGGTCGAACACCCCCGCGCTGGGCATCGACACCACCCGTGCGGCGATACCGTCCTTCGCCAGCAACTCGCGCGCCTGCATCGCCAGCGCGACCTCCGATCCGGTGGCGATCAGGACGACGGCCGGTGCGGGGGCTTGCGCGTCGGCCAGGACGTAGCCGCCCCGACCGATCCCGGCGACCTGCGCCGCCGTGCGGGCCTGCGCGGGCAGCGCCTGCCGAGACAGCGCCAGCACGGAGGGGCCGTCCTCGCGCACGAGCGCCGAGGCCCATGCGCCGACGGTTTCGGCGGCATCGCAGGGCCGCCAGACGTCCAGGTTCGGGATCAGGCGCAGCGCGGACACGTGCTCGACCGGCTGGTGGGTGGGTCCGTCCTCGCCCAGCCCGATGGAGTCGTGCGTGAACACGAACACGTTGCGCAGCTTCATCATCGCCGCCATGCGCAGCGCGTTGCGCGAGTAGTCGGAGAAGGTGAGGAAGGTGCCGGTCTCCGGGATCAGGCCGCCGTGCAGCGCAACGCCGTTGGTGATGGCGGCCATCGCGAACTCGCGAACCCCGAAGTTCACGATGTTGCCGCGCAGGGCGCCGGTGTCGTCGCGCGCCACCACGCGGCTGCCCTTCCAGTCGGTGAACACGCTGCCCATCAGGTCGGCCGAACCGCCGACCAGCTCGGGCAGCATCGGGGCCAGCTGGTTGAGCGCGTTCTGCGACGCCTTGCGCGTGGCGACCGCCTCGGCCTTGTCCTGCGCGGCCTGCAGGATGCCGGCGCACCGCTGCGCGAAATCGGCGGGCAGTCGGCCCGACATGCGGCGGGTGAACTCGGCGGCCAGCCCGGGGTGGGCGGCCGCGTAGGCGTCGTAGGCCTCCTGCCAGCGGGTACGTCTCCGCGCACCCGCGGTCCGTCCCTCCCACGCCGCCCGCACCGCCTCCGGGATCTCGAAGGGCGGGGCGGTCCAGCCCAGCGCCGCGCGGGTGGCCGCGACCTCGGCCTCGCCCAGCGCCGCTCCGTGCGTATCGGCACTACCCTGCTTGTTCGGCGCACCCTTGCCGATCACGGTGCGGCAGCAGACCAGCACCGGACGGTCCTGCTGCCGCGTCGCCTCGGCGATGGCCGCCGAAAGCGCCTGCGGATCATGGCCGTCGACTCCCCGGATGACCCGCCAGCCATAGGCCTCGAACCGGGCCGGCGTGTCGTCGGTGAACCAGCCCTCGACCGCCCCGTCGATCGAGATGCCGTTGTCGTCGTAGAAGACGACCAGCTTGCCCAGCCCGAGGGTGCCGGCCAGCGAGCACGCTTCGTGCGAGATGCCCTCCATCAGGCACCCGTCGCCCGCGAACACCCAGGTGCGGTGGTCGACGATCGTGTGCCCGGGACGATTGAACTCGGCGGCCAGCAGCGCCTCGGCCAGGGCCATGCCCACCGCGTTGGCCAGGCCCTGCCCCAGCGGCCCGGTCGTGGTCTCGACGCCGGGCGTGGCGCCGAACTCGGGGTGGCCAGGCGTACGCGAGTGCAACTGGCGGAAGGCCTGCAGCTCGGACATCGGCAGGTCGTAGCCGGTCAGGTGCAGCAGCGCGTAGAGCAGCATCGACCCATGGCCGTTCGACAGCACGAAGCGATCGCGGTCCGGCCAGCGCGGGTCGGCCGGATCGTGGCGCAGGTGGTCGCGCCACAGCACTTCGGCGATGTCGGCCATGCCCATCGGCATACCCGGATGGCCGGAGTTGGCTTTCTGCACGGCGTCCATCGCCAGGACGCGGAGGGCATTGGCAAGTTCGGTTCGGGTGGGCATGCGCGCGGGACCGGAACGGCGCAGGCCGGGTGCCTGCGCAACCCGCGGGATTATCCCGCAACTGCCCGCGGACGGGCGGAGTGCGGGCCTCAGCCGTCCTCGCCGCGGCGCGTCCGGATGCCCAGCTGCTTGATCTTGCGATACAGGTGGGTCCGTTCCAGGCCGACCTTGTCGGCCACGCGGCTCATGTTGCCGCCCTCGAGCGCGATGTGGTGCTCGAGGTAGGCCTTCTCGAACGCGTCGCGGGCCTCGCGCAGCGGCGCATCGAATCGGAGCCCGGCGCCCGGACCCGGCGGTGCGGCCGGCGGCGCGGCGACAGGTTCGTCGAGCGGCGCCGGCGCGACCGGCTCGGCGCTCGACGCCGGCGCGACCGCGGCCTCGACCGAGGCGACCAGCCGCAGCACGTCCTCGGCCGTGATGTCGGTGCCCAGCGCGGTGATCGCGAGCGATCGGACGACCTGCTCGAGCTGCATCAGGTTGCCGGGCCAGTCGTGGTTGCGCAGCGCGTTGAGCGCGGCGGTATCGAAACTGCGCGGCGGGCATTCGCGCGCTTCGATGATGCGCGTGAGGAACAGGTTGGCGAGTTCGGGCACATCCTCCCGATGCTCGCGCAGCGCCGGCACCTGCAGGGTCGCCGGCGCCGCCTCGAGCAGCCGCGGCTCGGCATCGCCCGCCGCGACCAGTTCGCCCAGGCCGCGCGCGCTGGCGACGACGACCCGCGCCCGGTGCCGGTCGCCGCGAGACATGAGCAGCGCCAGCCCCCGCTGTTCGGCGCGCGTGAGCTGGGTGAGGGCGGGGATGAACAGCACGCCCTCGGCCACCTCCTCGGCCAGTTCGAGCGGTGCGCTGGCGAGCGCGCGGGCATCCTCCAGCACCTTCCACGGGGTGTGTGCGGTGTGAAGGTACTGCGCACAGAGCTCGACCCGGCACCCCGGCTCCGACACCATCAGCACCGGGCCGCGCGCCGCGCGCAACTGCGCGAGGCGCTGCTTGAGCTGGGCGACGACCGCCGATCGTCCCAGGCTGTCGAGCGACAGTTCGGGCAAGGGTGCCGCCCCCGCCCGGCGCAGCACGCGCCCGACGGTGGACAGAAGCTTCTGCAGCGCGATGGGCTTCTCGAGGAAATCCGACGCGCCCAGCTTCGTGGACTCGACCGCGGTGTCGATGGTCGCGTGGCCGGACATCATCACCACCGGCATCGTGAGCTGGCCGCAACGCGCCCATTCCTTGAGCAGCGTGATGCCGTCGGTGTCGGGCATCCAGATGTCGAGCAGCACGAGGTCCGGCCGGGCCCGGGCGCGCTCGCGCCGAGCCTGGTCACCATTCTCCGCGAGGCGAACCGTATAGCCCTCGTCGCTCAGGATCTCGGAGAGCAGTTCACGGATGCCAACCTCGTCATCGACGACCAGAATATCGCTCATGCGCAGCCATGTGTCCGTGCGGTCCCGCACCACCAGCGGCGATCATGCCGCAACCCCGGCGACTCGGCGAGGGCACCCACGTCAGGCCGCAGCCTGCGCATCGGCGCGCACCGCCACCGGCAGGCGGATATCCACCCTCGCGCCGGCCGGCTCGACGTTCACCACCTCGATGTGGCCGTGGTGCTCGTCGATGATCTTCTTGACGATGGCCAGCCCAAGGCCGGTGCCCTTGGCCTTGGTCGTGACGTAGGGCTCGAACACCCGGGCAAGCATCGCGGGCGGAAAGCCCGCGCCGTTGTCCGTCACCGTCAGCCGGACCCAGGCGCGCTGGCCTGCTGCGGCGGGTACCGCCTCGGTACACACCGTGACGCGCGCATGTTCGACGCCCGCGAGCGAGTCCTGCGCGTTCTGGAGCAGGTTGTGCAGGACCTGCCGAAGCTGGGTCTGGCTGCCCGCGATCCGCGGCAGTCCTCCGGCGAGTCGGGTCTCGAACGAGACCGGCCCCTGCGTGGCCTCGTACAGGCCGAGCACCTCGCGCACCAGCGCGTCGAGATCCAGCTCGCCGGTGACCGGCTCGGGCTGGTTGCGCGCGTATTCGGCGAAGGCATCCACCATGCTCTTCATCGCCGCGACCTGGTTGACGATGGTGCGGGTCGATCGCTCGAGCATCTGCGCGTCGGGTGCGGACAACCGCTCGGCCAGCTTGTGGTGGATGCGCTCGGCGGCGAGCTGGATCGGGGTCAGCGGGTTCTTGATCTCGTGCGCGAGTCTTCGCGCGACCTCGGCCCAGGCTGCATCGCGCTGGGCGCGCATCAGGTTCGTGATGTCGTCGAACACCACCACGCAGCCGGCATCCCCACCGGGCTCGGGCTGGAGCAGCGCACCGCGCAGCAGCAGCGTGCGCGAGCCGCCGCCACGCAGGTACTCGAACTGGGACTCCCAGGTCTGGGTGCCGCCGCCGGCGGCTGTCTGCCCGAAGCGAGCGGCAAGCTCGGCGCCGAGTTGCGCCACCGGCGAGTCGCCTTCGGCGTGCCGCGACAGCGACGACCCCAGCAGGCTTCCCATCTCGATGCCGAGGATATCGGTGGCGCTGCGATTGGCCGCGCGCAGCCGCAGGTTGCCGTCGAAGGACATCACGCCCGAGGACAGGTTGCCCAGCACGCTCTCGAGGTAGGCCCTCGCCGCTTCGATCTGCGCGCGCCCGCGCTCGTTCGCCGCGCGCGCATCGTCGAGCTGGCGGATCATGGTGTTGAAGGATCCGGTCAGCAGGCCGAGTTCGTCACCGCTGGTGACCGTTTCGCGGGGCCGGAAGTCGCCCCGCGCGACCGCCGCCGTGCCCTCGGCCAGAATCCCGAGCGGCGAAGCAAGCTGCTCGGACAGGAAGAACGCGAGCGCGACGGCGACCAGCAGCCCGATCAGCAGGGTCAGGGTGAGGGTCAGTCCGTAGAGCTGCCGCAGGCCGGTACGCGACAGCAGCAGCTCCTGGTAGTCGCGGTAGCCGACCTGGACCGTATCGGCCGCCGCTGCCACCGCGGGAGGCACCTGCTGCAGCACCTGCAGCGCGCGGATGTCGTCGGCGAGCGACAGCGTGTTCACCGCAACCACCGCCCGCAGGAACAGTCGACCGTCCGGCAAGGCCTCGATCGAGGAGAACGGCTGCTGCAGGCGGATCTGCCGCATCACCGCGCTCACCGGCAGTTCGGGCGAGATGCCGCTCTCCTGTCCTGCCGATCCGATGAGGGTGCCGCGACTGCTGTAGAGCTCGACTTCGTCGAACCGGTTCTGCTCCCTCAGCGTCTCGAGCGCCACGCGCTGCTGGGCGTCGCCACGGTCGGCGAGGCTGGAGGCCATCACCTCGGCTCGTGAAACCAGTTCGCGCAGCGAGCCCTCGAGCGCCGACCGGCCCAGCGCCAGCCCCCCCTCGAGCGCCTTGTCGATGCGCACATCGAACCAGGATTCGATGCTGCGCGAGGTGAACTGCACGCTCACCACGTACACCAGCGCGCCGGGCAGCAGCGCGACCAGGGAGAAGAACACCGCGAGGCGGAACGACAGGCGGGAGCCGAACACCCCCGACCGGATGCGTCGGCGCAGGGCCCAGAGCTGCAGGCCGATCACCGTCCCGAACACGACGACCAGCCCGATGTTCAGGAACAGCAGCAGCCGGTGGTGGTTGGCGAAGCGTTGGCCGTTCGCGGTGGCGGTGGACAGCATGAACAGCAGCACCGCGGTCAGCCCGATCAGCAGCACCGCCGCCACCACCAGTCGGCGCCGACCGGACAGGGTCCGGCCCACGATGCCGGACGTCGGGGACATCATGGCGTGACGGTGAAGCGGTACCAGTCCGAACCGACGGCCCACTCGCGCGCGGCGAACGGACTGGCCTGGAACGGACGCGGCAGTTGCGAGATGTCCAGCCGCATGCGTACCGCGGCCTGGTAGCTCGAGCCGCGCGCGAGCGCGTTGGCGGGCAGCATCGGGCGACGACGGACCCGTCCCATCATGGCCAGGGCCTCCTCCAGGCTGGTGAAGGTCTGGAACAGCGGCCCGGTCGACAGCCGGTACTGGCGGGTCAGCGTGTTGTAGGCGAGCCGGTAGGTCTGCGTCGCGCTGCCCGCCCGCTGGTCGAACCAGTACCAGCGCGACCGGGTCACTTCGAGTTCGAGCACGAAGAACAGGCTCACGCCCTTCGACAGCGCGTCCTCGACGGCCGCCGGCAGCGCGACATCGAAATCCGCCGACAGCAGCCACGCCTCCTCGCCAGGCGCGAGCGACGCGCCGCGCGCGACCAGGGTATCCGCCCGCGCAGGCTGCGGCAGCAGCAGCATCGCGAGGGCGAAGGCGAGCACGAGCAGCAGCGGCGCCTGCGCGCCGCTGCGGCGGTCATCGCTTCGACAGGAGCGCGTAATGGAAGCCATCGTGGTCGTCGCCAGGCAGCAGATCGAGCGAACCCCCGGCGTTCACGCGCAGGCGGGTTTCGCCGCGAGCACGCAGCGCGGCCGCGTGCCCGGCGCAGCATACCCGACAGGCATCGTCGTGGTCGGCGAGAAAACCGGCGACGACCCCGTCGTTCTCGATCGCGAACACCGAACAGGTGCAGTACAGCAGGCGCCCGCCGCGAGCGAGCGTGCCCCACAGCGCCTCGAGCAGCTGCCGCTGGCGGCGGGCGAGTGTCGGCAGGTCGCCCGGCCGGCGCAACCAGCGGATGTCCGGATGGCGCCTGAGCACGCCCGATCCCGAACACGGCGCGTCGAGCAGGATGGCATCGAACGGGCGACCGTCCCACCACGCGCCGAGGTCGGCGGCGTCGGCCGCGACCAACCGTGCCGCGACGCGGGCACGGTGGAAATTCTGTTCCACGCGGTCGAGGCGGGCGGCATCGACATCGATCGCGGTGAGCTCGACGCGCGCGCGCTGCAGCAGGTGCAGCGCCTTTCCGCCAGGCGCGGCGCAGGCATCGAGCACGCGCTCGCCGTCCCGCACGTCCAGGAGCGCGGCGGCCAGTTGCGCGCCGGCATCCTGCACGCTGCAGCAGCCCTCGGCGAAACCCGGCAACCGTTCGACCGGGACCGCCTTGTCGAGTCGGACGGCATCGGGCATCGGCAGCCCCGTGGCCGCCATGCCCTGTTCGCGGCAGCGCTCGATGAATGCGTCGCGGGAGAGGTCCGCCGGATTCACCCGGACCGAGAACAGCGGATGGCCGGCGGAGGCTTCGAGGATCGATGTCCAGTCCTCGGGCCAGTCGGCGCGCAGGCGATCGATCCACCAGCGCGGCAGCGAGTAGCGGGCCTCGTCGGTGGCGCGCGCGGCCTCGTCCAGCTCGGCCCGGCGGCGCTGGGCGTTGCGCAGCACGGCGTTGACCAGCCCGCGAGCCCGCGCCGCGCCCACCCGCGCGGCCGCGTCGACCGCCCCATCGACCACGGCATGCGGCGCGCCGCGGGTGTGCAGCAACTGGTAGAGCGCGACGACCAGCAGCGCGGCCAGGCGCGGTTCGGTCACGGGTCGCTCGAGCAGCAGGTCCCGCTGGGCCCGCAGTGCACCCAGATGGCGCAAGGTCCCGTAACAGAGATCCTGCAACTGTCCCCGACTGCCCGCATCCAGCGCGGGGCGGGCGCCCAGCGCGCGGGCCAGCTCGGCGGACAGGCTGCGACCGGCCAGCACGGCCGCGACGACCGTCGCCGCTCGCGCCTGCACCTCACGCATGCGGGGCGCTCGCCAGCCGGTCTCCGGCGCGCAGCCATCCGGAGCGGACCAGGCCCTCGGCGGGTTGCCGCCGGGCGCCGGCGCGCTGCACTTCCTGCAGCCACAGGCTGCCGTGGCCGCAGGCGACGCGCACGCCGCGCTCCGGGTCGCTCGCCAGCACCGTCCCGGGGTCGGCACCGGGCTCGGCGGCTGCGTCAGGCTCGACGCGCCAGACCTTGAGCCGCTCACCCCGGAACTCGCTGCTGGCACCGGGGGCCGGATTGAACGCCCGGACCCTGCGATCGAGGTCGACTGCCGACCCGCAGAAGTCCAGCAGCGCCTCCGCCTTCCCGATCTTGTGCGCGTAGGTCACGCCCTCGGCGGGCTGGGCGACCGGCGCTCCCGCACCGATGCCGCGGTCGAGTCGATCGAGCACCTCGACCAGCAAGTCCGCGCCCAGCGCCGCCAGTCGGTCGTGCAGTTCCCCCGCCGTCTCGCGCGCGCCGATCGGCGTCTCCCGTTCCGCCCACACCGGACCGGTGTCCAGGCCGGCCTCCATCTGCATGACGGCCACGCCCGTCGCCGCGTCGCCGGCGAGCACGGCGCGCTGGATCGGCGCCGCGCCCCGCCACCGCGGCAACAGGGAGGCATGCACGTTCACGCAGCCCAGCCTGGGCAGGGCCAGCACCTCGGGCGGCAGCAGCAGGCCGTAGGCCACCACCACCATCGCGTCGATCGGTCCGACCTCGCGCAGCACGTCCGCCGCCTCGCCGCGCAAGGACGGCGGCTGGGCGACGCGCAGGTTGTGAGCGAGCGCCCACTGTTTGACCGAAGAAGGCTGCAGCTTCATCCCGCGGCCAGCCGGTCGATCAGGTTGAGTCAGGACAAGGACAATGTCATGCCCGGCCCCGTGCGCGGCCGACAGCGCCACTGCCGCAAATTCCGGCGTTCCGGCAAACACCAGTCGCATCGTGCCCCGCCCGCTCCCCGATCGTTGCGCCGCGGCGGCGGCGCGGCGCCTCACATCGCGCGCTGCTGCTTGCGCAACTTCGCGAGTATGCGGGTCCGCTTCAGTCGGGACAGGTGCTCCACGAACACGACCCCGCGGAGATGATCCATCTCGTGCTGGATGCAGACCGCCAGCAGGCCATCGGCCTCCAGCGTGAACGGCTTCCCGTCGAGGCCCAGGGCCTCGACCGTCACCCGCGCCGGCCGCTCGACCTCGTCGAAGATGCCCGGCACCGACAGGCAACCTTCCTCGTAGCTGGCGATCTCCTCGGAGGCCGCCACGATCTTCGGGTTGATGAACGTGAGCAGCTGGTCGCGGGACTCCGACACGTCGATCACGATCAGCTGCCGGTGCACGTCGACCTGCGTGGCCGCCAGCCCGATCCCGGGCGCCTCGTACATGGTCTCGGCCATGTCAGCTGCCAGCCGCCTGACCTCGTCGTCGACGGAGAGGATCGGCTGGGCCACCGTCTCGAGCCGGGGATCGGGGTAGTGGAGGATCGGTAGCTGAGCCATAATGCCTTGCTAATCTGGTACGTTACCCGCAGACTCTAATGCGAAAGTTCAACTTCGGGGTCGCTGACCTCCGCAGTGCGGCGATCGTCCGCGCTGCCCGGACCAAGCCCACCGCGAACACGACTCGCGGGTTGCCGGTGTCGGAGAATCCATGATGCGCTCGTGCTGGATTATAACGCTCGCCCTCTCGCTCGCCCTGCTGTCGGCCGCGCCGCCCCGGGCGTTCGCGCAATCGCAGCCGGCACCGGCGGCCGCTGCACCCGAACTGCGTCCGGACGCCCCGGATCGCTACGTCGTGGTTCCGGGCGACACGCTCTGGTCCATCTCCGCGCGATTCCTCAAGGACCCCTGGCGCTGGAACGAACTCTGGTCCTCGAACAAGGACCAGGTCGCCAACCCCGATCGCATCTTCCCGGGCGACGTGATCGTGCTCAACCGCAAGGCGGCGGCGGGTGAACCGGCCGCTCGCGTCGTCGAGGCCGATCGCACGGTCAAGCTGAGTCCGTCGGCCCGTGTCCAGACGATCGGACCGACCGCGATCCCGGCCATTCCTCCGCATCGCATCGAGCCTTTCCTGGTCAAGCCGTTCATCGTCGAACCCGCGCAGGTCGAGTCGGCCGCCAGCATCATCGAGACGCAGGAGAACCGCGTCGTCATCGGCTCGGGGAACATCGCCTACGTCCGCGGCATCTCCGAGACCATGGGCCGCGACTTCCAGATCTTCCGGCCGGCCGGCGTGCTGCGCGATCCGGAGTCCGGCGAGGCGCTCGGCCTCGAGGCGCTGCACCTGGGCGATGCGCGGCTCGTACGCCGGGGCGACGTGTCCACGGTGGAGATCGTTCGCTCGACCCAGGAAATCGTCGTCGGCGACCGCCTGATCGCCGCCCCGCCCACGCGCTACCCGGAATACCTGCCCCGCCCACCGGGCAAGTCGATCGGCGGACGGGTGCTCGGCGTCTACGGACGGGCAAACGTGGTCGAGGTTGCCCAGTACGACGTGGTCACCCTCAATCGGGGGGCGCGCGACGGGCTCGAGGTCGGCCATGTGCTCGCCCTGTTCCGAAACCCGCTGGCCGACCGAACCAACAGCCGTCCGCAGACGCTCTGGGGACGGGTCGGACCCACCGGTTCCGACGCGGCGTGGGACATCCAGCGCCATCCGCGGGAAGAGTTCGACATGGCCAACCCCCGCGGACAGGCGCTGTGGGGGCGGGTAGGACCGACCGGATCCGACCGCCCGTACGGTGGATCGGGACCGGACGTGAGGCCGCGCCAGGCTTCCGCGAAGCCCGGCGAGGGACCCGAGGAACGTTACGGCATGCTGATGGTGTTTCGAACGTTCGACCGGGTGAGCTACGCGATCATCATGGACACCACGCGCCCGGTGTACGTGAACGACCGGGTCCGAAACCCCTGACCTGACCCTTTCCCGCGGGTCCGCCAGGCCCGCATCCCGGGGCCGCGGCGCCGCGCGGACGCCGTCCCCGGAGATCCCCGATGCCCGTCGGTCCCCAAGACCGAGACTGGCTGATCGCGCGTTTCGCGCCCGGTCTGACCGACCGTCACCTGCGCGCGCTGGTCGCCTGCGCGCCGCCCGAGGCCGGCTGGACGGCCCGGGCCGCCTCGGGCACCGCGCGCGCCCTCGGCGTCGATGTGCCGGCCGCCTTTGCCCGCGCTGGCGAAGACCCGCGCGTCCTGGCTACCCTCCACTGGCTGGACGCCGCCGACCATCACCTGGTGTCGCTCGACGATCCTCGCTACCCGGCACTGCTGCGCGAGATCCCCGACCCGCCTCCACTGCTGCACGTCAACGGCGACCCCGCGCGACTCGCCCGCCCGATGCTCGCCATCGTCGGCAGCCGCAATCCCACGGTGCTGGGCGAGCACACCGCGCGAACCTTCTCGAATGCGCTCTCCTGCGCGGGCCTCACGATCGTCAGCGGCCTCGCGCTGGGCATCGACGCCTGTGCCCACGAGGGCGCACTGGCCTCGGGCGAGGGCGGCACGGTCGCCGTCGTGGGCACCGGCCTCGATCGCGTCTACCCCGCCGGGCATCGCGATCTCGCCCATCGCATCGCGGCCCACGGTGCACTGGTGTCCGAGTTCCCTCTCGGGACGCCGGCCCGGTCCGACCACTTCCCGCGACGCAACCGCATCCTCAGTGGCCTGTCGGTGGGCTGCCTCGTGGTCGAGGCGGCTCCGCGCAGCGGTTCGCTGATCACCGCGCGCCTGGCCGCCGAGCAGGGCCGGGAAGTCTTCGCGATCCCCGGCTCGATCCACTCGCCGATGTCCCGCGGCTGCCATGCGCTCATCCGCCAGGGTGCGCGTCTCACCGAATGCGTGGAGGATATCCTCGAGGAACTGCGCTGGCCCCGCGCCATCGTCTCCCGACCGGTGCCCGCCCCCGATCGCCTGCCCGACGTGCCCGAGGCCCTCGCGCCCCTGCTCGAAGCCGTCCCCCTTGCACCCGCGCCAGCGGAGCTGATCGCCGAGCACCTGCGGTGGGACATCGGTGCGGTCAGCGCAGGGCTTCTCGCACTCGAACTCGGGGGATGGGTCTCGCGGACCGCGGCGGGCCAGTACCAGCGATTGCCGGCCATGGTTGCGTCGGACGACGATTCGTAGCAATGATGCGGCCGGGCCGGACGATCGGCAGGCCGGTTTCCGCTGTCGCCGGATTGCCCGTATGATCGGCGGCCCTTTTTACGGCTGACCCCATTCACGGACGCCAGCCCCAGCTGAACGCACACCCACGTGGCCACTCGCTCGACCCGGACTCGCACCTCCACCACTGCCACCACCCGCACCGCGAGCGCGAAGTCGCGCCCGGCCCGGGCCCGCAGTGCCGCGACCCCCACCGCGGAGGGCAAGGCGCTGATCATCGCCGAGAAGCCTTCGGTGGCGAACGACATCGCCCGCGTGCTCGGCGGATTCGAACGCCACGGCGACTACTTCGAGAGCGAGCAGTACGTGCTGTCCTCGGCCGTGGGCCACCTGCTCGAGCTGGTCGTCCCCGACCAGTTCGAGGTCAAGCGCGGCAAGTGGTCGTTTGCCCAGCTGCCGGTGATCCCGCCCCACTTCGGTCTGCGGCCGATCGAGAAGTCCGAAGAGCGGCTGCGCCTGCTCACGCGGCTCATCAAGCGCAAGGACGTGGCCTCGCTCATCAACGCCTGCGACGCGGGCCGCGAGGGCGAACTCATCTTCCGCTACATCCTCCAGCACACCGGCGTGGACAAGCCGGTCCGCCGCCTGTGGCTGCAGTCGATGACGCCGGCCGCCATCCGCGACGGCTTCGAACACCTGCGCGACGGCACCGATCTCCTGCCGCTGGCCGACGCGGCCGTCTGCCGCTCGGAGGCGGACTGGCTGGTCGGGATCAACGGCACGCGGGCGATGACCGCGTTCAACTCCAAGACGGGCGGGTTCCACAAGACGACCGTCGGTCGAGTCCAGTCACCCACGCTCGCCATCCTGGTCGAGCGCGAGCAGAAGATCCGTGCATTCAAGCCGCGCGAGTACTTCGAGATCCACGCGCGTTTCGGCGCCGCCGCGGGCGACTACCCCGGTCGCTGGTTCGACGAGTCGTTCGTCCGCCCGAAGGACAAGGCCGCCGAGGGGCAGGGCGATACCGCGGATGCCGATCTGCGTGCCGAGCGTCTCTGGGACGCCGCCAGGGCGCAGGCCATCGTCGCGCGCTGCCAGGGCAAGCCCGGCATCGTCGAGGAGGAAAGCAAGCCCTCGACGCAGCTCTCTCCTCTGCTCTACGACCTCACCAGCCTGCAGCGCGAGGCCAACGGTCGGTTCGGCTTTTCGGCCAAGACCACGCTCGCGATCGCGCAGGCGCTCTACGAGAAGCACAAGGTCCTCACGTATCCGCGAACCGACTCGCGGGCGCTGCCCGAGGACTACCTCGGCACGGTCAGGACCACCCTCGAATCGATGTCGTCCTCGCGTTACTCGGTGTTCGCCGAGCGCGTGCTCGAACAGGGCTGGCTCAAGCCGAACAAGCGCATCTTCAACAACGCGAAAGTCAGCGACCACTTCGCGATCATTCCCACGCCGGTGGCGCCACGGGCGCTCTCGGAGGCCGAGGAAAAGGTCTACGACCTCGTCGTCAAGCGCTTCCTGGCGGTCTTCCACCCGGCAGCCGAGTACCTGATCACCACCCGCATCACCCGCGTCGAGGGCGAAGCCTTCCGCACCGACGGCAAGGTGCTCGTGTCCCCGGGGTGGCTCGCAATCTACGGCAAGGAGGCCGCCGACGAGGACTCGCCGTCGCTCGTCCCGGTCACCGCGGGCGAGACGGTCGACACCCTCGAGATCGAGGCGCGGTCCGAAACCACCCGACCGCCTGCGCGCTTCAATGAAGCCACGCTGCTCTCGGCCATGGAAGGCGCGGGCAAACTGGTCGACGATGAAGAGCTGCGCGAAGCCATGAAGGAACGCGGCCTGGGCACGCCGGCCACCCGCGCGGGCATCATCGAGAAGCTGATCCTCGAAGAGTATGTCGTTCGCGAAGGCCGCGACCTGCGTCCCACGCCCAAGGCGTTCTCGCTGATCACGCTGCTCAAGGGCCTGGACATCGCGGAGCTGTGTTCGCCGGAACTCACCGGCGAATGGGAGTTCAAGCTCTCCCAGATGGAACACGGCCACCTCGCGCGACCGGATTTCATGGAAGAGATCGCCACCATGACCCGCAACCTCGTCGAGCGCGCCAAGCGCTACGAGAGCGACACGGTCCCGGGCGATTTCGTCACGCTGGACGCGCCCTGTCCGCGGTGTGGCGGCGTTGTTCGCGAAAACTACAAGAAGTTCCAGTGCCAGTCCTGCGAGTTCTCGGTCTGGCGCATCCTGTCCGGGCGCCAGTTCGATCCCGCCGAAATCGAGGAACTGATCATCGCGCGGCGCATCGGACCGTTGCAGGGCTTTCGCAGCCGACTGGGACGGCCGTTCGCCGCGATGATCAAGCTCAACGACGAATGTTCGATCGAGTTCGACTTCGGGCAGTCCTCGGGTGACGGCGGCGGGGACCCGGTCGACTTCTCCGGCATGACCGCGCTGGGGCCCTGCCCGAAGTGCGCCAGCCAGGTGTACGACACCGGCCTCGCGTACCAGTGCGAGCGTTCGGTCGGCCCCGAGCGCAGTTGCGACTTCCGCTCCGGCAAGATCATCCTGCAGCGGGAAATCGAACCCGCCCAGATGACCCGCCTGCTCGCGACCGGCCGGACGGAACTGCTGCACAAGTTCATCTCGAAGAAGGGTCGTCCGTTCTCCGCCTACCTGGTGCGCGGCGCGGACGGGCGCGTGAGCTTCGAGTTCGAACCCCGGGCACCTCGCGGCAAGGCCGCCGCCCGCCCGGAGGCGGGCGACGCCGAAGCGGCACCCCCTCGCGCCGCACCGGCGAAACGGCGCCGTTCCGCCTGACGACTGCGCGAGTCCCGGGCCCCGGGCTCGGGCCACGGGGCCGCCCTTGCCCGTCGAGCCTCAGACGTCGAGGTTCTTCACGCCCAGCGCATTGGCCTCGATGAACTCGCGGCGAGGCTCGACCAGTTCGCCCATCAGGCGGGTGAACACTTCGTCGGCCGTGATCCCGTCTTCGATCTGCACGCGCAGCAGCCGGCGGGTCGTCGGATCCATCGTGGTCTCCCACAGCTGTTCCGGGTTCATCTCGCCCAGGCCCTTGTAGCGCTGCAGGGTGATGCCGCTCTTCGACTGCTCGAGCAGCCAGTCGAGCGCCTGGCGGAAATCGCGCACGGCCTGCTGTCGCTCGCCGCGATGCACCGTTGCGTGGTCGCCGATCAGCCCTTCCAGCGTCGTGCCGGTACGAACGAGCTGCTGGTGGTCACCGCTGTCGAAGAACGACGGTTCCAGCGCGGTCGTGCGAAGGTTGCCATGCTCGCTACGCTCGATGACGAGCCGGGACAATCGCTCGGCATCGGTGGCATCGGTGTCGGTTTCGATCCGTACCGTCACGCCCGCGGCGGACAGTGCGGGCGCCAGCGCCTCGACGGACGCCCTGGCGGCATCGAGGGTGCGGAAATCCGCCCGCGGCTGCGTCATGAGTGCCGTGAGGAAGGCCGGCTCGATCCTCCGCGACAGTCGGCTGATGACCGCCTCGGCCAGCAGGTATTCGCGCGCGATGGACTCGAGGGTTTCGCCCACCAGCGGCGTACGACCTTCGCCGGGCTGGATGGAGGCGTTGTTGAGGGCCAGCCGGAGCAGGTACTGCCGCAGCTCGTGCTCGTCCTTCAGGTACCGCTCGTCCTTGCCATGCTTGACCTTGTAGAGCGGCGGCTGGGCGATGTAGACATGACCGCGTTCGACGAGGTCGGGCATCTGCCGGTAGAACAGCGTGAGCAGCAGCGTCCGGATGTGCGAACCGTCGACGTCCGCGTCGGTCATCAGGATCACGCGGTGGTAGCGGAGCTTCTCGACGTTGTATTCCTCGTTGCCGATGCCGGTACCGAGCGCGGTGATCAGCGTCGCGATTTCCTGCGAGGACACCACCCGGTCGAATCGGGCCTTCTCGACGTTGAGGATCTTGCCCTTCAGCGGGAGGATCGCCTGGAACTTGCGATCACGACCCTGCTTCGCCGACCCGCCTGCGGAGTCCCCCTCGACGATGAACAGTTCGGACAGCGCTGGATCGCGCTCCTGGCAGTCGGCGAGTTTGCCCGGCAGGCCAAGGCCGTCCAGCACGCCCTTGCGGCGGGTGATCTCCCGCGCTCGCCGGGCCGCTTCACGCGCCCGCGCGGCCTCGACGATCTTCGTGGTGATCGTCCTGGCATCCAGCGGTTTCTCCTGGAGGTATTCGGCCAGCCGCTCGGCGACGATCTCCTCGACCACGCCGCGCACCTCGGAGGACACCAGTTTCTCCTTGGTCTGCGACGAGAACTTCGGCTCGGGAACCTTCACCGACAACACGCAGGCCAGGCCCTCGCGCATGTCATCGCCGGTGGTCTCCACCTTCGCCTTGCGGGCAACCTCGCTCGACTCGATGTAGGCGTTGAGCGTACGCGTCATCGCCGCCCTCAGGCCGGTGAGGTGGGTGCCGCCGTCCTTCTGCGGAATGTTGTTGGTGAAGCAGAGGACGGATTCCTGGTACGAGTCGTTCCACTGCATCGCGACCTCGACCGAAATTCCATCCTTGCTGCCCGACGCATTGAACACGTTGGGATGCAGCGTCGCCTTCGACCGGTTGATGTACTCGACGAAACCACGGACACCGCCGGAGAACGCGAAATCCTCCTCGCGGCCGTTGCGCTCGTCGACCAGCCGGATGCGCACGCCGTTGTTGAGGAAGGACAGCTCGCGCAGGCGACGGGCGAGGATGTCGTAGTGGTACTCGACGGTGCCGAAGATCTCGACATCGGCCAGGAACTGCACCTCGGTTCCCCGTCGATCGGTGGTGTCGCCGAGCCGCACGGGTCCGGTGGGGACCCCGCGCGCGAAGTCGAGATGGTGCACCTGCCCATTGCGCCGCACCGTGACCTTCAGCCACTCGGACAAGCCGTTCACGCAGGACACACCCACGCCGTGCAGGCCTCCGGAAACCTTGTAGCTGTTCGAGTCGAACTTTCCCCCCGCATGCAACTCGGTCATCACGATCTCGAGCGCCGAGCGTCGCTGCTCGTCGTCTTCCTTGATGTCCGTGGGTATGCCGCGGCCGTTATCGACGACCGAGATCGACTGGTCGGCGTGGATGGTGACCACGATGTCGTCGCAGAAGCCCGCCAACGCCTCGTCGACCGCGTTGTCGACCACCTCGAACACCATGTGGTGCAGGCCGGTTCCATCGCTGGTATCGCCGATGTACATGCCAGGACGCTTGCGCACGGCATCGAGGCCACGCAGGACCTTGATGCTCTCCGAGGTGTAGTCCGATTCCGACGGGGCCATTGATGTACTCGACAGTGCTGTCCGGTGTAGGGAGTCGCTCGGGTCAGATGCGCATCGGCATCACGACGTAGCGGAAGCTGGGATCGTCGGCGTGGGTGATCAGCACGCTGCTGTTGGCATCGCCCAGCGAGCAGCGGACGCCTTCGGCATCGATGTTCGACAGCGCATCGAGCAGGTAGGTGACGTTGAACCCGATGTCCAGGGCAGCGCCGCCATAGGCGATCTCGAGTTCCTCTTCCGCCTCTTCCTGCTCGGTGTTGTTGCAGACGATGCGCAAGCTGCCGTTGGTGAGGACCCACCGCACGCCGCGGAACTTCTCGTTCGAGAGGATCGCCGCCCGCTGCAGCGCGGACGCCAGCGTCCCGCGATCGACCTCGAAATAATCCTGGTAATGCGTGGGGATCACCCGGTTGTAGTCGGGGAATCGGCCGTCGATCACCTTGCTGACCAGTTCGATGTCGCCGAAGCGGAATCGAACCTGGTTGGTGCCGAACTCGACCGTGGCTTCGGCATCGTCGCTATCCAGCTGCCGCGACAGTTCCAGCACCGCCTTGCGCGGGAGGATGGACTCGCGCTTGGGCATCGGGGCCTCCAGGCCCTCGAGCGCGAGACTGGCATACGCCAGCCGATGGCCGTCGGTGGCGACGGCTTTCAGGGTGTCGCCCTCGGTCTCGAGGAGCAGGCCGTTCAGGTAGTAGCGGATGTCCTGCTGCGCCATCGCGTACTGCACGCGCCCGAGCAGCGAGCGAAGGGCGCCCTCGGCGATGCGGAGCGGTGCCTCTGCGCTTTCGAACCCGGAGAGCTTCGGGAAATCGTCGGCAGGGAGGGTCTGCAGGCTGAACTTGCTGCGTCCTGCCGAGACATGCAGGCGCGATTCGCGGGAGTCGAGTTCGACCGGCACGCCATCGGGCAGCGCGCGAAGGATGTCGAGCAGCTTGCGGGCCGACACGGTCACGCCCTGGCGGGAACCCTTGCCACCGCCTTCGACCGTGATGGCGGTCGAGACCTGGATCTCGAGGTCGGTGGCCACCAGGCTGAGCCGGTCGCCGTCGACCTCCAGCAGCACGTTCGAGAGGATGGGTAGCGTGTTGCGGCGTTCGACGATGCCGGTGACGGCCTGCAGCGGTTTGAGCAGTGTGTCGCGAGGCAGTGAAAGCAGTTTCATGGTGTGTATATCTGCTTTAGTGACTGATAGTAGAGGGGCGTCCTGTCTGTGGAAAACCGTCTGTCGCCCAGGCAGGACGGGGCATTGTCGATCGGGTCAAGCTGTGCAGCGAAGCATGCAAACCTGTTGATACGTGTGGATAACTTCCGGGCACTCGAGCGGCGGGTGGTGTTTTCCACAGACTGACAGCGAGTTTTCCCGCCGTTCATTCACAGGACCGTGTCAGCCGCGCAACTGCTGGAGCAGCATCTGGTAGTCGCGTTCGAGTTCGTCGTCGTCCTGCCGCAGCCGCACGATCTGTCGGCAGGCATGCAGTACCGTGGTGTGGTCCCTGCCGCCGAAGGCACCGCCGATGTCGGGCAGGGAATGGTTGGTGAGTTCCTTGGCCAGCGCCATCGCAACCTGTCGCGGACGCGCGACCGAGCGCGACCGGCGCTTGGAGTGCATCTCGGCTACCTTGAGCTTGTAGTAGTCGGCGACCGCTTTCTGGATCTGCTCGATCGACACCTGGCGAAGTGCTACGGCGAGGATGTCGCGCAGGGCCTCGCGAGCGCTGTCCATGTCCACGGCGCAATGCTTGAACCGCACGTAGGCATGGATGCGGTTGAGCGCGCCTTCGAGCTCGCGCACGTTGGACGGAAAATGGCGCGCGACGAAGAACGCCACCTCCTGGGGCAGGGTCATGCCCAGCGTGTTTGCCTTCCGCAGCAGGATGGCGACCCGCATCTCGAGTTCGGGAGGTTCGATCTCGACGGTCA
Source organism: uncultured Pseudomonadota bacterium (assembly GCA_903831455.1). Lineage (GTDB taxonomy): Bacteria > Pseudomonadota > Gammaproteobacteria > Burkholderiales > CAIKXV01 > CAIKXV01. Next base: position 2,257 of record CAIKXV010000296.1, on the reverse strand, counting down.
GTCCCCAGGCGAAGCGGGTACGCAGCCGCTCGTCGATACCCTCCATCTGCTTCGGGTAGGTATCGCAGGTGATGACGATCTGCTTCTGGCGGTCGGCGAGGGTGTTGAACGCGTAGAAGAACTCTTCCTGCGTGCGGTTCTTGCCGGAGAAGAACTGGATGTCGTCGATGAGCAGGAGGTCGAGCGAGTGGTAGTAGCGCTTGAACGCGTCGAACGACTTGTTCTGGTACGCGCGAACGACGTCGGAGACGTACTTCTCCGCGTGGATGTACAGGATGCGCGCGTCGGGGTTGGCCGACTTCACGTGGTTGCCGATCGCCTGCACGAGGTGCGTCTTGCCGAGGCCGGTTCCACCGTAGAGGAAGAGCGGGTTGTAGGCGCGTCCCGGATGCTCGGCGACCTGAAGCGCCGCGGCCCGGGCGAACTGGTTGGCCTTGCCCGTGACGAAGGTGTCGAAGGTGAAGTTCTCGCTGAGCGAACTCTCGATGCCGTCGGTGCGTGCCGAGCCATTGGCGGGCCGGACGACCGCGTCGGCCGGGGCGCCGGCGACGTCCTGCTCGATGGGTTGCGCCGAGGCCTGCCGGATGGCGACCTCGATGTCGAGTTCGGGCGCCGACCCGTCGTAGCTCGCCGCGAAGTCCTGCATCGTGGGCAGGTAGGTGTCGCGGACCCACTCGAGTGCCTTGCGACTGGGCGCGAGGATGGTGAGCCGGTCGCCCGCGAGGGCGGTCGACAGCGGCTGTATCCAGGCGTCGAACTCCTTCGGAGACAGACGATTCCGCAGGTGTTCCACGCAGTCAGACCAGAACTCGGACATTGCAGGGCAAGGGTAGGGTGCTGCCTGGGCCGCGAAGCAGCCGGGAGGCCGACGACGGGACGGGCAACGGCCCGCGGCCCGGTGAAGCCGGGGGCATTGGATGAGCCTGGATTCTACCACTACCGGGCAAGTTATCCACAGGCCGACAGAGGGTCCCGAACCCCGGATTTCTTGACAATGGCCACCCGCAAGAGGTCTAATTGACGGCTTTTCTCTCGGGGTCCTGTCATGAAACGCACCTACCAGCCTTCCGTCGTTCGCCGCAAGCGTACGCACGGCTTTCGCGCCCGCATGGCGACCAAAGCAGGTCGCGCCGTACTGAACGCCCGTCGCCGCAAGGGACGTGCCCGTCTCGCGGTCTGAGGCGCAACGCTCCCGAAGGCGTGCCCGGCAGCCTGTCTGCCGGCACCCGATGGGCCGGGGTCCGACATCCGATGCTCGCCAGTCGTCACCGACTCCGGGGTGAGCGGGCCTTTCGCGAGGTCATGTCGTCGGGTCGCCGGTGGTCTACTGCAGACGCCACCATCCACGCGATGCGCGTGTCCCCGGCCGAGGGCAGTCTCCTCGGGCTGGTCGTGGGTCGCAAGGCGCTCAAGCGAGCGGTGGACCGCAATGCGTTCAAGCGCCGGATCCGGGGCGCGTTCCGCGACCAGCTGTCGGCGATCGAGGGTCTGCATGTCGTGGTGCGACTGCGCAACAAGCCGACCGATGATTCGCAAAGCGGTCGCCATTCCGGCCCGCGGTTGGCGGCCGAGTCGGTATCCCGTCGCTTCGAGGACGTAGCCCGATGGTTCGCATCGGCCTCTTCCTGATCGCTGCCTACCGGTATCTGGTCAGCCCGTGGCTGGGGCCCCGTTGCCGTTTCGTACCCAGCTGTTCGGAGTACGCGGCCGACGCGCTGAAGACCCATGGGGCTGGCCGAGGCTCGCTGATGACGATCGGCAGGCTCTGCCGTTGCCATCCCTGGAACCCCGGCGGGCATGATCCCGTGCCTGCCCCGACCGGCCGAACGGCCCGTCCAACGACCTGAGTACGCGCGATGGATACCCGTCAGATCATCCTGTTCTTCATCTTCGGCTTCTCGGTGCTGCTGCTCGTCGACGGCTGGCAGAAGGCGAATGCTCCGGTGCCGGCAGTCCAGTCCGCGCAGACGGCCGAAGCGGCGGCAAAGGCCGATCCGTCCGCGGTGGTGCCGGGCAGCGCGCCCACCGCCGCACCGTCTGCGGCCTCCGCGGTACCGACACCACAACCGTCCGCGCAGCTCACCGCGGCGCCCGCCAAGGGCGGCGATGCTCCGGCGACCGCCGCACTGGGCAGCACCGACCGGGTTCGCATCAGTACCGACCTGATGCAGGTCGAACTGGATACCACCGGCGGCGACGTGCGCCGGGTGGAGTTCCTCCGCCACAAGCAGACCTACGAGAAGGACCGCAACTTCGT
>CAIKXV010000295.1 GCA_903831455.1 uncultured Pseudomonadota bacterium | reverse complement strand
TCCTCGGCGCAGCCGCCGCCGCCACGCAGGGGACGGACCTATCGGCGAGGCCGTTCGAGCTGCTGGAGTCCGACGTCGAGCGCTGCGGCCTGGGCCGCGAAGTCCGCAGGTCTTCGTGCCCGGAATGTCTGCAGGTTGGCGAGCCGCAAATCGAGGGTTGCGTCGGCAACACCCGGCTCGTAGTCGTCCTTGCGCCGCTACGCGTGCTCCGTCGGCGCTGTCGTGGAGAACATCGACAGCGCAAGCCACATCGCGCGGGGAAACGGTGATCCGGCAAGCGCTGGACGGGTCGGCGCCCAGGCAGTCAGGTTTCCCCTGGCACATTCCCGCAGGCGCGGGGGCGGGGTACGCTTCAGGTCACGGCGGACTTTCCCGGCTGCTCGCGGCAAGTCCGGACGGGGTGCTGTAACGGCATGACGTGCACGGGACGGCTGGAAGTCATGATCCTGCCGGTGCGGCAGTCATAATCGGTAAAAGCGATCAGGCCTGGAGGGGCGAGTGTCGCGGCGGATCACTTCAAAGCCGTCACGTCGGACGGTTGTGCAGGGGTATGGCGTGTCATGACGGTGACTGCTTGCTACCGGGCAGCGGGTATCGCCTACTCCGTCGCCTACTTCAACCAGGCGCGGAACTGGACGCGACCGCTTGATCCGTTCGCGCTGGATCTTGACGGTGATGGTCTGGAGAGCACCGGCGACATGGGTGGCACGACGGTGCTGTTCGACCACGACCGCTACGGGGATAACCGGATCACCAGCGGAGCGGAGTTGTTCGGTGTGGACACCCCGCTGGCCAGCGGGCTCTGGGACACGGTGACGCTCGCCAACAGCCAACGCACGATCTTTCGCGACGGATTCAGAGCGATCGCACCGCTGGACACCAATCGGGACGGACGTATCGATGCGAGCGACGGCGCGGTGGCCGGCTGGTCGATCCGCCGTGATCTGAATGGCGATGGGGTGATCGGTGCGAACGAGACGCGGCTCGCACAGTCGAGCGATCTGCGCATCTGGCGCGATGCCAACGTCAACGGGCGGGTTGATTCGGGCGAGCTGATGAGCTTCGCGAGAGCAGACTTCGCGCCACCGAACGCGTCGCCTTCGGCGACTGGCCTGCCTGCGCTCAATGGCTCGGACGCGGTCGCTGACCTGCAGGGGTCGGCCTCCAGGCGCGGGACGCTTGCCTCGGTGGTGTCGACCTATGCTGCGCAGACCACGCGGGCGGGGAAACCGGCGAGCCATGCGCAGCCCTGCTCGAGGCCTGCAATCGCATGAAGCCGGATCCAGCAAAAAGGGCAGAGGCATTGAGCCGCCTCGGATGGACGCCGCCGGACGAAGACGAGCTGCATCGGCTTGAAAGAGCGCACGTGGGGAGCAGATGGCCGGTGATCGGCGCAGGTTTGACCTTCGGGCTCGGTCTCGTGATCGTCAATGAAACATTGCTCGGGATCGATTTGTGGACGTTGGTCAAGCGCGCGCAAATCGCAGCACTCATGACATGTATTTACGTCGCGATCTTGGACGAGGTGCAACACAGGGCGGCGTGGAAGCCACTCTCGCATTATGAAGTCGAAAATCTTTTCGGCGATCGCACGCTCCACTGTGGCTCTTTTGCCCACCCGGACCCGAAAGTGCGGTGGCTACGTCGGCTGCTCTATAAGAGCGTTGGTGCCGGTTGGTTCTCAGTCACGGTGTTGGCAGTAATATTGTGCGTGTGGCTGGTCAAAACCAACCCCGCGTATGCTGACCGAAAATCGCACCAGAGTCTCGTCACCGAGACTGCCGACGTTAACTATAGCCCGTTGAAGGCATCGACATGAGAGTGGTTCGGACTGTCTTCGAAGTCTCGGTTGAGTCAGCAGGCCTGATTTCTGCGATTCACGACTTCGTCAACGCGAGCACTCCTGCTGAGCGTGCGGCCGGTGTTGCCGGTGTCGTCGCTTCAGCAAGCTCATTCGCGACGTTCTTTTCGCAGCGGGAAAACTTCGGAGCTGGCTCCTTTGGCTTTGGCCATGCCGCCGCAGCCTTTGGTGCAGCTTCCTTCGCATACTCCACGCAAAAGGCCTCGGATTCGTATTCGCAGTGGCAGTCGGGTACGAAGACCTACGAAGAGTTCGAGCAGGACCTGGGTGACGCGGTCGCGAATTTCGGGTCGGTGTTGGGCGGATTGGCCGGTATGGGATGGCGTGTTCCGAACGCGAACGGCCGCATCGATGCCGGCGAGCTGATGACCCTTGCGCAGGCGAACGTGGTGAGCATCAACGTCAACCGCGCCTGGCAGGGGCGCACGGCGCTGGGCTGCGATTCACACTTGGTCAGGTTTTCAGGCTTTCCGGAGTATGAGATCCGTGAGACCGGGGCAACTACGACACATGCCTAGGCCTTTCTACGAGCTTCTTGCGCCGCGGCACGTCACCTTTGTAGCTCTCGCAGTGGGACTGTGGTTTGTATCGAGGCCGCTTGTGCCGGTAGCAAGAGCCCTCTGCGCACGCCTGACGCTTGCATGCGAGTCGCTTATGGGCGGGGGGGTGTCGGCAACGAACATTGTTGTTGGGGCAGCCTTGCTTGGGCTCAGCGTACTGGTGCACGGCGTGTTCTCACTCGGCGACAAAAAAGGTTCCGTCAATCTTTTGCGCGACGCGACGAGTATCGGTGAGGCGTATAGCCCTTTAGTGGGCGCTCTGTTTATAGGTTGTGCGGCTGCATTAATATTAATGGGGTGTATATTTGTCTGGTGGTGGTTTTTCGTTTACTCGCAGAAAGAAGTTCTTGATAGGCCGCTATCTTACGCTGCAGGGGTAATGGTCTGTTACATAGTCGGCGGTGTTATAGTCGATCATGTGTGGTTTGTTCGGTCGTTGTTTTGCAGAAAGATGGCTAAGTAGTCAGTGTTAAGGGCGATATCATGAGCTCTCTTGGAGTGGCAGCTTGGTGTCTCGATCAGTACGCCGACTTCCAGGCGGCGCTCGATGTCTATGCGGCGACCCAAAGTAGCGACGCCGCTCTTGACGTTGCAGATGAATTCGCGAAACTCGTCGCAATCGGTAACCCCCTTTGTTTTGTAGAGTTCGACCACGACGGCGACGGGATTCTCGCGGGCACGGGCTGGCTGCGCGGCGATGATGCGTGGCTGGTCCTGGACCGCGACGGGGATAACCGGATCACCAGCGGAGCGGAGTTGTTCGGTGTGGACACGCCGCTGGCCAGCGGGCTCTGGGACACGGTGACGCTCGCCAACAGCCAACGCACGATCTTTCGCGACGGATTCAGAGCGATCGCACCGCTGGACACCAATCGGTACGGACGTATCGATGCGAGCGACGGCGTGGTGGCCGGCTGGTCGATCCGTCGCGATCTGAATGGCGATGGGGTGATCGGTGCGAACGAGACGCGGATCGCGCAGGCGAGCGATCTGCGCATCTGGCGCGACCTGAACGTGAACGGGCGCACCGATGCCGGCGAGCTGATGAGCTTCACTGAAGCGAACGTCGTGAGCATCAACGTCCACCGGGCCTGGCAGGGGCGCACGGCGCTGGGCAAAGGCAACGAACTCATCGCCACCGGCGCCTACACCCGCACTGACAACACCACGCGCGGCACCGGCGCGCTCAACCTGAGCGTGCACAGCTTCTACCGATCTTTCAGCACGCCGCAGAACGTTGCGTCGTCGGTCTCGACGCTGCCCACGGCCGATGGCTCGGGGGCGGTGCGGAACTCGTGGTGTCTCTATTTCACGGAGCCGTTCAGTGCCCTCTTTAGTCGACAGTGTGTCGCATGACAGGAACACACATTTTCCTTTGCCGCGCTGTACACGTGCTGTTGGCCTTCGGGAGCGTTCTCACGTTCTTGCTGGCCTTCAGCGTTGGCATTCCCGACGACCAACGGCCGATGTACGGCGCTGTGGCGCTGTCGATGCTCGCCGCCGGCTCTATCATTGCCGGGGCTGTTTCGTCCCTCGCGGTGGGATCGTTGCCTAGCGTTCCGGTTGCGTGCGCAGACGCCTACTTTGCAGTTCATGGCGCAATAAGCAAGCGCTTCCCTTACTTCGCGCCTCCCCTAAACGACCTTAGGAAGGCTCGCATACGCGAGCGTCTGGTGGCGCGCGCTGACCACGGTGACTGTCCTGATACGCTGCAAAACGTGTTGCGAAAACACTACCGGCTCGTGCCGTGCATGACCATGATGGCAGTGATGGGCTTGTCGCACGCATTCCTGACCGGTGTGTTGGAGGAAACGTCGTCCGGCATCTACTCAACGCGGCTCACCGTGGTTCCAGTTCGATTCCTCGCGACAGCGGTGCTGTGCTGGTTGCTTCCGTACTGCACGTTCGTGGTTTCTTTCCGAGCATCTGTGTTTCTTTCTAGGAGCGCGTAGACGTGGCACATCAAGTCGTCTTCTTCGCTACGGCAAGTGGTACCTACGCGCTTGCCTCCTGGGAGTATAGGAAGCCCGGATTACTGAGAAGAAGGGGACCGGGATCAATGTTAACCGCACTTGGCGTCGGCGCCCGGCACCGCGTTTTGCAGCGCCAACGCGCCGACTACTTCCGAAATCATCGCACTCTCTAATGAACGGAAACATTCCGGATCTCCTTTCAACGCCACTGGATCGCGAGATCGCACGAGAACGTGCGCGGAGTATCGAGGCCGTCGAGGGGAAGCGTTATCCCTTGTCTGTCCTGGTTGGCCTAGGCCTCGGGGCCCTTTTGTTCCTTGCCCTTGGCATTGATCCGATGCGCGCACTCATCTGGATGCCCTACTTGGCCTCGTTGACGATAGTGGTTACGGGTGTCTTCCGCATTGTCGGCACGCAGCTTGCCCGAAGTGGGGTCCCTGGGGAACTAACTAAAGTCGTTCAGGATGATGAACTCGAGCGTTTTGTGGTCCTGTATTTGCCCACTCCATATGCGCGTCTCTGCTTCTCGGCCTTCCACGGCAGCGCACTTGTTGGCGGCTCCGTAATCGGCATACTCATGATGGCAATTGTCGCGGGTATGTTCTTAGGACAATAGGGAGGTATTGACTGGCCCCGGTTGTGCGCTCCCCCGGGTGACTAGAGAGAACGGCTTCAGCTGTCGGTGCCTCCTGCCCCTCAGTTCATGACGCTGCACCGGACGCAGTCGCGTCGGCAAGCCGAGTCATCGACCGGCGCATGGGAGCCAGCCGATGACCGGCATGTCGCCTCGAATGGCTTCGGAAGAGGCCTTCGGGGCGATTCGTTCCGTGGACCAAATCGTGGGCCAAATCAGGGGAACGTCGGGGAACCACGGGGAAGGCATCTGTTAAAAATCAGGGACTTATGACCCCGTTATTCCCCTCGATACCCCCCCGAGTAGGTTCGAGTCCCATCAGCCACCCCAACGTCTGCTTTGGTGATCCAGGGGCCAGGGTGCCCAGCCGCCCTCGTCGGCGAGGCTTGGGCCGAATCCACCATCCAGTGCGGTTCCGACAGAACGAAACGGTCCGCGACCGGCCAGCCGCCTGAGGCTATCGAGGCGCTGACAGGCTCCTCGCCCGTGGCTTCTTCACCGGACCGATCTGCTCGCGCAGCGCATCGATATCCACGCGACTGCCGCGCACGGTGAAGCAGGTGCCCTCCGCGTCGGGTCGCTCCTCGATCACTTCGCAGGACGCGAACAGCGGTCCGCGCAGCTTCTGCGCCGACCACGGCAGGAACAGTTCCGCCTTCACGAGGCCCTTGCGGAAGAAGGCGAGGATCGACTGGCGCAGCCGGGCGACATCGTCGGCGACGAGTGCGCTCACGACAATGCATTTCGGGAACCGAGCGCGCAGCGCCTTGCCGCGCGCGGCCTGCGCCTTCGCGTCTCCGACCTGGTCGATCTTGTTGAAGACCAGCAGGCGCGGCACCGCGCCGGCGTCGATCTCCTCCAGGACCTGCACGGTCACATCGAGCTGGCGCTCGAAGCCCGGGTCGCCCGCATCGACCACATGCAGCAGCAGCGAGGCCTCGGCGGCTTCCTCCAGCGTCGACTTGAACGAGGCGACCAGGTCGTGCGGCAGGTTCTTGATGAATCCCACCGTATCGCTGACCAGCACGCGCGGGACTCCTTCGGGCACCATCACGCGCACCGTCGTGTCGAGCGTCGCGAACAGCTTGTTCTCGACCAGCACCTGGCTGCCGGTCAGCGCCCGCATCAGGGTCGACTTGCCGGCGTTCGTGTAGCCGACCAGGGCGACGCGGCACACGCCCTGGCTGTCCAGGCGCCTGGCGCGCTGGGTCTGGCGTTCATGGTCGAGCGCGACGATCTCCTGCTTCAATTCCGCGATCCGGTCGCGGATGCGCGAGCGATCGGTCTGCGCGGCGGACTCTCCCGCCCCGCGGCCACCCACGCCGCTGCGCTGCCGCCCCTGGGGGCCGGCCAGCTTCGCCGCTTCGCGCAGCCGCGGCGCCAGGTAACGCAGCCGAGCGATCTCGACCTGTGCCTGTGCCGCCCTGGAGCGCGCATGCCGGTGGAAGATTTCCAGGATCACCATGGCGCGGTCCATGACCTGGCAGCCGACCGCCTTCTCGAGGTTCCCGGCCTGCGAGGGCGAGATGTCATGGTCCACCAGCACGAACTCGGCCTTGTCCACCGCGAACTCGCGCAGCTCCTCCACCTTGCCTGTGCCGATGTACGTGGTGGCGTCGAAGCTCGTGCGCTTCTGGGTGAACGTGGCGACCACCTCGAATCCGAGCGTGCGCGCGAGCTCCCGCAGCTCCGTCAGGGAGGACGAGAATTCGTCGTCAGGCACCGCCGGCAACTGGACGGCGACGAGGATCGCGCGCTGCGAGGCGCTTCTTGTTGCGGTCGACATTGCGTGCGGGTGTCCTGCGAGGTCGGGCACGGATAGTACGCGACCGGAGGGCCGTTCCGGACACCGCCGCGCCGCAGCACCCGTCGACGTGTCCGGCGTTCATGGCCCCTCGATCGACGCCTTCCCCGACGGTCGCGTGGGCGCCGGAAGCGGCCAGGCCCGAGCGCAGGGGGCGTGCAGCGCCCCCGGGGGCGAGAAGAACGTGCCGCCGCTCCCCGAACGCGTGGCGTGGCCGAGCCGCATCGTGCGCGGGGTCCATCCAGCCCCGCCACCGTCGATGGCCCGAGTCGAAGCGTTGTAGCATCGCGCGACCGTATCGAGCGGGTTGTCCCGGCAATCGCGCGCGCTCAACCCCCGTCGGCGCCACTACCGCCCTGGTGGAGGCCACTACCCATGGAGTGTTCGATGTCCGTTCGCTTTCTGCCCGCCTGCAGCGTGCCTCGCGTCGCGTGCTCGCCGGGGGTGGCCGCGCTGTCCGTCGGGATCCTTGCCGGGTTTGCGTGTGCGGCCGGGGCCCAGCCGGTCTCCGAGCCGTTTCCGTCGCGTCCGATGCGGTTCGTCATTCCGTTCGCGCCGGGCGGTCCGGTGGACGTCGTCGCGCGGCTGATCGCGCCGCGCATCACCGAGCAGTCGGGACAGCCGGTGCTGGTCGACAACCGGCCGGGCGCGGGGGGCAATATCGCGGCGGTGATGGCGGCGAAGGCCGCGCCCGACGGGCACACGGTGCTCTTCACCAGCTCGTCGATCGTGGTCAATCCGACCCTGTTCGATCGGCCCGGCTACGACATCTTCCGCGACCTGGTTCCGGTGACGCGCGCGACGGCGGCGACCATCGTCTTCGTCACCCATCCGCAACTGCCGGCGAAGACGCTCAAGGAATTCATCGCACTGGTGCGGGCGCACCCGCGCAAGTTCGCCTATGGTTCGCCGAGCACCGGCACGACGGGTCACCTGTCCTGCGAACTGCTCAATCAGCGCGCGAAACTCGACCTGGAACATGTGCCGTACAACGGGGCTGCCCCCCTCACGACCGCGCTGCTCGGCAACCAGGTCGCGATCGGCTGCCCGGGGCTCCCGACCGTCCTCGCCCAGATCCGCGGCGGGCAATTGCGCGCGCTCGCCTCGACCCTGCCACAACGCACGGCGGCCATTCCGGACGTGCCCACGATGATCGAGTCGGGCTTCCCGGGTTTCTCGACCGACGTGATGACCGGCGTGTTCGTACCGGCGGGTACCCCGGCCACCATCGTCGATCGCCTGCAGCGCGAGATCGCCCGTATCCTGTCGGCGCCCGAGGTACGCGAGAAGATCACGGCCCAGGGGTTCGAAGTCGTCGCCAATACGCCGCGCGAATTCGCGAAGCAGGTGCGCGAGGAAGTCGAACTCTACGGGCGTGTCGTACGCGACGCGAAGATCAAGCCCGACTGAGCAGCCCCACCTGCGGCCGCATCACGCGGCCCTCACCCTTGGGTTTCCCGTTGCGGCTGCGGCCCGATCGGAGCGGGTGTCGCCACGAGTCCGGGTGGGTGGGCGGCGTGCGCCCGCGGACGGGGATGGGAACGCGGTGCAGCGATCGCGGCGCGGGGACCGACTCGCCTCGCGGCGGTCCGCGCGCACCCGGCGCTTCGAGTAGCGGCCGTCCATGCCGATATCCTCGCCCGGCAGGAACGCCGGGATCCTCGCGCCGGGCGGCCGGGCATCGCGCCCGGGTACCCGGACCCGCGAGCCCCGGTCGCGATGAGGGAAAGCCGCGGGTTGCCAACGGCTATCATCGGTGTCGATCCTTCGCATCGACTGGAGTCGCCATGGCCGACGATCCGGGCGTGTTCACGCGCCTCCACGAATCCCTCGAGGACAGCACCGTGATCGCGTCGGTGATGCGCCGCCCGGGAATCGACGATCCCACCCGAGCCATGCTCGCGCTGTCGATGGTGGCCGCGCGCGGCGAGGCGTCGGAGGTTGCGGCCTGCACGAGGCGTTGCGTCGCGAACGGTCTTGGCCGAAGCGAGGGCGCCGAGGTGCTGCTGCAGGTCTACTGCTACGCAGGCGTCTACGCCGGCCTGTCCGGTTTCAGCGCCGCGCGTACCGCCTTCGACAAGGCCATCCAGGTGTTCGATGAACTCGAGGGGTAGCTCGCGTCCGAGGTCATCGCTGCGGGGCTGGTGGGTCGCAGGCTGCTGGCTGGCCGTCCTGGCGCTCCCGCTCGCGGGGCTGCCGGGCGCCCGTGCCGCCGATCCGGTCATCGTGGGCTCCAAGCGCTTCACCGAGAGTTACATCCTCGGCGAGATCGTCCGGCTGACGCTGCAGCGCGCCGGCGTGGCGGCCGAGCATCGCGTCGGGCTGGGCAACACCGCCATCCTCGAGCAGGCGCTGCGCAGCGGGGCCGTGGATATCTACCCCGAATACACCGGCACCATCGAGCGCGAGTTGCTCGGGCGCGCGGCGGCGCCGGGCGATCCGCCGTGGCCGCTCGGCGAACTGAACCAGCGGCTGGCCGGCAGGCAACTGCAGGTGGCGGTACCGCTGGGCTTCAGCAACAGCTATGCGATCGCGATGCGCGAGGCAGAGGCCACCCGCCTGGGGGTGGCCTCCCTCTCCGACCTCGCTCGGATGCCGGCGCCCGATGCCCTGCGCCTGCGCCCCGGGCTGACCCACGAGTTTCGCGCGCGCGCCGATGGCTGGGCGCTGATCCAGCGCCAGTACCGGCTGGCCATGCGCGACCCCGTCGGGCTCGACCACGGACTGGCCTACCAGGCGCTTGCGCAGGGGCAGGTGGATCTCATCGACGCCTACACCACCGACGCGCAACTCGCCCGCTTCCGGCTTCGCGTGCTGCAAGACGACCGCGGGGTGCTGCCGCGCTATGACGCGGTACTGCTGAGGCGCGCGTCGTTTCCCCCCGCAGCGGGCGCCGTGTTGCAGGCGCTCGAAGGGCGCCTCGATGCGCGGACGATGACGGCGCTCAACGCCGAGGTCGAAGTGCAGGGGCGGTCGTTCACCGACGTTGCACGGGGCTTCCTCGACGCGGCTGCTCGCGCGCCCAGTGGGGTCGAGGGGCAGGGGGCGCCAGTAAGCGCGCCTCCGGATGCCGGCGCACCCTCGGCGCCGTCCGCCGCGCCCCGGCCGAGCCTGCTCGATCGCATCGTGGAGCCGGACCTCTCGCGCCTGCTGCTGCAGCATCTCGCGCTGGTATCGGGCTCGCTGCTGCTCGCCATCGGCCTCGGGGTCCCGCTCGGCATCGCCGCCTGCCGACATCCCCGGCTGGGAGCCGTCGTGCTCGCGGCGGTGGGCCTGGTGCAGACGATCCCGTCGCTCGCGCTGCTCGCCTTCCTGATCGCGGGGCTGGGCACCATCGGATTCCTCCCGGCGCTGGTCGCGCTGTTCCTCTACGCGCTGCTGCCGGTCGTGCGAAACACGCACGCCGGGCTCGAGGGCGTGCCGGCCGGGCTGCCCCAGGCCGCTCGCGCGCTGGGCCTGGGCGAGGCGCAGGTGCTGCGGTTCGTGGAGTTGCCCCTGGCGCTGCCGACGCTGCTCGCCGGCGTGTCCACCGCAGCGGTGATCAACGTGGGCACGGCGACGGTGGCCGCGTTCGTGGGGGCCGGTGGGCTGGGCGAGCGCATCGTCGCGGGGCTCGCCGTGAACGACACCGACCGCATGCTGGCCGGCGCCATCCCGGCCGCGGTGCTGGCCCTGGTCGTGCAGGGATTCTTCGCGCTGCTGCGGCGCTTCGTCGTGCGCGCGCCGGCGACCCGGGCGCCTCGCGAGCCGTAGGTCCGACACCCTCGCGCCAGCCCTGCGCGCTATAGTCGGCAGCCCCTGGTCCCCAGCTCCTTCGAGTCCAAAACGCCCCCATGGCCCGCCCGCGCCTGTTGCAGATTTCCAGCGAGACCTCCCGCCCGGCGGACGAGGCGCAGTCCGGACTGCTCGCCGCGCAGGCGCAGTTGTCGCCGAAGTTCTTCTACGACTCGCTCGGGTCGCGCCTGTTCGACGCCATCAC
>CAIKXV010000294.1 GCA_903831455.1 uncultured Pseudomonadota bacterium | reverse complement strand
GTCACCGGCACGCTGTCGCACGCGATCGAGCTCGCGGTCGCCCCGGTCTTCATGCTCACCGCGATCGCCGGGCTCATCAGCGCGCTGGCGACCCGGCTGGGACGGATCATCGACCGCGCGCGCGACCTCGAGGAACGGATGCAGGAGGGTCGCTTCGTGGACCAGCCCGCGGTCGCGGCTACCTACGACGAGTTGCATCGGCTCAAGCTGCGAGGCCGGGTGGTCAACGGATCGGTCGCGCTGCTCACGCTCTCGGGCATGATGATCGGCGCCACGGTCATCTCGCTGTTCCTCGGCGAGACCACGGTGAGCCGCGCGAGCCAGCTGGTGACGAGCACCTTCCTCGCCGGAGTGATCTGCTTCGTGCTCGCGCTGCTGTGCTTCCTCGCCGAGACACTGCTCGCCGGCTACACGCTCAAGTTCCGCGACCGTCCCCCGGGGCGATAGCGCTGGCGCTGGCGCCGGCGCCATGCCCGGCGCTCGCGACGGCCACCGGGACAGCAGCCGCGGCGCGCCGGCGGGTGCTTCGTGGGCGCGGCGACGCTCAGCGCTCGACCTTGACGCCCGCCTCGCGGATCACCCGCCCCCAGCGCGCGATCTCGTCGTCGATGAACGCGCGGAAGCCCTCGGGCGTGCTCGAGCGCGCCTCGCCCCCGGCCGCGGCGATACGCTCTCGCGCCTCGGCGGAATCGACCGCCGCGATCAGCTCGCGGCTGAGCCGCGCCACGACGGGCGCGGGCAACCCGGCAGGACCGCCCAGGCCCGCCCAGCTGGTGGACCGGAAGCCCTTGTAGCCGGACTCCTGCATCGTGGGCACGTCGGGCAGCAACGGCGTGCGTTGCTCGCTGCCCACCGCCAGCGCGGTGATGCGACCGGCCTTGATGTGGCCGGAACTCGAAGGCAGGTTGAGGAACATGAAGTCGATGCGTCCGGCCAGGATGTCGGTGATCGCCGGGCCGCTGCCGTTGAACGGCACATGCAGCGCATCGAAGCCCGCCACCCGCTTGAACAGCTCGAGGGTGAGGTGCGGCGTCGATCCGACGCCGGTGGAACCTGCGTTGGCGGCCCCGCCGCGCGCCTTGACCGCCGCCACCAGTTCGGCGACCGTGCGTGCAGTCCTGGAGCTGGTGACGAGCACGTTCGGGGTGGTTCCGATCAGGCCGATCGGCACGAAGTCGCGCCGGGTATCGAACGGCAGCTTGGAAACCAGGCTCAGGTTCAGCGAAAAACCGGTGGAGAGGATGACCAGCGTGTAGCCGTCGGGCACCGCCTTGGCGACGATGGAATAGGCGAGCGCGCCGGCAGCCCCGGGGCGGTTGTCCATCACCAGCGGCTGTCCGAGCGCCTCGGACATGCGCGGGGCGACCGACCTCGCCATGGTGTCCGACAGCCCGCCGGGCGAGAAATCGATGATCACGCGGATCGGGCGCTGCGGGTAGCCGCCCGCCGGAGCCTCGCCGGCGGCAACCGGCTGCGCGAGCGCGCCGCAGACCGCCATCGACAGGAAAGTGGCCTTCGCGAATGCGCGCATCATGGCGGATGTCCCCTGAACGGTGCTTCGCCGGACCCGGACGCGGCGAAGCCAGCCACGGAACGGAACATCCGGCCGACGAGCGCGCCGGGGTCGGTCATGGATGCCGGCGAAGCAGAACCTGCCGATACGATACCCCAGGCGGCCCGAAGGCGCGCCGGGACGCTGCTCGACGCTCAGAACGGGATGTCGTCGCCCATGTCGCCGAACGGGTCCTTCGACGGCGCCGAGGCCGGGGCGGGCGCTCCGCGCGAGCCGCGCGAAGCCGACGATGCGCGCGGCTCGGGGTCGTCCATCGGCTCGCCGCCAGGCCCACCGCCGCCCCGGCTGCCCAGCAGCTGGAGCGTCTCGCCGACGATTTCGGTGGTGTAGCGGTCCTGGCCTTCCTTGTCCTGCCACTTGCGCGTGCGCAGTCGGCCCTCGACATAGGCCGGGGACCCCTTCTTGAGGTACTGGCCTGCCACCTCCGCGAGCCGGCCGCGCAGCGTGACGCGGTGCCATTCGGTCTCTTCCTTGCGCTCGCCCGAGTTCTTGTCCTTCCAGCCGTAGGTGGTGGCCAGGCTCAGGTTGCACAGCGCGGTGCCATCGGGCATGTAGCGCGTCTCCGGGTCACGTCCGAGGTTGCCGAGGATGATCACCTTGTTCACCGATGCCATTGTCCGATCTCCGCTATGCGTGGGTAGGGTGGGAAGTGGTCGAGCCCGGCCGCCCGACCGGGGGCATGCGCAACGCGACGGCGAGCCACGCCGCCGTCAGGAGGGAGGCGAATGCCAGAACGGCGCCCAGGCCGCCAGTGTGCGCCAGCACGCCGCCGACCGCACCCCCCAGGAAGATGCCGAGGAACTGGATAGTGCTGTAGACCCCGATCGCGGTGCCACGCATCGATTCGGAGGCGAGCCGGGACACCAGGGAGGGCAGGAAGGCCTCGAGCAGGTTGAAGCCGGTGAAGAACAGCGCGAGCGCGATCGCAATGGCCGTGATCGACCCGAGCCCGGCGGCCAGCAGGACGATCGAGGCGAGCGTGATCGCGATGGAGCCGAGGAAGGCGCCGCGCACCCGGGCGCGGCGCTCGGCCCAGCCCAGGGTCGGCGCCATCAGCACGAAACTCGCGAGCAGCACCGGCCAGTAGACGTGCCAGTGATCGGCCACGGGCAGCCCGGCGTCGCGAAGCGCCACCGGCACCACCAGGAACAGCGCGGTCAGCACGGCGTGCAGCACCAGCACGCCGTAGTTGAGCCTGAGCATCTCGCGGTCGGCGAGCACGCCGGCGAGGTCGGCGACCAGCCGACCGCGCGCCGGTCCCCTCACCGCACCGGCGCTGCCCGCCGGGTCGGGCACCAGCCAGCGCACCACGCCCAGCGCCGCGAGCGCGAGTACGCCGGTGAGCGTGAACAGCCCCTCCACGCCGATGCGCGCGGTGAGCGGGGGCCCGACCACCAGCGACACGGCGAAGGCGAGTCCGATCGTCGAGCCGATGATCGCCATCGCCTTCGAGCGCTGCGACTCGCGGGTGAGGTCGGCGGTGAGCGCGATGGCGACCGCGGAGATCGCGCCCGCCCCCTGCATCAGGCGGCCCAGGATCACCACCCAGATGCTGGTGGCGAGCGCCGCGACGAAACTGCCGGCGGCGAAGATCAGCAGGCCGATGTACATCACCGGCTTGCGTCCGTAGCGGTCCGACGCCCAGCCGAAGGGGATCTGCAGCAGCGCCTGGGCGAGGCCGTAGATGCCGATCGCCAGGCCTGCCAGGGCCTGGCTGTCGCCGCCGGGCAGGGTCTCGGCGTAGACGGCGAACACCGGCAGGATGATGAACAGCCCGAGCATGCGCAGCCCGTAGAGTCCCGACAGCGACAGGCTGGCGCGCCACTCCTCGCGGCTCATCCGTCCGCCGGCCGTGTCGGCGGCAGGGCTCGCGGCGGCGGAGGGCGGCAGCGGGGATCGGGGCGACGAACTCAAGGGGTCTCTGGCAGGCGGGGTGCGCCGGCGACCCGGCACCGACAGGCGTTCCGGACGCGACCGGGGTGGCGGTTATAGTAGCAGGTTGCCTTCGACGGCCGGCGCCATGATCGCCGGAGCCCTGATGGATTTCATCCGCATCCGCGGCGCGCGTACCCACAACCTGCGCAACGTCAGCCTCGATCTGCCCCGCCAGCGGCTGGTGGTGATCACCGGGCTCTCGGGCTCGGGCAAGTCCTCGCTCGCCTTCGACACGCTGTATGCGGAGGGCCAGCGACGCTACGTCGAGTCGCTGTCGAGCTACGCGCGCCAGTTCCTGCAGGTGATGGAGAAGCCCGACGTCGACCTGATCGAAGGCCTGTCGCCGGCGATCGCGATCGGCCAGCGCGGCGGGGCGCACAACCCGCGCTCCACGGTGGGCACGGTCACCGAGGTGCACGACTACCTGCGACTGCTCTACGCGCGGGCGGGCGAGGCCCGCTGCCCCGAGCACGACCGGCCGCTCGCCGCCATGAGCGTCGCGCAGATGGTCGATCAGCTGCTCGCGCTCGCGCCAGGCACCGCGCTGATGGTGCTCGCGCCCCTGTCGGCCGATTCGGACGTGCCGCTGGCCGCGCAGGTCGCCGAGTTGCGCGCGCAGGGCTTCGTCCGGGTGCGGGTCGGCACGCAGGTGCACGAGGTCGATGCGGTGCCCGCCGACGCCTCGGGCGCGCTGTCGATCGTGATCGACCGCCTGCGGGTGCGCGACGACCAGCGCCAGCGCATGGCCGACTCGCTGGAGACGGCGCTGCGCCACTCCGGTGGCCGGGTATCCGTGGTGGAGATCGACGGCGGTCGCGACCATCCGTTCTCCGCCCACCAGGCCTGCCCGGTCTGCGGCTGGGCGATCCCCGACCTCGAGCCGCGCCTGTTCTCGTTCAACAGCCCCGCCGGGGCCTGCGCCCGCTGCTCGGGACTGGGCCGCGAAGGCTTCTTCGACCCCTCCCGCGTGGTCGCCTTCCCGGATCTCTCGCTCGCCTCGGGCGCCATTCGCGGCTGGGACCGGCGCAACCAGTTCTACTTCCAGATGCTGAGCGCGCTGGCCCGGCACTACCGCTTCGACCTCGACACGCCGTTCAGCGCGCTGCCCGCGGCGGTCCGCGAGGCCGTCCTGCACGGCTCGGGCAGCGAGTCGATCCGATTCTCGTGGCCGGGGGAAGGGGGTCGACGGCAGGTTCGCGAGGAACCCTTCGAAGGCATCGTGCCCAACCTCGAGCGCCGCTACCGCGAGACCGACTCGACGCTGGTGCGGGAGGAACTGGAGCAGTACCGCAGCGAGCGGACCTGCCCGGACTGCGAGGGCACGCGACTGCGCCCGGAGGCGCGCTGCGTGCAGGTGGGCGGACGCAACCTGCACGAGATCGGGCGGATGCCGCTCGCCGAGGCAAGCGCGTTCTTCACGTCGCTGCGGCTGGAGGGGGCGCGCCAGACCATCGCCCAGCCGATCCTGCGCGAGATCGCCACCCGCCTCGCCTTCCTGGTCGATGTCGGGCTGCCCTACCTCTCGCTCGACCGGGCCGCCGACACGCTCTCCGGCGGCGAGTCGCAACGCATCCGGCTGGCGAGCCAGGTCGGCTCCGGGCTGGCCGGGGTCATGTACGTGCTCGACGAGCCGTCGATCGGCCTGCATCCCCGGGACAACTCGCGCCTGCTCGGCACGCTCGCGCGGCTGCGCGATCTCGGCAACTCGGTCATCGT
>CAIKXV010000293.1 GCA_903831455.1 uncultured Pseudomonadota bacterium | reverse complement strand
GGCTTGGGGTCGTTCATCCACTGTCTCCGGCCAGGCGTGGGAGGTGCGCACGTGGACGACACCCGGCCTGCGCTGCGGGTCCGTCCCGATCCTGCTCACGATTATAGGGACAAGCGCGGGAACCGTGCCGGCAGCCTGCTACCCTAGTCGGCCCGGACGCACATGCGCATCCGCGCCCACACGAAAGGCAGGCCCATGGATCTCGGCATACGCGGCGAGCACGCGCTCGTCATCGGCGCATCGGAAGGCATCGGGCTCGCCTCGGCGCGCACCCTGCTCGACAACGGCGCGCACGTCACCCTGGTCGCGCGCGACCCCGATCGGCTCGCGCGGGCAGCCGGAGAGCTCGAGGCCGCCACCGGACGCCCGGTGCAGCACCTCGCCGCCGATATCAACCGCCCGTACGACGCCGCGCGGCTCGCCGATCACCTGCGCTCCGGCGACGGGCCGGCGGGCGCGCGACTCGACATCCTCGTCTCGGCCGTGGGCGGCAGCCAGCGCGCGCTGTTCGAGGAACTCTCCGACGAGCAGTGGATGGCGAACTACGAGTTCAACGTGCTCTCGGCGGTCAGGGCGATCCGCCTCGCGCTGCCCATGCTGCGCGAGGCACGCACCGGCAGCATCGTGCTGCTGGGCGCGGCGGGCGCGCGGATGCCCTATCCGCACCAGGTGGTGTCGAACGTGAGCAAGGCCGGACTGATCGCGCTCACCAAGACGCTCGCCGCGGAATTCGCGCAGTGGGGCATCCGCGTCAACTCGGTGTCCCCCGGCCGCACCCGCACCGCGCTGTGGGCTCGCCGCGCCGACCACCTCGCTGCCGAGCGTGGCGTCGATCCCGAGACCGTCATCGAGGAGTTCTCGCGCGACATCCCGCTGCGCCG
This sequence comes from uncultured Pseudomonadota bacterium, assembly GCA_903831455.1. GTDB lineage: Bacteria > Pseudomonadota > Gammaproteobacteria > Burkholderiales > CAIKXV01 > CAIKXV01. The sequence goes on along the minus strand of CAIKXV010000293.1, from coordinate 3,107 downwards.
CTTCGCGCGGCCCGAGGAAGTCGCCTCGATGGTGGCGTTCCTGGCCTCGCATCAGGCGAGCTACATCACCGGGCAGTCGGTGCTGGTCGACGGCGGCATCGCGCGCGGCCTGCTCTGATCGGTCCCGCGCCCCTCGCCCGATGCGGTCTGCACCGCCCCTCACGCCCGCGCGGCTGCTCGCGGCGGTGCTGGTCGCGCTGGTCGCCACCACGCTGGTCGGCTGGGCCCTCGTCACGCTGGAGGCCGCACGGTCCGGCGTGCGTATCGAACACGGCGTGCTCGCCAGCGGCGTTCCCTTCACGGTCTTCCGCCCGGTGGCTGAAGGGGCGACGGATCGCCGACCCACCGTCGTTCTGGCGCACGGATTCGCAGGTTCGCAGCAACTGATGCATCCCGGAGCGCTGGCACTGGCGCGCGCCGGGATGATCGCCCTGACCTTCGACTTCCCCGGGCATGGCCGCCACGGCAGGCCACTGCCGGGCAGCCTGCGCGAGCACGATGCCCTGCTCGCCTCGCTGCTCGGGGCGCTGGAGCAGGCCGCGGCCCACGCACGAGCGCTCCCGTTCGCCGATGGCCGCATCGCGGTGCTGGGCCACTCGATGGCCTCGGACCTCGTGCTGCGCCACGCACTCGCGCATCCGGACACCGTGGCGACAGTCGGCGTGTCGCTGGTGTATGGCGGCGCATCCGGGCAGGCACCGGCCAACCTGCTGGCCATCTACGGCAGCCTGGAGCCCGATGCGCTCCAGGCCTTCGCGCGCCGACTCATCGCCGGCGAGGCCGACCCCGCATCGGTCAGGCCCGGCACCACCTACGGCCGTTTCGAGGACGGCAGCGCACGCCGCCTGGTGCTGGCGAGGGGGGCCGAGCACATCGGCGTGCTGTATTCGCCCGAGGCCCTGCGCGAGGCACGCGACTGGCTCGCCGCGGCCTTCGCCGCCCGACCGATGCCCGCGCCAGGGCAACCGGCAGCAGGCATCGATGCATCGGACGCCTCCGTCGGATCGCGCGCAGGCACCGCGCCCGAGCCGGAAACCGTGGTCCACCCTCGCGCCGATCCGACGCGAGCGGCCCCCGATCCGGTGCTGCCGCCCTACGGGCTGCCGCTGCTCGTGCTGCTCGCGGCGCTGGTCGCACTGGGCTGGCCGCTCGCGATCGCCGCCCGGGTCGTGCTGACCCCCACCGCCGGGCGCCGGCGGTTTTTCGACGAACAGGCACGATCGACCTTCGCCGACAGCGCTCGCTCCGCCCGGTCAAGGCGGCTGTGGTGGGTCGCCGCCCTCGCGCCCGCCCTGATCACCCCACTGCTGCTGAAGGTCGGTCCCTCCGGCTTCGTGCCGGTGCTGGTGGCCGATCACCTGCTGCTGCACTTCCTGGTGTACGGACTGCTCGCGTTCGCGGGCCTGCTGATGCTGGTTCGTGGAGGACACCTGCCCCGCCCCGCCGTCGCGCCGGTGCCCGCGCGCGTGCTGATCGTCGCAGCCGCACTGATCGCGTATGCCACGCTCGCCTGCGGGCTGGCGATCGATCGCTACGGTTTCAACCTCGCGCCGGCCGACGGGCGTGGCGCGCTCATCGCCGCGATGGGCATCGCCACGATGGCCTGGTTCCTGTCGGAGGCCTGGCTGGCTACGGCACCCTGCGCGCCCCGCGCGGCCGGCGTCGCGACCCGGGCGGCGTTCCTGCTTTCGCTGGCGCTGTCCGTGGCACTGGACTTCCGCGGCCTGTTCTTCCTGCTGATCATCCTGCCGGCCATCCTCGCCCTGTTCCTCGTCCAGGGCCTGCTCGCGCGATGGGCCACGCAAGCGACCGGTCGCGCATGGATCGGAGCGCTGGGCGGCGCGATCGCCTTCGCCTGGGCGGTCGCGGTCACGTTCCCTGCCGTGCGCGCCTGATCGGCGCGAGCGGGTGCGACGGCCCGCCGCGCCCGCCGGATCCGACCCACCGGGACACCCGCGGCGGCGCCTTGCCCCCGCGGGATCCCTGACGCAAGGCCGGCGAGCTCGCTAGCGCAGCACGAACGGGTTGGCGACCTCGGCCGCGGTGGAGATCCACACGCTCTTGGTCTGGAGGTACTCGCGGATCATGTCCTGCCCGCTTTCGCGGCCGATCCCGCTGCGCTTGTAGCCGCCGAACGGCGAGAGGTAGGACACGGCCCGATAGGTGTTGACCCACACCGTGCCCGCTCGCAGCCGCTCGCTCATCCGGATCGCGCAGCGCATGTTCTGCGTCCACACGCCGGCCGCGAGCCCGAACGGCACGTCGTTGGCGATGCGTACCGCGTCGGGTTCGTCGTCGAACGGGATCACCGCCAGCACCGGACCGAACACCTCCTCCTGCGCGATGCGCATCGCGTTCTCCACGCCGGTGAAGATGGTGGGCTCGACGAACCAGCCGGTGCCGCACTCGGGACGTCGTGCGCGCTCGCCCCCCAGCACCGCACGCGCACCTTCCGCGCGGGCGATGTCGATGTAGCCGAGGATCTTCTCGAACTGCGGCAGGTTGGTGACCGGCCCCACCTGCGTGGTCGCCTCCATCGGGTTGCCCATGCGTGCGGTCCGCGCGAGCGCCACCAGCCGCTCGACGAACGCATCGTGGATCGAGCGCTGGACCAGCAGCCGCGAGCCCGCGATGCAGGTCTGGCCGGTGGCGGCGAAGATGCCCGACACCACCCCCTTGACCGCATTGTCCAGTTCGGCGTCGGCGAACACGATGTTCGGCGACTTGCCGCCCAGTTCCATGCTCACGCGCTTGAGTCCGCGCGCGGCCGTCTCGTAGATGAGCTGCCCGGTGCGGTCCGAACCCGTGAAGGCCACCTTGGCCACGCGCGGGTGCTCGACCAGCGGTGTCCCGACCTCGGCGCCGAATCCGGTGACCACGTTCACCACCCCGGGCGGGAACCCTGCCCGACCGATCAGGTCCATGAACTCCAGCAGCGAGGCGGACGTGTACTCGGAGGGCTTGATCACCACGGTGTTGCCTGCCGCCAGCGCCGGCGCGAGCTTCCAGGCGGTGAGCAGCAGCGGCGAGTTCCACGGGATGATGCAGGCGACGACCCCCAGCGGCTCCTGCCGGGTGTAGTTGAGCGTGTCGGGCTTGTCGGTGGG
>CAIKXV010000292.1 GCA_903831455.1 uncultured Pseudomonadota bacterium | reverse complement strand
GCCGCAAAGGCTGAAGCCGAACGGCAGGCCGCCGAACAGCGCGCCCGCGAGGAGGCCGAAGCGGCCGCCCGCGCCGAGGCCGAGGCGCGTCTCGAAGCCGAGCGCCGCGCCCGCGAAGAGGCCGAAGCCCGTGCCGAGGCCGAGCGCCGCGCCCGCGAGGAAGCCGAGGCGCTCGCCCGCGCGCAGGCCGAGGCTGCCGCAAAGGCTGAAGCCGAACGGCAGGCCGCCGAACAGCGCGCCCGCGAGGAGGCCGAAGCGGCCGCCCGCGCCGAGGCCGAGGCGCGTCTCGAGACCGAGCGCCGCGCCCGCGAAGAGGCCGAGGCACGTCTCGAAGCCGAGCGCCGCGCCCGCGAGGAAGCCGAGGCGCTCGCCCGCGCGCAGGCCGAGGCCACCGCCCGCGCCGAGGCCGAACGCCGTGCCCGGGCGCAAGCCGCTGCCCGGTCTGCGCCGCAACCGGTGTCCGGTGCGCTGGCCCCCCTCCCGGCATCGAGTCCCATCGCCGACAGGGAAGGCGAAGCGACCGGACCCGCGCTGCCGGGTGCGGATGCGCCTCTCCAGCCGCTCAGCGACGTCCTCGAGGGTTTCGATCGAAAGGCGAGTACCACGCTGTGGGATACCGCCGACGCCCGCATGCTCGCGGACCAGAGCATCGGCTCGCAGGGGTCGCCGCTGTCGAGGGAACTGGGGATGAGCATCACCTCCCTCGCCGACGAGGTCCAGCGCGCGCTGGAGGAGGCGGAAGCCCGGGACCGGCTCGAGCAGGAACGACGACGACCCGCCCGGCCGAAGCGCAACCGCGACGACCGGAAGAAAGCGGCGTCGGACGCATCGCTGGCGGGACTCGATGCACGCGGCGGCCCGGAGCCGTCTTTGCCCGCCATCCGCACGACGGTGCCGGACGAGGACCCTGCCGTCCTCGAGGCCCGTCGGCTCGAGCGCGAGGCCGAGGAGCAGCGCCTGCTCGCCGAGGAGCAGGCTCGGCAGCGCGCCCGAGAGGCGACCGAGATCGCCGCGCGGGCGCGGGCCGAACGCGAGAAGAGCGAGCGTCGGCTCGAACGCGAACACGAGCAGGTGCAGGCGCGCGCCCAGGCGCTTGCCCGCGAACGCGTCGACGTCGAGGCGCTGCGCGCGCCGCGCCCGCCGCGCCCGGCGTGGGTGCGCTACGCGGTAGCCGGTGGACTGCTGGCGGCCATCGTGGGCCTGCCCGAGGTCATTCCCTACAGCGGCCCGATCCCCGACATCGAGCGACAGTTGACGACGGCCTCCGGGCAGCCCGTGACCCTCGACGGCCTGCACTTCTCGCTCGTCCCGACCCCCGGCTTCCGGATCGGCAGCCTGACGATCGGCACCGGCGACCACGCGATCGTACTGAATCGGTTGCGTGCCACGCCGCGGCTGGGTTCGCTGTTCTCCGGACCCCTGCAGCTCGAACAGGTGCGCATCGCCTCCGCGTCGGTTCCCCTGCAGGCACTGGAGCGCATCCCGGTTGCCCTCGCCTCGCCTGCGCGCGCCGGCTACGGCGCCTCGCGCCTGCTCGTCGACAGCCTCCAGCTCGGGCTGCCGGCCGGCCTCGCGCTGCCTGCCTCCGGCGCGCAGGTGGACTGGTCGACCTCCGGCACGGTCGAGGCCGCCCGCGTGCGCGCGCTCGACGGTTCGGTCAACTTCGAGCTCACCGCAGCCGGGGGGGGATTCGGCCTCCAGGTGACGGCCAGCCGCTGGCAGGCGCGCCCCAACAGCCCCCTGCTGTTCCAGTCGCTGCAGTTGAGCGGGCGCGTGGGGGACCGGTCCCTCGACGATGGGCGGTTCACCGCCGAACTCGCCGGCGGCAGCCTCAAGGGCACCCTTCGTGCAACCCCTTCCGCGTCCGCAGGCGTCGAGGTCTCCGGCACCGCCCAGATCGCGAACGTCGATGCTGCCGCCGTGGTCTCGATGCTCTCGCCCGCAGCCTCGGCCGCAGGCACCACGGACGCGAACGTCCGGTTCGAACTGGCCGGCAAGCGGCTCGTCGACCTGCCCTCGGCTGCGCGAGCAAGCGCCTCGTTCGTCGTCCGGCAGGGATGGGTCGGTGGCATCGACCTCGTGCTGCTCATCCGCGACCCCGCCGCGCGCGGTGGACGCACCGTGTTCGACGAGCTGAGCGGTACCTTCAGCACCTCGGCGGAAGGGCAGTCCCTGCGCCAGCTCAAGCTCGTCTCCGGCCCGCTCGGCGCGACCGGAACGCTCGACATCGCGGGCGATGGCCGGCTCAGCGGCCGGATCGCCTCGGAACTGCAAGCGGCCAGCGGTACCCTGCGTTCCAGCTCGACGCTCTCGGGCAGCCTGCGCGAGATCGTCGCCACGCCGTCCAACTGACGCCCCCCGCGACGACGCCGCCTCAGCCCCGAACGCGCGCGACGGCCGCTCGCCAGTCGGCCAGCCGATCCTCGGCCCAGGCCCGTGGGCGGGCGGGTTCGAAGCGGCGCAGGTTCGGCTCTCGCAACGCCGGCGGTCCTTCCCGGGGCCACAGCCCCACCGCCTCGGCGGCAAGGCGCGCGGCGCCCAGCGCGGTGCACTCGGTCAGCGCAGGGCGCAGCACCGGTACGCCGAGCACATCGGCCTGGAACTGCATCAGCAGGTCGTTGCGCGCGGCGCCACCGTCGACACGCAACTCGGTCAGCGCCATCCCCGCGTCGGCCTGCATGGCCGCGAGCACCTCGGCGCTCTGCAGCGCGATCGACTCCAGGGCTGCACGCGCGATGTGGGCGGCCGTGCTGCCGCGGGTCAGGCCGAGGATCGCGCCGCGCGCGTCCGCGTCCCAGTACGGTGCCCCCAGCCCCGTGAATGCGGGCACGAGGATCACGCCGCCGCTGTCCGCGACCGATGCCGCGAGAGCCTCGACCTGCGAGGCCTCGCGCAGGATGCCCAGGCCATCGCGCAGCCACTGCACGACCGCGCCAGCGGTGAAGACGCTGCCCTCCAGCGCATGCTCGCAGCGCCCGCCCCGCCGCCACGCCACGGTACCCAGCAGCCCGTGCGCCGACTGGACCGGCCGATCACCCGCGTGCATCAGCAGGAAGCAGCCGGTGCCATAGGTGTTCTTGGCCTGGCCGGGTGACTGGCAGTGCTGGCCGTAGAGCGCCGCCTGCTGGTCACCGGCGATGCCGGCGATCGGGACGGCGGCACCGAGGACGCCCGCCGAGGTCAGGGCAATCTCGCCGGACGAATCGACTACTTCGGCCAGCATGGCGCGGGGCACCCCGAAGGTGGCGCACAACTCGTCGCTCCAGTCCCCTTCGCGCAGGTCGAACAGCAGCGTGCGCGAGGCGTTCGACGCATCGGTCACGTGCCGACGACCCTCGGTGAGCGTCCAGACCAGCCAGCTATCGATGGTGCCGAAGGCCAGTTCGCCCTGCTCCGCCCTCCGGCGGGCGCCCGGGATGCGATCGAGGAGCCAGGCCACCTTGGTCGCGGAGAAGTAGGGGTCCAGGCGCAATCCGGTCCGCCGATGCACGTCGGGCTCGAGTCCGCGCAGCCGCAGCGCCTCGCACGTGCCGGAGGTGCGTCGATCCTGCCAGACGATCGCCGGCGCGATCGGCCGGCCGGTGTCGCGCGACCAGACCACCGCGGTCTCGCGCTGGTTGGTGATGCCGATGGCCGCGACCTCCCGCGCGGCCACGCCCGCGCGCTCGAGCGCCTCCGCCGCGGTCGCGAGCTGTCCGGCGACGATCTCGGCCGGATCATGCTCGACCCAGCCCGGCTGCGGGTAGTGCTGGGTGAGTTCGCGTTGCGCGGTGGCCAGCACCCGGCCGTCGGCGGAATACAGGATCGAGCGCGAACTCGTCGTGCCCTGGTCGAGCGCGAGCACGCAGCCGGAGGCTCGGCTCATCCGGACCAGCCGCGGCCTGCAAGGCCCGAGAGCCGGTCGAGGCGGTCGGTCACCACCCCCTCCACGCCGATTCGCGCAAGGGCCGCGAGGTCGTCGGTCTCGTCCACGCCCAGCACGAAGTTGCGCCACCCGGCAAGGGCCGCCTCGCGCAACAGCAGGGGTGCGGCCGCCGGCCGATCCCAGACGATGGCGCGCAGCGCGGGCCAGTCGCGATACGCCGCCAGCGCGTCGTGGAGATCCGGCGGCGCCTCGGCGAAGTGCAACGCGACCGGGACCGCCGCCGCCCGGGCGCACTGCGCGGCGACGCCCTCGATGCGCGAGGTGAGCAGCACCCGGTGACCGGCCGCCAGCGCGGTCACCACCTCGATGACCCGGCCGATGGCCGCAGGCGCCTTCACATCCACCATCCAGGCGACCGTCGGTAGTCGCAACAACACCTCGTCCAGCGACGGGATCTCGTGGCCCGCGTAGCGGCTGATCTGCTCGCGGGGCAGATCCGCAACCGGTCGTCCACCGACGGCGGCGTCGTGGAACAGGATCGGGATGCCATCGCCCGACAGACGCACGTCGGTCTCCACGCCTTCGGCGCCGGCGCGCACCGCCGCGCCGAAGGCCTCGAACGTGTTCTCCGGGTAATCGGCGTGTTCGCCGCGGTGGGAGTAGAGCAGCATCCGTCGGGGCTCCAGGCGCAGCGGGACGGCCGCAGCATGCCGCCAGCCGGGACACGGCCGACAGGTGCGGCATCAGTGAGCAATACCGTAAAATATAGCGTTTGGCACGGGTCTTTTCACCCGGCGCCCTGCATTGCCGCAGACGGGACCGCGAGCGGCGCGCCACAGCGGCGACGCCGTACCCGCGTCCCGTCGTTTTCTTCCCATCCACGATTCGACTCGGTATCGCGGCGGAAAGGCGCGCGAACCGCAGCCCTCGAGCCTGGGAGACCCATGAGCGACTACATCCGATACGCCGGCTTCAAGGGCCGAGTGCTGTTCGTCGGCTTCGGCAGCATCGGCCAGGGCGGACTGCCGCTGCTGCTGAGGCATGCCGACCTCCACCCGGGGCAGGTCACGGTGCTCACCGCCCACGAGGACGGGCAGGAGATCGCACGTCGCTACGGCGTGAAGTTCATCGTCGAGCCGGTGACCCGCGACAACTACCGCCAGCTGTACGCACGGCACCTCGCGCGCGGCGACTTCCTCGTGAACGCCTCGGTGGACGTCGGCTCGGTCGATACCATCGCATGGTGCCAGGAAAACGGCGTGCTCTACATCGACGCCTGCATCGAGCCCTGGGCGGGCGGACACACCGACACGTCGATCCCGCCGGCCCTGCGCACCAACTACGCGCACCGCGAGCACGCGCGCGGGCTTCGCCGGCAGCACCCCGAGGGTCCCACGGCCGTCCTCATGCATGGAGCCAATCCGGGACTGGTCTCGCACTTCGTCAAGCAGGCCCTGCTCGATATCTCCGATCGCATCGGGACGCCGACCACGCGGCCGACCGACCGGGCTGGCTGGGCCGCCCTCGCGCAGGCGCTCGACATCCGCGTGATCCAGGTCTCCGAGCGCGACCACCAGACGACCGATCGCCGCAAGCAGCCCGACGAGTTCTGCAACACATGGTCGTCGGAAGCCTTCGCCGGCGAGTCCCTCCAGCCCGCCGAACTGGGCTGGGGCACCCACGAGCGGGCGATTCCCCACGACGGCCACGATTTCGACTTCGGGTGCCGCAGCAGCATCTTCCTCGCGCGCACCGGCTGCACCACGCGGGTCCGGTCATGGGCTCCGCAGGCCGGCCCTTTCCATGGCTACCTGATCTCGCACGGCGAAGCCCATTCGATCGCCGACTACCTCACCGTGCAGGGCGAGTCGGGTACGGCGACCTATCGCCCCACCTGCTACTACGCCTACCACCCGTGCGACGATGCCGTGGCCTCGCTCGAACAGTTCGTGCAGGCCGGCTACCGGATGCCGCCGCGCCAGCGGTTGCTGCGCGACGAACTGACCGGCGGGGTCGACGAGCTCGGTGTCCTGCTGTGCGGCCCGCGTCATGGCGCCTACTGGTACGGGTCGCGGCTGTCCGTCGACGACGCCCGCCGGCTGGCGCCGTACAACAACGCCACCGGCAGCCAGGTCAACATCGGATTCGTCGCCGCCATCCTGTGGGCGATGCGCAATCCGCAGCGTAGCGTGGTCGAGCCCGACGAGATGGACGATCGCCTGGTCATGGAGATCGCCCGTCCCTACCTCGGCCAGTTGGGTGGCGTCTCGACCGACTGGACGCCAGTGGCGGGCCGCGGCCGGCTCTATCCGGAAACCGTGGATCTCGACGACCCCTGGCAGTTCGGCAACTTCCGGGTCACCGGCTGAATACCGCGGGCGTGCCCGCGGCAGCCATCGGCCCCGGTCGACACGGGCCGGACGCGATGCGGGACTCGGAACCGGAGGGGGCGATGCTCCCGAGGTCGGCCCTGTGCATCCGCATTGCGAACCGTCCCGAGAGAGGAGCGCGTCGACATGGCCTTTGCGCTGTTCTACGTGATCGCGCTCACCATCCTGGTGCTGCACTTCACCGGCTGGCTGGCCCGCCACCGGATGGAGTGGCCGGTGCTGGCCGTTGCGGTGTTCCCCGCCATCGACATCCTCTAGCCTCGCGTCGCCGCCGCGCGGCCCTCGACGGGGAATTTCGGGTCGATGTACCCGGGCGTGGACGGATGGCCGGCCCGGACGTGGCGATCGACCAGGGCCTCGTCCTCTTCGCTCCACGGATAGTCGAGCGCGCGGACGTACGCCTCCCAGTGCTCGAGCGTGCGCGGCCCGGCCAGCACCGAACTCACGAACCGGTTGGCCAGCACCCACGCGACCGCGAACTGCGGTGCCTCGAAGCCGCGCACGCGGGCATGGACGGCGATCTGCTGGGCAATCGCCACTGACTCGGAGCGATATTCGGTCTCGAGGATACGCCGGTCGTTGTGCGCGACACGCGAATCCGACGGTACCGGCTGGCCCGGCAGGTAGCGGCCCGAGAGCACGCCGCGCGCGACGGGGCTGTAGGGCACCACGCCCAGGCCCGCGTCCACGCACGCGGGGATGGTCTCGACTTCGGCCATCCGGTTCATCGCGTTGTAGTAGGGCGAGCAGACGATCGGACGTGGCACGCCCATCTGCTCGCACAGCCGCACGAAGCGCAGCAGGCGCCAGGTCGAGAGGTTCGACAGGCCGATGTAGCGGATCCTGCCCGTGCGCAGCAGGTCGCCCAGCGCATGGATCGTCTCCTCCTGCGGCGTTTCCCGATCATCGCGATGCAGGTACAGGATGTCGATCCAGTCGGTGCGCAGCCGGGCAAGGCTGTCCTCGACCGAACGCAGCAGCCAGCGCCGCGACAGGCCGCCCCGGTTCGGGTCGCCCGGCCAGGCGTTACCCACTTTCGTCGCCAGCACCCACTCGTCGCGGCGACTCGCGATCAGGCGCCCGACCATGCGCTCGGACTCGCCCCCGGCATAGCTGTCCGCGGTGTCGATGAAGTTCACGCCAGCCTCGCGCGCCGCCTCGACGATGCGCGCGGCCGTCGCCACGTCGGTCCGCTCGCCGAAGTTCATGGCGCCAAGGCACAGCGGCGAGACGCGCAGCCCGCTGCGCCCCAGTCTGCGGTACTGCATCGACCACCTCCCGATCACCCTGGTTCCGCCCGGGGGATAATACGTCTCCGCGACCCCGCGCACACGCCCCATGCCGGATCCCCGCCCCGTCCCCCCTGCCAGCGATTCCACCGCCCGTCCCACCGACGAGCCCGCCGACGATGCGCCGGACAGCCTCTTCCGGCAGGTCGGCGGCGAGAGTGCGGTACGCGCGATCGTCGATCGCTTCTACGACCTGATGGACATGGATCCGGACTACGCGCGCATCCGGGCGCTGCATCCGCCGGACCTGGCGGGATCGCGCGAAAAGCTCTTCCTGTTCCTCTGCGGATGGATGGGCGGACCGCAACGCTACGTCGAACGATTCGGCCACCCGATGCTGCGGGCCCGGCACCTGCCCTACCCGATCGCGTCGACCGAGCGCGACCAGTGGCTGGTCTGCATGGGCCGCGCGCTGCTCGACTGCGAGGTACCAGAGCCCCTGTTCGAACGACTGCTGCAGGGCTTCTACCAGACGGCGGACTGGATGCGTAACCGCGAGGGGTGAGGCCCGCCGGCACGGCCGCGTCCGCGCGCCTGCCGCGATGGATCGTCGAACGGGACGGTGGCTCCGTGCCCGCGATGCGCGCGTCGCCGCGTCGAGTCCGGCGAAGGCCGGATCCGGGCCCGGCCGCGCAAGCCGCGCGCCCGCGAAGGGCCGCGAGGGCATCGGGGCTGCGGCGCGTCCACCGCCCCGCGCGACCTGCGAACGATCCGCCTGCCCGACTCCGTGCCCGCGGCGATCAGACCCGCTCGAGGACGTGCAGGCCGCGCACCCGGTCGATCAGGTAGATCAGCCCGCGCTCGTCGACGTACACGTCGTTCGCCTGGACGCGATCGCTGCCAGGCGGCGGGTCGGGCAGGAAGTACGCTGCCTCGCGCATCGCGTGCGGTCGCGAAATGTCGATGATCCGCAGTCCGTGCGCGAACCAGGTCACCGGGACCTCGGGGCCGACGATCCGCTCGACCGGCTGGTGGCAGCCGGTCATCGGTGGCTGTGCCTCGGCGGGCATGTCCTCGAGCTGGTAGCTGGAGAACTGCACCGGGTGGCGCTCGTCGGTGACGTCGACCAGCCACATGAAGGCCGCCGGGTAGGGAGGACAATCGGGCAGCCGCGCCACGTCCTCGTCGGAGACCAGCAGCATCTGCCGCCCGGCGATCGGGAACGGCACCTTCACCGCGGAGTGGGTCGGCCACGGGAAGGGGGGACTCCAGTCCAGCCCGGAGATGAAACGCGGCTTCGCAAGATCGGACACGTCGAGGATCGCGAAGCCGCCATGCCAGAGGCTCACGTTGAGCCGGTCGCCGTAGCGCAGCGCGTGGTGCACGCGGTGAGCCCATCCCTCCCAGGACGGCACTTCGCCGCCAGCCGTCCACTGCCCCGGCACCCACCAGCGCGACACCTCGACCGGATGCTGCGGATCGGCGAGATCGAGCACCAGCATGATGTTGCCGGCGTAGCCTTCCATCGTGGGTGAGAGATAGGCGTAGCGGCCATCGAAATCGAACCGGTGCACGCCGCTGGCCGGGCCGCCATCGGGCACGTGGGTGCAGTGCCAGTCGAGGATGTGACGCGGGCGGTCCGGGTCGCTCACGTCATGGATCCGGATGCCGCCCCGCCAGCCCTCGGGCAACCGCTCGCCCCGCACCACGCGCGAGGTCAGCGACTCCATGTTGGTCACCATCAGCCCGTTGCCGACGCGCACCTTGTGCGAGTGCGTGGCCGGCGGCATCGACAGCTCCGCGACGAGCTTCGGATGTCGCGGATCCCGCACGTCGACGATGCTGGTGCCGTGCGGATTTCTCATGTGGCCGATGTACGCGTAACCCCGCTCGACCACCACCTGGCCGCCACCGGCGCAGTCGAGCCACGCGACCTGCCGGATGCCTTTCGTCTTCGCCATCTTGACCCTCTCCTGCGATGGACCGTCGGCCGGCGGCGCCGGCTCGCCCGGTTGCCGCGTTTCCTACTGCGGCTTGATGCCGGCCTGGCGGATCACCTTCGCCCACTTGGCCTGCTCGCTGCGCAGGTAGGCGCCGAAGGTCTCCGCACTGCTGCCGATGATCTCGGCGCCCTGGGCCGACAGCCGCTCCCCCACCTCGGGCGTGCGTACGGCCTGGATCAGGTCGGTGCTCATCCGGGCAGCGACCTCGCGCGGCACGCGCACCGGGGCCACGAATCCGAACCAGCCGGTGACCTCGAAGCCGGGGTAACCGGATTCCGCGACCGTGGGCACCTCCGGCGCCGAGCCCAGCCTCTTGAGGCTGGTGGCTGCAACCGCCCGCACCTTGCCGGCGCGAATCTGCGGCATGGCTGCGACCGAAATACTGAACAGGGCCTGCGACTGGCCCGCCATCACGTCCGCCAGCGCGGGCCCCCCGCCCTTGAAGGGCACGTGGATCGCGCGGATTCCCGCCACCTGCTGGAAGAGTTCGAGCGCCAGGTGGCCGGAGCTGCCGCTGCCGGCCGAAGCGAAGGCCAGCTGGTCGGGACGGGCCTTTGCCCAGGCCACCAGCTCGGCGACGGTCTTCACCGGCAGCGAGGGGTGTACGACGAGGATGTTCGGCACGGCCATCGCCAGGGTGAGCGCCTGGAACTCGCGCAGCGGGTCGTAGGGCACCTTCGCGTACAGGCTGGTGTTGATCACGAAGCCGGCATTGGCGAGCAGGAAGGTGTGGCCGTCGGGGTCGGAGCGCGCGGTGAGTTCGCCGGCGATCATGCCGTTGGCCCCCGAACGGTTGTCCACGAGCACCGGTTGTCCCCAGGCCTGCGATACCTGCGGCGCCACCAGTCGCGCGAGGATGTCCGACGGCCCCGCGGGCGGCGAGGCGACGATCATGCGTACCGGTCGGGCTGGCCACCCCGCTGCGGCGGACTGCGCATCCGCCGGTTCGATGTTGCCGACGCCCCCGAGCGCGACCAGAACCGCTCCGGCCGCGCGAATGCCCGCTGCTCTCATGCTCGATCTCCCGCGGCGCGCGTGCCTGCAGCGCGCGAAAGCGCTATTGTCGCCGCATGAGCGAGTCACCGAAAGTGGTGCCGCTGTCCGAACTGGCCGCGCGCGTGTCCGACGGCGCCGTGCTGGGACTGGGCGGCAGTTTCCTGCACCGCAGCCCGTTCGCCTTCGTGCGCGAGCTGGTGCGCCAGTCGCGGCGCGATCTGGACGTGGTCAAGCCCTCGCCCGGCTACGACGTCGACCTGCTCTGCCGCGCCGGCGCGGCCGCCCGGGTCCGGGCCGGCATCGTTGCGCTCGAGGGCAACCTCGGGCTTGCGCGATGGTTCCGCGCGGCGGTGGAGCGACGCGAGACGGTGCACGAAGAGCACGGGTGAATGACCCTGGTCTCGGGGCTGCGGGCCGCAGCCCAGGGCGTGCCCTTCATGCCGATCGCGGGCGTGTTCGGCAGCGATCTTGCGCGGACGAATGGCTGGCGCACGGTGCGCGATCCGTACGGGGACACCGAGGTGTACGCGATTCCGGCCGTACGACCGGATGTCGCGGTGATCCACGCCGCGGAAGTCGACGCGCTGGGCAACGCCCGGGTCTTCGGCACGCCGTTCTGGGACCACCCGCTCACCCGCGCCGCGCGCCGCGTGCTCGTGACCGCGGAGCGGCTGGTCCCCACCGGCCATCTCGCGCGCCAGCCCGAACTCACGCTGGTCCCCCACTTCATGGTCGAGGCCGTGGCGATCGTCGACCACGGCGCCTGGCCGGGCTCCTGCCACCCGCTCTACGGCGTCGACTATCCGGCCCTGCAGGCATGGATGGACGATTCCCCGGGCGCCCTTGCCCGGCACCTGGAGGCCGCCCCCGAGCGGGAGGCCCATGACTGATCCCGCCGAGCCTGCGCGGCGCGATGCGGCGCCCGAAGCCGCTCGCCCGCGGGCGGGTGGATCCCCCACGCCCGGCCTCGCGAACCCGATGGCTGCGGATATCGCCGCGCAGGCAGGGGCCACCCCCGCGTGGACCGACTTCTCGTGGCTGGTGATCCAGCTCGCGCGCTGCATCCGTGAAGGCGAGGTCACCTTCAGCGGGGTGAACTCCTCGCTCGCCATGCTCGCCTGCCTGCTCGCGCAGCGCGCCTACCCGTTCCGCTTCACCTACATCAACGTGGCCGGTGGCGTGGATCCGCATCCGGCACGCGCACCGGTGTCGAGCAGCGACCCGTCGCTGTTCGAAGGCTCGCCCGCGATCTTCGCCAACGCCGACTTCTACGACCTCTGCCTGCGCGGCGGCATGGATCTCTGCTTCCTGGGCTGCGCGCAGATCGACGCGACCGGCCGCACCAACGTCTCGCTGATCGGCTCGCCCGAAGCGCCACGCGTGCGCCTGCCTGGCGGCGGCGGCGCGGTGGTGATGCTGCCCACCGCGCGTCGGGTCGTGACCTGGCGCATCGAGCACAGCAGCCGCTCGCTGGTCGAGCGCCTCGACTTCGTCACCGCCGCCGGGCGCATGGCCACGCTGGTCACGCCCCTGGCCGTCTTCGAACGCGACCCCGACCTGCCCGGCGCCCGCTTCGCGCTGGCGCGGCTGCGGCCGGGCGTGGAGCTGGATGCGGTACGTGCTCGCACCGGGTTCGCCTTCTCGGCCGACGGACTGCAGGCGGCCGAGCCTCCCACCGCCGCGGAGCGCGAAACGCTCGCCATCCTCGATCCGGACGGACGCTTCGCAGCCGATCTCGTTCGCTGAGCGCGGCAGGACCTGCGGTGGCCCTGCCTTCGGAGGCGGGGGCATCCGCGGAGGCGGATTCCCGGGCTGCAGCCGGGACTTCTTCCAGGCGCCGCCCCCGCGTTCAGCCCGCGCCCTTCGCGCCCGAGCCGCGGCGCGCTCGAACGCGATCGCCGGAGCGGGTGGATGCGATCGCGGGGATGGGAACGAAAAAAACGGGGCCGCTTGCGCGGCCCCGTCGAGGGCTGAACCCTGCTCCGTCGACGTTACTCGTCGCCGGCGAACGCCTCGTCGCGTTTCTTGCGTACCGCTGGCAGGACGATCACCAGCAGGGACAGGGCGGCCAGGATCAGGAAGGTCAGGCTGATCGGCCGGGTGACGAAGACCGTCGGATCGCCCCGCGAGATCAGCAACGCGCGTCGAAGGTTCTCCTCCATCAGCGGCCCGAGCACGAAGCCCAGCAGCATCGGGGCGGCCTCGCAGCCCAGCTTCATGAAGGTGTAGCCGATGACGCCGAAGAAGGCCATCAGCAGCGGGTCCTGGATGCTGTTGTTCAGGCTGTAGGTGCCGATGCACATGAACATCAGGATCGCCGGGAACAGCAGGCGGTAGGGCACCTTCAGCAGTTGCACCCACATGCCGATCAGCGGCAGGTTGAGCACCACCAGCATCAGGTTGCCGATCCACATCGAGGCGATCAGGCCCCAGAAGAGATCCGGCCGGTTGGTCATCACCTGCGGGCCGGGGGCGATGCCCTGGATCATCAGGGCGCCCAGCATCAGCGCCATGGTGCCCGAACCGGGGATGCCCAGCGTCAGCGTGGGGATGAACGCGGTCTGGGCGGCGGCGTTGTTCGCCGACTCCGGACCGGCCACCCCGCGGATGTCGCCCTTGCCGAACTGCGAGCTGTCCTTGGCGACCTTCTTCTCGACCGCGTAGGCCGCAAACGCCGCCACCACCGGACCGGTGCCGGGCAGGGTCCCGAAGAACGCACCCAGTCCCGTGCCGCGGACGATGGCACCGGCGGACTTCTTCACGTCTTCCCAGCGAGGCATCAGGCCCGACACCTTGTCGGTGAACACCTGGCGCTGGTCATCCGGCGTCTCGAGGTTCTTGATGATCTCGCCCAGGCCGAAGAACGCCATGGCGATCACCACGAAGCCGATGCCGTCCGACAGGCCCGGCAGGCCGAAGGTGAACCGGGACATGCCCGAGTTCACGTCGGTGCCGATGATGCCGAACAGCAGGCCGACCAGGATCATGCCCAGCGCCTTGACCAGCGAACCGGAGGCCAGCACCGCCGAGGCGACCAGGCCGAAGACCATCAGCGAGAAGTACTCGGGCGCGCCGAACTTGAGCGCCATCTCGGCCAGCGGCGGGGCGGCCACCGCGATGATCAGCGTGCAGACCGTGCCGGCGAAGAACGAGCCGATGGCGGCAATCGCCAGCGCATGTCCGGCGCGACCGTCCTTGGCCATCGCGTGGCCATCGAGGCAGGTGACGATGGACGAGGACTCGCCGGGCAGGTTCACCAGCACCGCGGTCGTGGAGCCACCGTACTGCGAGCCGTAGTAGATGCCCGCGAGCATGATGAGCGCCCCGACCGGGGGCAGCGCGAAGGTGGTGGGCAGCAGCAGCGCGATGGCTGCCACCGGACCGATGCCGGGCAGCACGCCGACCAGCGTGCCCAGCAGCACCCCGACGAAGCAGTAGAGCAGGTTCTCGAGGCTGACCGCCACCCCGAAGCCCATGATCAGGCTGCCGAAGACTTCACTCAGGAATTCCATGGTTCTCAGCTCCCGAAGGCCAGACGGAACGGCGTGGTGATGGTGGCCCAGAAGTCAGACACCGCCTTGCCGAAGCTCTCCTCCCAGAACAGGTGGAAGGGAACCCCGAGTCCGTACTGGAACACGCCGACCGCGACCGAGACGAGCACCACGTACATGAGGATCAGCTCGATCGGCTTGAAGTTGCGCACCGATGCGCTGGCAAACACGATGAGCAGCGCCACGGCGAGCACCAGGCCGAAGTTGTCCACGACGACCGCGAACAGCACGACCGACAGCGGCATCAGGACCAGCGGGCCGAGTGCCCAGCGGGTCACGACCTCCTCGGGCTTGGGCTCGAGGAAGAAGGAGCGCCCGCACACGATGGCGCCGAGGAAGGCCATCAGATAGCCGAGGTAGGTCGGGAAGTAGCCCGGACCCATCCGCATCGCGCGACCGAGCGGGTAGTCGCGAGCGATGTACACCGCGAGCAGCCCGAGGCCGAGGAACAGTAGGCCGGCCCAGAAATCCTGGCTGTGGGGCCGGAACTTGAAAGCTCCCATGTTGTGCTTCCTCCGTTACGAGATTGCGTGAAACCGCTCCGGGTCCCGCCGCGGTGTGTCCCGCGGCTGAGGCCCCTTGAACCTCCGCCTCCGGCCCTCCGCGCAGCCCCCCGGAACCGAACCCGTGGCG
>CAIKXV010000291.1 GCA_903831455.1 uncultured Pseudomonadota bacterium | reverse complement strand
GGCCCCCGACGCAGCAACGCGGTGATCCGATGGATCAAGGCGCGGCTGGGCTATACGCCCGCGCTGGGCAGCGCCCGCTGACCCGCCACCATGCGCATCCTGGTCGCCGGCGACTGGCACTCCGACCTGCACGAGCAGGCGGTCGCCGATGCGCTCGAAGCCCTGGGGCACGAGGTCACCCGATTCGCCTGGCACCACTATTTCGGCCCTCCTCGAAGCGCGCGGGGCGCGGCGATCGGGCGCGACCGACCCCGCACAGCCACGCTGCTGCAACGCCTGCAGAATCGCTATCTGTCAGGCCCCCTCGTCGGGAGGCTCAATCGCGACCTTCTGGCGCTGGCCGCCTCCACGCGGCCGGAGCTTGTCCTGGTCTACCGTGGCACCCATGTGCGCCCGGGCACGCTCTGCGCGCTCGCGAGGATGCACCCGCGCCCCGTGCTGCTGGGCTACAACAACGACGACCCCTTCGGTCCGGGGCAGCCCCGGTCGATGTGGCGGCACTTCCTGGCGAGCCTGCCCCACTATGACGCCGTGCTGGCCTACCGGCACCGCAATCTCGACGAGTACCGCGCGGCAGGCGCCCGGCGGGTACGGCTGCTGCGCAGCTGGTTCATCCCGGCGCGCAACCATCCCGTCTCACTCGATGCGGCCGACCACGAGCGGTACGACTGCGACGTCGTGTTCATCGGGCACCACGAGGATGACGGTCGGGCCGCGTCGCTCGCAGCCGCCGCCGAGGCCGGCTTTCGCCTGCGACTGTTCGGGCACGGGTACGAGTGGGATCCCGTTCTCGCACGCCATCCGGCGCTGTCCGCGCTGGCACCGGTACGGCAGGCATGGGGCGAGGAGTACAACAAGGCGCTGTGCGGTGCGAAGATCGCGCTGTGCTTCCTGTCCCGGCTCAATCGCGACACCTACACCCGCCGCTGTTTCGAGATTCCCGCCACCGGCACCCTGATGCTCTCCGAACGCACCGCAGATCTCGAGTCGATGTTCCGCCCCGGGGTGGAGGCAGACTACTTCGACGACCCGGCGAGCCTGCTCGCTCAGTTGCGCCGCTACCTCGACGACGACGCGCTGCGCACCCGCGTCGCCGCGGCGGGAAGGGCGCGGGTGGTCGCCGACGGACATGACGTCGCCTCGCGCATGCGCGACCTGCTCGACTGGGTGGAGACCTGGCGCTCGTCGGTCACCGGAGCGATCCCGTGACCGCGCCCGGCCCCGCGACCCTGGTGCCGGAGTCGGGTGCGATGCGGCTGCTGCGCCGCATGGGCCTTGACCGTCCCGCGTGGTCGCTGCGCCGCCTGCACTGCCCCGTGCCTGCCGATGCGCTGGTGCTCGAGGTCGGCAGCGGCGGCAATCCGTACGCGCGCGCGAACGTGCTGCTGGACGCCTACGAGCACACCCGGGAGCGGCACTGGGTTCCCCTGGTGGCCGACCGCCCGACGGTACTGGGCTTCGTCGAACGCCTGCCGTTTCGCGATGGCGCCTTCGACTTCGTGATCGCCTCGCATGTCCTCGAGCACTCCCGGGACCCCGCGCGTTTTCTCGGGGAGCTTGCACGCGTCGCGCGCGCAGGCTACATCGAGGTGCCGGATGCCTTCATGGAACGGATCAATCCGTACCGCGACCATCGACTGGAGATCACGCAACGCGACGGTCGGTTGCTGATTCGCCGCAAACGGCACTGGCGGCACGATGCCGAACTCGTGGACCTGTACGAGCGGCGAGCGAAGCGGTGGATCGCAGGCGAGACCATTCCACGCCATCCCTTCGACTTCCATGTGCGCCATTACTGGCAGGGGCGTATCGACTTCGAGGTGCTGGACGAGGACCAGCCGTTCGCCGAGGAGACGACGGGGTCGACGCCATCGACCCATGCCGCCGCCACGTCGGACAGCCTGCGCGCACGGCTGCTGCGCGGGACCCGTACGCTGCTCTCGCAGGCGCGCCGCAATCGTTCGATCGACCTCGCGGCCCTGCTGCGGTGCCCGTCCTGCGGGGGCGAACATCTGCAAGGTCGCCGCGACGCGCTCGAGTGCGGCCACTGTGCCGCCTCCTACCCCGTGCGCAACGGCATCCCGGTGATGTACGCCTCGCTCCCGGACGAGTCCCGCGGCGGCGCGGGGAACACCCCGTGAGTCGCGAGGCAATGTCCGTCATGGCCCGACCGCGCGAACGGGTAGACCCATCGCATCCACGACGCGTACGCGACTGGGCTGCATGCCGCGGGCGCGGTGCCGCAGTCGCGGTCGCGCCTCGCTGACGCGCGGCCATGTGCGGCCTCGTCGGTCGGCTCGAATTCAGCGGCCAGCCGGTCGACGCGGATCGACTCGCCCGCGCCTGCGACGC
The DNA here is from genome assembly GCA_903831455.1 of uncultured Pseudomonadota bacterium. Taxonomy (GTDB): domain Bacteria; phylum Pseudomonadota; class Gammaproteobacteria; order Burkholderiales; family CAIKXV01; genus CAIKXV01. The sequence continues at coordinate 154 of CAIKXV010000291.1, read as the reverse complement.
GCTCGCGCAGCGCGGCCCCGATGACCAGGGCCTCTGGATCGACGGTCCGATCGGCCTGGCCCATCGCCGGCTGTCGATCCTGGACCTCTCGCCGCGCGGGCACCAGCCGATGCACCTGGCCGCGGGCGGGCTGTCGATCGTCTTCAACGGCGAG
>CAIKXV010000290.1 GCA_903831455.1 uncultured Pseudomonadota bacterium | reverse complement strand
TCGCGCTCACCCGGAGCCGACATGCGCTGGCCATCGCACGGCACGGCCCGCAGCCACGGCTGCATGTCCATGTCCAGGACGACGCCGAGCGGACGCTGCGCGAGGCGCACCTGGCAACGCTGCTGCAGCACGCGCTCGAGCGCGGCGACTTCCGGCTCGTCTACCAGCCGATCGTCAGGATCGCCACGGGCGAGACGATCGCCGCGGAGGCGCTGATCCGCTGGAACCTCCCGACCACCGGCGAGGCGATCCCCGCGACCCGCCTGCTGGCCATCGCGGAGGACGCGGGACTGCTCGCGGAGATCGGGAGCTGGGCGCTCCGCGAGGCGTGCCGCCAGTCGGCGTCGTGGGCGCGCGCAGGCATCGAGCTGCCGGTCAGCGTGAACGTCGCCCCCAGCCAGTTCAGGCGCGGGGACCTCGAGGACGAGGTCCGCCTGGCACTGAGCGAGGCCGCGATTCCGGGCCGGCTGCTGACCCTCGAGGTGCAGGAGGGCCTGCTCCAGCGCGATGGCGAGTCGCTGCTCGGGCAGTTCGAGGGCATCCGGGTGGCGGGCGCGCGCATCGCCGTCGACGACTTCGGCACCGGGATCGCCGGCATCGGCCTCCTGCACCGGTTCCCCATCGACGAAATCAAGGTGGACCAGACGGTCGTGGCGCGCCTTCCCGGCTCGACCGAGGACCGCGCAACCCTCGAGGCCGCGCTGCGCCACGCACGCGGGCGCGGCATCGCCTGCACCGCCGAGGGCGTCGAGCATCCCGAGCAGTGGGCCTTCCTCGCGGAGCGCGGGCTGCATGCGGCGCAGGGGTGGCTGGTGGCCCACCCGATCTCGGGGCGCGACATCCCGGGCTTCGTGCGGCGGGACCCGGCCGTGCGGGCGGCGGCTGCATCCGCGCAGGGAGCCTGAGCGCCGCGGGCCTCAGCGGTCGATGCCTGCGAGGTCCAGGAAGAACGCCTGCTCGCGGGCGACCTGCGCAAGCCGCTCGAACCGTCCGCTCCGGCCCCCGTGCCCCGCGGCCATGTTGACGTGCAGGAGCAGCGGATTGGCGTCGGTCTTCAGGCGCCGAAGCCGCGCCACGTACTTGGCGGGCTCGAAGTACATCACCTGCGAGTCCCACAGGCCGGTCGTCACCAGCATCGCCGGGTAGTGCTGCGCGCGGATGTTGTCGTAGGGCGAGTACGAGCGGATGTACTCGTACGCCTCGCGCGACTCGATCGGGTTGCCCCACTGCGCCCACTCGTTGGTCGTCAGGGGGATGCTGGCATCCAGCATCGTCGTCAGCGCGTCGACGAACGGCACGTGCACGCCCATGCCCAGGTAGCGATCGCCGGCCATGTTCGCCACCGCACCCATGAGCAGCCCGCCCGCCGATCCACCGGTCGCGAACACCCGGCGGGGGTCCGCCCAGCGCTCGCGCACCAGGAAGTCGGTGGCATCGACGAAGTCGTTGAAGGTGTTGCGCTTGCGCAGGAGCCGTCCGTCCTCGTACCAATCCTGGCCCAGGTCCGCGCCGCCGCGCACGTGGAGCGTCGCAAGCGCGAAGCCACGGTCCATGAGCGACACGGCCGCGGAATCGAACTGCGCGTCGGACGGGAACCCGTATGCGCCGTAGCCCTCGAGCAGGATCGGGTGCGCACCGTCGCGCGACCACGCATCGCGGCGCCATGCGACCGACACCGGGATGCGCTTCCCGTCGCGGCTCGGCGCCCAGACCCGGGCACTGTCGTAGAGCGTCCGGTCGTACCCGACCACGGGCTGCTCCTTGCGCACCTGCTGCGCCCCGGTCCGCAGGTCGACGTCGATCGTGCGCCGCGGCGTCACCATCGAGGTGTACGAAACCCGCACGGATCCATTCGATGGGTCGGGGTTGTCGCCGAGCGTCATGCTCGAGGCCTGCTCGGGCACGGCGATCGCGGCGCCCGGGCCGCCTCCCCACGGCAGGATGCGGACGCGCGCGCTCGCCTCGGCGCGCTCCTGCACCGCGATGCCGCCCGCAAGCAGCGCAAAGCCGTCGAGGGACGCATCGGCGCGATGCGGCACCAGTTCCCGCCACCCCGAACGGTCGCCCTCCGCCCCGGCCGGCGCCTGGAGGAGGCGGAAGTTGCGCGCATCTCGGTTGGTCCGGATCACCCACCGTCCGTCGAGGCGGTCGGCGTAGTTGCGCACGCCCGGCTCCCGCGGCAGCACCACCGAGGCGCGCTCCGCGGGGCGGGCCAGCGGCACCGTGCGCAGTTCGTTGGTGTCGTACCCCTCCAGCGTGATCAGCAGGCACTCCCTGTCCGCGGACGCGCCGATCTCGGTGAAGAGGGTCTTGTCCGCCTCGTCGTGCACCACGGTGTCCGCCTCCGGAGGGGTGCCCAGCACGTGCCTGCACACCGG
>CAIKXV010000289.1 GCA_903831455.1 uncultured Pseudomonadota bacterium | reverse complement strand
TGTTCGGGGGCAAGGTGGGGGTGCCGCTCGTGATCCGCACCCCCGGCGGCGCCGGCGCGCAGCTGACGGCGCAGCACTCCCAGAGCCTCGAGACGTGGTTCGCGCACGTCCCGGGCCTGAAGGTCGTCGCCCCGTCGAACCCGTGGGACGCCTACGGGATGCTGAAGACCGCGATCCGCGACGACGACCCCGTCCTCTTCGTCGAGAACCTCGTCCTCTACAACCTGACCGGCGAGGTGCCCGACGAGGGCTCCGATATCACCATCCCGTTCGGGCAGGCCAACGTCGTGCGCGAGGGCACCGACCTCACGATCATCGCCCACTCCTACACGGTGCGCCGCGCGCTCAACATCGCCGACCGCTTCCTGCAGGAGGGCATCTCGGTGGAGGTCGTCGACCTGCGCTCGCTGCGGCCGCTCGACATCGACACCTGCATCGCGAGCGTCCGCAAGACGACCCGCGCGCTCGTGGCCGAGGAGGGCTGGGCCACCTACGGGATCGGCGCGGAGATCGCCGCCCGCCTGCACCGCGCCTGCTTCGACGAGCTCGACGCCCCAGTGGAACGCGTGGGTGGTGCCGAGGCGCCGATGCCCTACGCCAAGAACCTGGAGAGCGCCGCGCTCGCCCAGGAGGACAAGATCGCCGCCGCGGCGCGGCGGCTCCTCGCCGACTGCGGGCTGGTGGAGGGGTAAGGGTGGCCGAGGAGCTCGTCATGCCCCGCCTGTCGGACACCATGGAGCGCGGCACGATCGCGCGCTGGGTCAAGCAGGAGGGCGACGCCTTCCAGAATGGCGACGTCCTGGCCGAGATCGAGACCGACAAGGCCCTGATGGAGCTCAACGCCTACGACGATGGCGTGCTGCTCAAGATCCTCGTCCCCGACGGCGGCGAGGCCGAGCTCGGCGCGCCGATCGCCATCACCGGCGAGGCCGGGGAGGAGGTGCCGGCGGATCTGGTCGCCGCCGCACCGCCCGCCGCTCCCGCACCCGTCGAGGTCGCTGAGGCTGCGGACGAGACGAGCGTCACCCCCGCCGAGGCCACCGCTGCCGCCGCGTCCGCGGCGCCTGCGCCGGCCACCGAGGTGCGGGCCAGTCCGATCGCCCGCAAGCTCGCGGCCGAGCACGGCATCGATCCGACCACGGTCGCCGGGACCGGACGCGGCGGGCGCGTGACGCGGGAGGACATGCTTGCCGCAGCCGCCGCGCGAGCCTCGGCGCCCGCGGCGGCGTCCGCACCTGCGGCCGCCGCCGTGCCGCCCGTGGCCATCGCGCCGATCGCCGCCGCCCCGGCCTCGACCGGTCCGTCCGAGCGCGTGCGCCTGAACGCGATCCGGCGCCGCACGGCCGAGCACCTCGCCCGTGCCTGGGTGACGGTGCCTGCGGTGCTGCAGGCGGTCGAGGTCGACTACCACCGGGTGGAGGAGGCGCGCCGCGCCGCGGGGGCGGCGTGGAAGGCGCGCGAGGGCTTCTCGCTCACCTACCTGCCGTTCGTCGCGCGCGCGGTGTCCATCGCACTGGCGAAGTTTCCCCGCCTCAACGCCAGCGTCGACGGCGACGAACTCGTGCTGCACCGTCGCATCAACCTCGGCGTGGCGGTGGACGTCAACTTCGACGGGCTGCTGGTGCCGGTGGTGAAGGACGTACCGTCCAAGTCGCTGCCGCAGATCGCGCGCGAGATCAACGACCTCGCGCAGCGCGCGCGGGCGAACCGGTTGCGTCCGGACGACCTGTCGGAAGCCACCTACACCCTGTCGAACTCCGGCGTCTTCGGCACCGAGATCACCGCGCCGATCGTCAACGTGCCGCAGGTGGCGATCCTCTCCACCGACGGGGTTCGCAAGAAGCCGGTCGTCATCGAGGGACCGGCCGGGGACTCGATCGCGATCCGGCCGGTGGGCCTGCTCGCGCAGTGCTTCGACCACCGGGCGGTGGACGGCGCCTACTCCGCGGCGTTCCTGAAGGAGGTCCGCACGGTGATGGAGACCCGGCACTGGATCCAGGACCTCGAGGCCTGAACGCGGCGGCCGTCCCCCCGTCGCGCCGCTGCCGCAGGCACGATCCGGAGGGCGCCGACGGGCGGCCGCGGGCCGCGCCCGGCCCGGCCTCGTGCCTCGAACCCGACTGTTCTGACACCGGCGCGCGCTGCGGAATCGCCCGCGGCGCACGCTGACCTTGCCGAGCCCGCGCGACGCGGGCTGATCCAACCCAGGAGAACGAATCGATGAGCTCGACAGACCGTCAACGTCGCCGCGCGATCAGCGGCTCCCTCGCGCTGGGTGCCGCCGCGATGGCGCCGCGCGCCTTCGCGCAGCCGGCCTGGCCGGTGAAGCCCGTGCGCGTGATCGCACCGTTTCCGCCCGGAGGGACTTCGGACGTGATCGGGCGCGTGATCGGCGCCAAGCTCCAGGAGGCCCTGGGCCAGACGGTGATCATCGAGAACCGGGCGGGCGCCGGCGGCAGCGTCGGTACCGAGGTGGCGGCCAAGGCCACTGCCGACGGCTACACCGTGCTCGTCGGCAATGCCAGCCCGATCTCGATCAATCCCCTGCTGGTCAAGTACCAGTACGAGACGCTTCGCGACTTCGCGCCGATCTCGCTGGTGGCGCGCTCGCCGCAGTTGCTGGTGGTGCACCCGTCGGTGCCGGTACGCCAGCTGCGCGAACTCATCCCCTTCGTGAAGGCGCAGGCGGGCAAGCTCAACTACGGCTCCTCGGGCGTGGGCACGCTCGCCCACCTCGCGGCCGAGCAGTTCAAGAACATGACCGGCACCGACATGACCCATGTCACCTACAAGGGTTCGATCCTGGTCGTGCAGGACATGGTGGCCGGCAACATCCCGATCGCCTGGTCGGACATGGCCCCGGCGCTGCCGCAGGTGAAGGCCGGCAAGCTGCGCGCGCTGGCCGTGACCTCGCCGCGCGAGAGTCCGCTGGTACCTGGCGTGCCGCCGATGTCCGCGGTGCTGCCCGGCTTCGACATGGTGAACTGGTGGGGCCTGTTCGTGCCCGCCGGCACGCCCGCCCCGGTGATCGGGCGCATGAACGCCGAACTGCTGAAGATCATGAAGATGCCCGACGTGGTCGACCGATTCGCGTCGCTGGGTGTCGAGGCGCTGTCCAGTTCCCCCGAGGAGCTGGGTGCCTACGTGAAGGCCGAGATCGCCTCGTTCGCGAAGCTGATCAAGGCCGCCAACATCCGCGCCGACTGATCGGCGCTCCTCGCGCGCTGTGCGCGGCGACCACCCCCGCGACGCCGGGGATGCACGCCCGCGCACCCGCGTCATTCGATTGTCCAAACCCCGGAGCGAAACGAGATGGCTGAGGTGAACCTGAAGAAGCACAAGCTGGGCTGGATCGGCATCGGTCGCATGGGCTATGCGATGGCCGCACGGCTGGCGAAGGTGGGATGCGACCTGTCGGTGTGGAACCGCACGAAGTCCAAGGCCGAGCCGCTGAAGGAGTACGGCGCCAAGGTGGTCGACAACCTCTCCGACCTCGCGAGCTGCGACATCATCTTCACGATGGTGTCCACGGGCGATGACGTGAAGGAGGTGCTGTACGGGCCCAACGGGGTGATGAGCCGTGGCGGCAAGCCGAAGCTGGTGATCGACTCGACCTCGATCTCGATCGAGGCCTCCGCCGAGATCCGCGCCGAGCTCGCCTCGCGCGGGGTCCAGATGCTGGCCGCCCCGGTGTCGGGCAACGCCAAGGTGATCAAGGCAGGCAAGCTCACCATCGTGGCCTCCGGCCCGCAGGAGGCGTTCGACCTCGCGCTGCCCTACCTCGACGTGGTGGGCGCGGGCGTGTCCTACGTCGGCGACGGCGAGCTTTCGCGCATCGCCAAGATCTGCCACAACGTGATGCTGGGCGTGGTGATCCAGAACCTGGTCGAGATCACGCTGCTCGCCGAGAAGGCCGGCATGAAGCGCCACCAGTTCCTCGACTTCCTGAACAAGAGCGTGATGGGTTCGACCTTCACGAAGTACAAGACGCCGGCCCTGGTGAACATGGATTTCCACGTCACCTTCACCGCCGAGCTGCTGAGGAAGGACCTCGACCTGGGGCTCTCGGCCGCGCGCGAGCTCGAGGTGCCGATGCCCACCGCCACCATCACCCGCGACATGGTGCAGACGCTGATCGGCCACGGCTACGACGAGGACTTCTCGCAGCTGCTGCTGCTGCAGGCGAAGGCCTCCGGCGTCACGTTGTCGCCGGAGAACGTCGAGGTCGGGGACGGGTTGAGCTGAGGCCCGGGGCAGGCGCCAGTGCCCGCGCCCCGGCGGGCGCCATGCCGGGGGCGGCGCGCAGGGGCGGCGCGCTTGTCGCCGCAAAGGCTTCGCCGCCGCGCGGCGCACGGTCGATGAGGGAGGGTAGGCAATGACGCAGGCGGTGGCGGTGATCGGCCTGGGCATCATGGGCTCGGCGATCTCGGCGAACCTGGTGAAGTCCGGGTTCACGGTGCTCGGTTACGACGTGTCGCAGGCTGCCCGCGCGGCGGCGCAGGCCGCCGGCGTGCGCCTGGTCGACTCCCCGCGCGAGGCGGCGCAGTCGGCCGAGGCGCTGCTGCTGTCGCTGCCCAGCGTGGCCGCGCTCGACGCGGTGGTCGCGGGCGAGGGCGGCATCCTTGACGCCGCGCGCAGCGGCCTGGTGGTGGCCGAACTGTCCACGCTGCCCATCGAGGACAAGCTGCGCAGCCACGACGCGCTCGCAGCCGCGGGCTGCACCCTGCTCGACTGCCCGCTGTCGGGTACCGGCGCGCAGGCGGTCACCGGCGACCTCACCGTCTACATGAGCGGGGATGCCGCGGCCGCCGAGCGGCTGCGCCCGGTGTTCGCGGGCTTCTCGCGTGGGCAGGACCATGTCGGTGCATTCGGCAACGGCATGAAGATGAAAGCGGTGGCCAACCTGCTGGTGGCCATCCACAACTGCGCCGCGGCCGAGGCCTTCGTGTTCGGCATGAAGATGGGGCTCGATCCCGACCTCATCCTGCGCGTGGCCGGCAACGGTGCCGGCGGCTCGCGCATGTTCGAGGTCCGCGGCCCGATGATGGCGCGCGACGACTACCCCGCCACGATGAAGGTGGCGGTCTGGCAGAAGGACATGCACATCATCGGCGAGATGGCGAAGCAGGCCGCGTGCCCCACGCCGCTGCTCAACACCTCGGCGGTGCTCTACGACGCGGCCATGGCCCAGGGCCGCTCGCAGCAGGACACCGGCTCGGTGTGCGCGGTACTGGGCGAGATGGCGAGGCTGGAGCGCTCGCGCCGCTGATGCGCCCGGCCGAGGCGAGGCCGGTGGCAGCCGGTCCCGTGCGCGGACTCAGCCTTCGCGGATGGCACCGGCCGCGGCGAGCGCGTCGATCTCTGCCTGGCTGAAGCCTCCGTCGGCCAGCACGCCGCGCGTGTGTTCGCCCACCCGCGGCAGGTCGAGGCGCACGCCCAGTCGCCGTCCGTCCATCTCGATGGGCAGGATCGGTACCTTCGTGCCGGCCCCGCCGGGGAGCGTGAGCGGCGCGAGTCCGCCGGAGGCGTTCAGGTGCGGGTCGTCGAACAGGTCCTCGGGGCGCGCGATCGGCGCGAACGGCAGCCCGAGGGACTCGAAGCGCGCCATCAGCTCGGCCTTGGTCATCCGCGAGAACAGCCCGGTGATCACCGGGATCGTGCGCGCGCGCTGCTCGACCCGTTGCGGGTTGGTCTGCAGCAGCGGGTCGGCGAGGAACTCGGCGAGCCCGAAGGATTCGCAGAACACCTTCCACTGGGTATCGGTGACCACGCCGACGAACACCTGCTCGCCGTCGGCCGTGGCGAAGGTGTCGTAGACCGCCCAGGCCCGGACGCGGTCGGGCATCGGCACCGCCGGGCGCCCGGTGGCGACCGACTCCATCATGTGCTGGGCCATCAGGAACACGTTGTTCTCGTAGAGCGCGCTCTCCACGTACTGGCCGCGGCCGGTGACCGCGCGCTGCATCAGTGCGCCCATCACCGCGATCGCGCCGAACAGCCCGCCCATCACGTCGTTGACCGACGCCCCGGCGCGCAGCGGACGGCCCCGCGGGCCGGTCATGTAGGCGAGTCCGCCCATCATCTGCGCCATCTCGTCGAGCGCGGTGCGGTGCGCATAGGGGCCGCTGAGGAAGCCCTTGTGGGAGCAGTAGACCAGCCGGGGATTCTCGCGCGCGAGTTCGTCGTAGCCCAGCCCCAGCTTCTGCATCGCGCCGGGACGGAAGTTCTCGGTGACCACGTCCGCGCTCGCCAGCAGGCGGCGGATGGTCGCGCGCCCCTGCGGCGAGCGCAGGTCGATCGCGAGGCTCTTCTTGTTGCGGTTGTAGGCGGGGAAGAACCCGGCCCCCGAGGCGGTCAGCTTGCGGGTATGGTCGCCCTCGGGCGGCTCGACCTTGATCACCTCGGCCCCCATGTCGGCCAGCACCAGTCCGCAGGTCGGCCCCATCACCATGTGCACGAACTCGAAGACCCGCAGCCCCGCCAGGGGCAGTGAACGATCCATCGTCTATCCTGGGCGATGCGCGGCGCCGGCGCGGCGGCGACCCGCTGTGGTAAGGAAGCGCGTGCAGGGCCTGCGCCCTGGATGCCGCCGCGCCCGCGCGCAGCGCGGGTGCCCCGACGGCATCGCCGCGCGCAGGCGTACGGTGGCGCCAGCGGCGTCCGCCGCCCGTCGCACGCAAGGCCGCCATCGTCCCCGGGAGTCCACATGAGCGCAACCCCTCTGTTCCATCTCGCCTTTCCGGTTCGCGACCTCGACGAGGCGCGCGCCTTCTACGGGGGGCTGCTCGGCTGCCCCGAGGGCCGCTCGGCCGAGGACTGGTGCGACTTCGATTTCTGGGGTCACCAGATCGTCGCGTACCGCGCGCCGCACCTCTGCGGCCTTGCCGATACCTCGCCGGTCGATGGCGACGACGTGCCGGTGCGTCACTTCGGCGCCATCCTGCCGATGGCCGACTGGGAGGCGCTGGCCGAGCGCCTGCGCACGGCCGGCGTGCGCTTCATCATCGAGCCGCAGGTGCGCTTCGTCGGCGAGGTGGGCGAGCAGCACTCGATGTTCTTCCTCGATCCCTCGGGCAACGCACTCGAATTCAAGGCGTTCCGCGACATCGCGACCCTGTTCGCCCGCTAGCCGAAATCCCCGGGGGGCGATGGCCGCGCGCGGGCCTCGGCCGGCCACGCCACGGGCGGACCGGCCGCGAGGGGCCGGGCCGGGTCTCGATCGACCGGCCCGAACTCGCCCCGATCCTGTCGGGCGGTCAGCCCGCCACGCATGGACGGCGCCCGGGGGCTCGCTGATAATGAGGCGAGTCCGCGTTCCGCGGACCTGCCGGCGGTGGTACCCCAGCGAGGCTCCAGACCTCGCAGGTGCCCGTCCGGCCGACCAGGGAGCATCCCAGGAGGTTCCGTCATGAAACGCCTGTACGCCTGTCTTGCGGCGGTACTTGCCGCTGCCGTCATCGCGCCCTCGGCCGCGCTCGCCCAGCCGAAAACCCTGTCGATCGCCACGGGCACCACCGGGGCGGTCTACTTCCCGCTGGGCGGCGGCCTTGCCCAGTTGCTGCAGAAGCACCTCGGCATCAACGCCAACGTCGAGGCCACCGCCGGCACGGTGGAGAACCTGTTCCGGCTCGGGCGTAACCAGGCCGACATCATGTTCGGCCAGACCGATGCGGCATGGGATGCCTACAACGGCCTGGACAAGTTCACCGGCAACAAGGTGCCGGTCCGCGCGATCATGGTGCTCTACCCCAACACCATGCATCTGGTCAGCGTCGAGGGCGCGGGCGTCCGTACCATCCAGGACCTGAAGGGCAAGCGCGTGTCCACCGGTCCCGCGAACAGCGCGACCGAGGTCATGGCGATGCGCGGCCTGCGTGCGGCGGGCCTCGATCCCGACAAGGACATCCGGCGCGAGCGCCTGTCCCCGGCGGAGTCCACCCGCGCGATCCGCGACAAGCAGCTCGACGCGTACTTCTTCGTCGGCGGCATCCCGACGCCGGCCATCACCGACCTGGCGGCCACGCCGGGCATCCGGATGCAGCTCATCGATTACGCCGAAGTGCTGCCCAACATGGTCAAGGCCAGCGGCCCCATCTACGTGCCGATCACCATCCCGGCCAAAGCGTACCCCGGGCAGGAGCGCGAGGCCCGCGCCGTCGCGGTGTGGAACATCCTCGCGGTACGCGAGGACATGCCTGCCGAGATGGTCTACAACATCACCCGGGCGGCCTACCAGAACCGCGCCGAACTCGGTGCGGTCCACCCGGCCGGTCGCGAGATCGACCTCAAGTGGCAGCAGAACGCTGCCGCGGTGATCCCGTTCCACCCGGGCGCGATCAAGTTCTGGGGCGAGCAGGGCGTGCGCCTGAAGTGACCCGGTGCAGCCGCCTGCGGGTGGCTGCAGCCCTCCGCCGGTGCGGCCCTCCGCGGCGGCACCGGCGGATGCCGGTCCGTCGCCGGTTCGCAGCGGCGGGTGTGACGCGAGGATGAGCGATGGCAGCTGAACCAGGACCGGGTATCCCGGGCGTGTCGGCCGCTGCCGCCGCCGGCGTGACCGAGGCGATCGAACGCGAGGAGGGCGTGACCCGCCGTCCGGTCGGTCGGTTCGCGGCGTTCGTGACGATCTTCGCGATCGGCGTCTCCCTGTTCCACCTCTACGGCGCGATCGAGGTGGTGCCCGCGCAGTTCTTCCGCACGCTGCACGTCGCACTGATTCTTTTCCTGGCCTTCCTGCTGTTCCCGCTGGCGCGGCGGTTCCGCGACCGGTTGCGCTGGTGGGACTGGGCGTTCGCGCTGGCCGGCCTGTCGACCGCGGCCTATGTCCTCTTCGAGGGCTGGGACTTCGCCTACCGCAACGTCTCTCCGACCACGCTCGACGTGGCGATGGGCTGGCTGCTGATCGCGCTGCTGTTCGAGGCGACCCGGCGCACCACCGGATGGGTGATGGTGGTCGTGCTGGCGGTGTTCCTGCTCTACGCGTTCGCGGGACCGTGGCTGCCGCACCCGTGGACCCACCGCGGCTACGACTTCGCGCGCATCGCCGCCACCATGTACATGACGGTCGAGGGGGTCTACGGCACCGCCGTGGACGTGTCCTCCTCGCTGATCATCCTGTTCTGCATCTATGGCGCCTTCCTGCAGTTCTCGGGCGCGGGCAAGTTCTTCCTCGACTTCTCCTTCGCCGCCATGGGCTCGCGGCCGTCCAATGCGGGACGCAGCGTCGTGCTCGCCTCGTTCCTGATGGGCGGACCGTCCGGCTCGGGCGTGGCCACCACCGTGACCATCGGATCGGTGGCCTATCCGATGCTGAAGAAGGCGGGCTATCCGCCGAACCCGGCGGGCGGATTGCTGGCCGCCGGTGGCCTGGGCGCGATCATCTCGCCGCCGGTGCTGGGGGCGGCCGCGTTCATCATCGCCGAGTTCCTGCGGGTGAGCTATCTGGAGGTGATCCGGATGGCGATCATCCCGACCCTCCTGTTCTACCTCAGCCTGTTCCTGATGGTCGAACTGGACGCGCGCAAGTTCGGCAACCGCGCCGCACCGGTCGACAACCCCCTGTCGGTCTGGCAGCTCGTGCGCAGCTACGGGTTCCACTTCCTGTCGCTGGTGGCCATCGTCGTCTACATGATGCTGGGCTATTCGCCGACCGCTTCGGTGTTCTGGGCGGTGATCACGGCCTTCGTGGTGAGCTTCATGCACCGCGACTGCGCGCTGCTGCCCTGGTCGATGCTGCACCCCTCCGGCTGGCGTCCCTCCGCGCTGTGGGCCGGACTTCGCGATTCGCGCCTGGTCCTCGCGCTGCGCGAGGGCACGGTGGGCATGCTCAACGTCGGGGTGACCTGCGCGGCGGCGGGCATCATCGTGGGGGTGGTCACGCTGACCGGGCTGGGCCTGAAGTTCAGCTCGATCGTGATCGGCTACGCCGAGGTGTTCGCCCGCGGATTCAGCGATCTGTTCGCGCTGGTCGGAATCGGCCCGTCCGAGTCGATGTTCGCGAGCACCCGGCTGCTGTTCACGACGATCTTCACCGCCCTCATCGTCTGGATCGTCGGGCTGGCGGTGCCGGTCACCGCGTCCTACATCATCTGCGCGGTGGTGGCTGCCCCGGCACTCACCAAGCTTGGCGTACCCGACTTCGCCGCCCACATGTTCATCTTCTACTACGCGGTGTTGTCCGAGGTGTCGCCGCCCACCGCGCTGTCGCCGTTCGCGGCGGCGGCCATCACCGGCGGTGATCCGTATCGCACCACCCTGCAGTCGTGGAAGTACGTGCTACCGGCCTTCGTCGTGCCGTTCATGTTCGTGCTGGAGCCCGCGGGCGCAGGTCTGCTGCTGCAGTTGCCCGCGGGCGGCAGCTGGTGGAACGTGGTCGGGGTCACGGTCTCGGCGCTGGCGGGCATCTGCGCGCTGGCCGCCGGTGTGCAGGGCTGGGCGCTGCAGCGCACGACAGGGTTCGAGCGCTGGTTGCTGATCGGCGCGGGCGTACTGCTCGTCTACACCACGCCGGTGACCGACGCGCTGGGGGCGCTCATGATCGTCGTGGCGCTTGGCAGCCAGTGGCTGCGCAGGCCCGCACCGGGCGCGCGTGGCAGCGGTTGACCGGCCTGCCGCGTCCGCGCGGCCCCGGACGGTGCGACGCGGGCCGTCCGCGGATCCCGATCTCGATCCGTTCTGCGACGCGCTCTGGCTGGAAGACGGGCTGGCGCCGCTGTCGATCGAGAGCTATCGGCGCGACCTGGCCCAGCTCGCCGCATGGCTTGCCGAGCGTTCCGGGTCCGGGGACGCGGCGACGACGCTGGCGGGCGCGAGTCGCGCCGATCTTCTCGCCTATCTCGCGCATCGCGTGGAGGCAGGCGCACGCGCGTCCAGCACGGCCCGGCTGCTGGCGGCCCTGCGTCGCTTCTACCGGCACCTGGTCGATCGCGGCCGGTTGCGGGTCGATCCCAGCGCGGAGATCGATACCCCGCGCCGTGCGCGCGGCCTGCCCCGGACGCTGTCGGAGGCCGAGGTCGAGGCCCTGCTCGTGGCTCCGGACACCACGACCGCACTCGGACTTCGCGATCGCACGATGCTCGAGGTGCTCTATGCCACCGGGCTGCGGGTCAGCGAACTGGTCGGCCTGCGCATCGCACAGGTGTCGCACGATGCCGGCGTGGTGAGGGTGACCGGCAAGGGGTCGCGTGAACGACTGGTGCCGCTGGGCGAACCGGCCCTCGACTGGCTGGAGCGCTACCGGGTCGAGGCACGCCCGCGGCTGCTCGACGGACGGGTCTCGGACTGGCTGTTCCCCGGCGGCGCAGGAGGGGCGATGACCCGCCAGGCGTTCTGGTACCGGATCCGCCTGCACGCGCGGGTGGCGGGCATCGCTCGGGGGGTCTCGCCGCACGTGCTGCGGCACGCGTTCGCCACCCATCTGGTCAACCACGGGGCCGACCTGCGGGTGGTGCAGATGCTGCTCGGGCACGCGGACATCTCCACCACGCAGATCTACACCCACGTCGCGCGCGAGCGGCTCGCCGAACTGCACCGGCGCCATCACCCGCGAGGCTGAGCCTCCGGGGCCGCGGAGGCCGCGGGGGCGCGCGCCCGCAGCCATTCGACGAGTTGGTCGATCGGCGCGGGCCGGGCGATCGTCCATCCCTGTCCCGACTGGCAGCCGAGGTCGCGCAGCGCCGCGAGCGTCTCCGGGTCTTCGATGCCCTCGGCCACCGTCGACAGGCCGAAGTTGCGGGAAAGGTCCAGCGTCGTGCGCACGATGTCGAGGCTGGCCTTGGATTCGCGCATCCCGCGCACGAACTGCTGGTCGATCTTCAGCTCGTTCACCGGTAGCTGGCGCAGCAGCGCAAGCGACGAGTGTCCGGTTCCGAAGTCGTCGATCGACAGCCGCACGCCGATCCTGCGCAGCCGCTCGAGGATCGAGAGCACCTGGCGCGGTTCGCGCACCGGGGCGGTCTCGGTGATCTCCAGGGTCAACCGATCGGCCGTGACCGACCAGGTGTCGAGCGCATGTTCGACCATGTCGGGGAAGTCGGCCTCGTGCAGATCCACCGGCGAGACGTTCACCGACAGGTCCACCGCGTAGCCCAGCGCCCACACCCCGGAGAACTCGCGCAGGGAGGCGTTGAGCACCCAGCGGGTGAGCTGGTGCATCAGCCCGCAGCGGGTGGCGATCTCGATGAACAGGTCGGGTCGGACCGCCTGCCCGTGCGGCCCGTACCAGCGCGACAGCGCCTCGGCGCCGACGGCGCGGCCGGTCGCGAGGTCGATCTGCGGCTGGAAGGCGAGCGACAGGTCGTTGGCCGATACCGCACGGCGAAAGGCGGCTTCGAGCCCGAGGGACGGATCGGTGGAGGTGCTGGCCTGGTGGACCACGTAGCCATGTTGCGAGGTCTCGGCCGTGCGCGCGGCGGCGCGGGCCGCGCGCAGCAGTTCCCCCGCTCCCGTGTTCTTCGCAGGGCCGCAGGCGACGCCGATGGCTGCGTGGAGCCGCCGCGGTGCCCCCTGCACGAGGAAGGGGTCGGCGAAGCATTGCACCAGGCGCGCCGCCGCGAGTTCGGCCAGATCGGCGCTGGGCAGCCCGGTGAGCACCAGCACCATTTCGTCCGGGGCGATGATCGAGACCGAATCGTTGGCCCGAAGCACCTGCGTGAGCTGCTGCAGGGCTTCCCGGAGCAGGATGCGTTCGGTCGCGGGGTCGAACATCAGCGCCGCGATGTCCTCGCGAAGCACCCGCACCGCGAGCAGCGCGAAAACGCTTTTCTGCTCCCCGTGCGTGCGCGCGACGCGCTCGATCAGGTCGGGCAGTTCCTGGCGCTCGACCTGTCCGCGCAGCGCATATGCGTCGTCGGGGTGCGGCTCGAAGGCGAAGCCCGCGATCCGCGCGGCGGTGGTGTTCACGACAGTCCGGCCGACAGGAACAGTTCGCTCGCGTCGATGCCCAGGGCCTCGGGCGACACCCCGCGCAGGATGCGGATCTCCTGCCCGTGCTCGTCCTGGGGCGAATAGAGCAGGTCGAGGATGGTGGGACGTTCGCGGCGCGAACCGTCGCGCTCGATCATCACCATCACCCGCGGCTTGAGCCGGCGCACGCGGTTGTGCGCGACCACGGCCGCGATCTCCCCGTTGGACAGTTCGACCAGCGATCCTACCGGGAACAGGCTGATGGACTGGATGAAGTGCTCGACCAGCGGCGCGTGGAACAGCGTCCCGCGCCCGGCCAGCAGCACGCGCAGCGCCTCCTGCATGGTGACCTCGGCCGCGTAGGGCCGCGGGTTGGTCAGCGCGAGGAAGGTGTCGACGATGCCGGCAATGCGCCCGTAGAGGCCGATGTCGCGTTCGCGCAGGCGGCTGGGGTAGCCACTGCCGTCCTCGCGCTCATGGTGGCGCAGCACCGTCTCGATGATCGAGGGGTGCATGCCCATCGAGTTCTCCAGCATGGCGACGCCCAGCATCACGTGGTCGCGGACCAGGGAGACCTCCTCGCCCACCAGCGGCCCCGGCTTGGCCAGTACGCCGGGCGGTACGCGCAGCTTGCCGACATCGAGCACCATGCCGCCGATGGTCAGGTGCTCGCAGACCTCCTGGCTCAGGCCGAGGTGGCGCCCGAACGTGGCCATGTACACGCCGCACTGCACGCTCCTTGCGTGCGCGCGCTCGTCGAAGGCGCGCAGCCGGGACAGCCACAGCATCGCGTTCTGGTTGCGCGTGATGCTCTCGACGATCGCCGAGGCCACCGGCGAGACCTGCTCCATCTTCAGCAGTCCGCCGCTGCGGATCAGTTCCGCCACCCGGTTCATGAGGACGTCGGCGTCGGCCAGCTTCTCGCGCGCGATCGGCAGCTCGAGTTCGAAACTCCGGATCTCGTCTTCGGCGGCGGCGGCCTCCGCGACCGACAGGCCGAGATGAACCGGCGCGGTCTCCCCCTTGCCCTTCGGCTTCGCGTCGGAGGCGACCGACCCGGGGTTGGCGGCGGACTCGAAGGGCAGCGCGGTGGCGCTGCGTTCCCTGCGGTCGCGTTTGCTGCCCGGCGCGACCAGTTCGTGGAAGACGCGGCGCACCCGCTCCAGCAGGCCCAGCGGGCGCTCCGCGAGGTCGGGCGCGATGTCCGCCGCACTCGAGGCAGGCCGTGGTCGAGGCGACTGAGGCGGCTGCGGATCGTCGGCGCGGGCGTGCGTGGCGTTGGCGTCGGATACTCCCCGTCCGAACGCCCAGCGCGCCAGCGAGGCAAGGACGCCCGGCATCTCGACGGGTCTCGTGGCGACGGTGTTCGGCGCTGCCGCCTGCTGCATCATCAGGGCGCCCTGTCGGGCCAGCCGAGCGGCCTCGGCCTCCTGGGCCTGCCGGGCGAGTTCCAGTTCGTCGAGTTCGGGACGCTCGATGCCGGGGAAATCGACCGACGCTGACCGGCCGAGATCGATCGTCACCTCCCGGCAGATCGACTGCACGAGTGCGATCTCGGCTTCGCGCTCGATCAGCAGCCCCTCGATCAGGAACGGACTGTCCGCCCACGGCCGGTCGAGGTCGCTGACGAACATGCCGACCTGCAGCAGCGCGACCGGGATACGGACGCGCGAGCCAGTGGCGACGATCGGGGCGACTGCGTTCACGGGAGGCCTGGGGGAAGACCGGGCGGTGCGCGGCGCACGGACGCGTACCGGACGGACATGCGAAATGCACCGAGTATGGGTGCGGGAGAAGGGACGTGCCGGATGACCTGTTTCTGTACGGATGCGAGACCGCAAAGTTTAGGCCGGGTCCAGCGGATTGCCCCGGAAAGTGTCGCCGGGATGTCTACCATTCATTGAGAACCCTGGACCCGGATGTGCACCTGCGCCGGGCGTGACCCGGGCCGTGACGGGCGCGGTGGCTGTGCCGCCCGCGATCGCTCGAGCGGGGCGGTCGCGGCCCCCGGGCCGGTGCGGCGCGGGCGGGGCGTTCGCCGAGGGGGCCGCCGAGGGGGAGCCGGGGTATCCGAGCGGCGCGCCCCGGGGGCGACCGGCGGGAGGGCGACACGCTCGGTGGGCCGGGCTGGGCGGGCGGAGGGCCGTACCCGGTCGCCCCGGGGACGGAGCCGGGCAGGCCGTCGGCGCGGGCTTCGACGCCGGTCGCCGGGGCCACGGCGCGAGGGCCAAGGGGAGCGGGTCGCCCGCGCCGCGCCGTACCCCACCCCACCCCGCGACCCGCCGCCGGCGCAACGGACCCTCAGGGCTGGCGTCGCTCGATCGTGATGCCCAGCGCCCGGACGCCGGGGAGCAGCGCCAGTTTGGCGAGCGACAGGCGCAGTCGGGGCATGCGGAACTCGGCAAGCAGGGTGGCGGCGATCCGCTCGGACAGCGACTCGAGCAGGGTCTCGTCGTGCCGGTCCAGGATGTCGCGCATCCGGGCGACGACCCGACTGTAGTCGATCGTATCCTCCAGTCGACGGCTGTCGGCCGCATGGCGACCGGGAAGGTCGAACTCGAGGTCGATCTGCACCGTCTGCGGGATCAGCCGCTCCCACGGGTAGACGCCGATCCGGGTGGCGTGGCGGAACTCCCGGATGAAGATCGTATCGGCGGCGGGAGGCTGTGAACCGTCGGTGGGACGGGGAGCAGGTCGGTCAGGCATGGGCACGTCCGGCAAGGGCGCGCCATGTTAGTCCGCTGGCAAGCCACGCGCTACACTGCCCGGATGTTCAGCCCTGACCTTCTCGCGGGCGTGCTCGTCATCGGCGCCTACCTGCTCGGATCGGTATCCTTCGCGGTGCTCGTCAGCCGTGCCTTCGGCCTGCCCGACCCGCGGACCTACGGCTCGGGCAACCCCGGCGCCACGAACGTGCTGCGTAGCGGTCGTCGATGGGCGGCGGTCCTCACCCTCGCGGGCGATGCCCTGAAGGGCGTGGCGGCGGTCCTGCTGGCCCGTTGGGTCGCGGTGCAGTCGGGACTCGCGTCCGATGTCATCGCGCTGGTGGCCGTCGCGGTGTTCCTCGGCCACCTCTACCCGGTGTTCTTCCGGTTCCAGGGCGGCAAGGGCGTGGCGACGGCGGCCGGCGTCCTGTTTGCGCTCGACCTGCGGCTCGGGTTCGCGGTGCTGGCGGTCTGGCTGGTGCTGGCGCTGGGCCTGCGCCTGTCCTCGCTCGCCGCGCTCGCGGCCACCGCGATCGCGTTGCCGATGGCGTGGGGGTTCGGACTCGAGCCGCCACTGCTGGCGGCCATCGCCGCGATGGCCGTGCTGCTCGTCTGGCGGCACCGGTCGAACATCCGCAAGCTGCTCGCGGGTACCGAACAGGGTTTTGGCTCGCGCCGCTGACCCGCGCGAGGGGCGGGTGCGCCCGTCACCCTGCCGGCTGGTCGTCCGCCGCGCGACCCCGGCCCGGCGGGGAGAGGCCTTCCAGCGGCCAGCGCGGCAGGACCGTGAAGGCGCCGTCGGCCGTATCGGACGCCGGGTCGCCGCCCGCCTCCAGCCGCAACAGACCCGCCCAGGCGATCATCGCGCCGTTGTCGGTGCACAGTTCCACGGGGGGATAGGCTGCGCGTGCGCCGAGCCCCGCGCAGGCGGCATCGAGGCGCTCCCGCAGGCGCCGGTTGGCGCCCACGCCGCCGGCCACCACCAGGGTCGTCAGTCCGGTCGCCCGAAGCGCGCCGGTGCACTTGGCGACGAGCACGTCGGTCACGGCCTCCTGGAACGCGTGCGCGATGTCGGCGATGCCCTGCGCATCGGGCCGTACCCGGGCCACCAGGGTGGCCACCGCGGTCTTCAGGCCGCTGAAGCTGAAGTCGAGGTCGCCGCTGGCGGCCATCGGCCGTGGCAGCCGGTGCTGACCCGGGCGGCCTCCCAGCGCCGCGCGGGCAACCGCCGGGCCTCCGGGGTAGCCCAGCCCCAGCAGCTTGGCAGTCTTGTCGAAGGCCTCGCCCGCGGCGTCATCGAGGGTGTCGCCCAGCAGGCTGTAGGCGCCGACCGCGTCGACCCGCATCAGCTGCGTGTGGCCACCGGAGACCAGCAGCGCGACGAACGGGAAGCCGAGGCCGGGCTCGGCGAGCAGCGGCGAGAGCAGGTGTCCCTCGAGGTGGTGCACCGGGAGCGCGGGGATGCGCAAGGTCCATGCGAGGGACTCCGCGACGCTGGCCCCCACCAGCAGCGCACCGGCCAGTCCTGGCCCGCGGGTGTAGGCGACGGCGTCGAGATCGGTCGGCGCGAGCCCCGCCTGAGCGAGTACCTGGCGCGTGAGCGGCAGCAGTCGCCGTACGTGATCGCGCGAGGCGAGCTCGGGCACGACGCCGCCGTAGGCCTCGTGCAGGTCGACCTGCGAGTGCAGTGCGTGCGCGAGCACGCCGCGCCCGGATTCGACGAGCGCGACGCCCGTCTCGTCGCAGGAAGTCTCGATGCCCAGCACTCGCATGCGCCCGCCCTTTCTGCCGGATTGTAGCGGCGCCCGCCCGGGGGATTGGCGGCCACTCCAGTATGATGCGCCCGCCGCACCGGGCCCGCCGGTGCATCGCCATCGCCGGAGCACGCCGCATGAGCCAGGACCTGGAGCGACTGTTCAACCCGCGATCGGTCGCCGTGATCGGCGCCTCGCGCAACGTGAAGAGCATCAGCGGCCAGCCGCTGTGGGCGCTGGCCGGACACGGCTACCGTGGCCGGCTCTATCCGGTCAACCCGAAGTACGACGAGGTCGAGGGCCACCGCTGCTACCCGTCGGTCGAGGCGCTGCCCGAGGTGCCGGATCTCGCGCTCATCCTGGTGGCCGCCGCCGGCGTGCCGGGGATGCTGCGCGAGGTCGGGCGCAAGGGCATTGCCTTCTGCATCATCTTCAGCTCGGGCTTCTCCGAGACCGGCGAGGCGGGACGCGCCCTGCAGGCCGAGATCGCGGCCATCGCGCGCGAATACGGCATCGGCGTCGTGGGGCCGAACTGCCAGGGCATGATCGGCGTGACCGACGACGTGTACGCCGGCTTCGGCTCGGCCTTCTCCGGCGACTGCTTCCGCAAGGGCACGCTGTCGATGACCACGCAGTCCGGTGGCTTCGGCTACGGGGTCATCATCCTCGCCGAGGAAGCGGGCCTGGGTTTTCGCAGCCTGGTGAGTACCGGCAACGAGTCGGGCCTCACCACCACCGATTTCATCGACTGGTTCGTGCGCGATCCGCAGACGCGCGTGATCGGCGCCTACATGGAAGGGGTGAAGGACGCGTACCGCCTGCTCGAGGTGGGCGACCGGGCGCTGCTCGCCGACAAGCCGGTGCTGGTGTGGAAGGTGGGCAACACCGAAGTGGGCGGCCGTGCCGCGCTCTCCCATACCGCCAACCTGGGCGGCGCGCTGGCGCTCTACGAGGCGGCGTTCGAGCAGCGCGGCATGATCCGGGTGCGTGATGCCAACGAACTCATCGACTACACGCAGGCGTTCGCCAGTGGCAAGCGGCCGGCCGGCAACCGGGTGGCGATCGTCACCATCTCCGGGGGCGGCGGCATCCTGATGGCCGACCAGTGCGTGGAATCCGGGCTGTCGGTGGGGCCGCTCACGCCCGAGAGCGAGCGGAAACTGAAGGACATCATCCCCGCCTTCGGCTCCTGGCAGAACCCGATCGACATCACCGCCGGCATCTTCAACAACCCGGAGATGCTCGCGCAGGCGATGCGCATCATCGTCGATGACCCCTCGGTGGATTCGATCGTGGTGATCAACGCGTCGCTGCAGGGGGACATCGCGCTCGCCCGCGCGAAGGAACTGGTCGAACTCGACCGCACGACCTCCAAGCCCATCATGACCGCGTGGAGCGCGCGCACCAAGTTCGCCGAGGCGGCCTACCGCACGCTTGCGGAGGCCGGGATTCCCCGCTACCCCACGCCGGTCGCGTGCGCGAAGGCGCTGGCGGCGCTCACCCGTTTCGCCGAGGCCCAGCGTCGGCGCGGGCGCGAGCGGGCCGAACCGGTGCTCTCGCTCGAGCGCCCGCAGGCGAGGGCGCTGCTCGCCGCCCGCACCGCCGACCTCGCCGAGCACGAGGCGAAGGCCCTGGTCGCGCAGTACGGCATCCCGGTCACGCGCGAGGTGCTCGCCACCGACCGCTCGCAGGCGGTGGCTGCCGCGCGCGAGATCGGATTCCCGGTGGTGATGAAGGTGCAGTCGGCCGACATCGCGCACAAGACCGAGGCCGGTGGCGTGGCCCTCGGGCTGGCCGATGCCGCAGCGGTCGAGCGTGCGTGGGACTCGATCATGGCGAGCGCCCGCGCCGTCGTGCCCGGAGCCCGCATCGAGGGCATCTCGGTGCAGGAGATGGTCTCGGGAGGCACCGAACTCATCGTCGGCGTGCAGAACGATCCGCTGTTCGGCCCGGCGGTCATGGTGGGCCTGGGGGGCATCTACGCGGAGGTGTTCCGGGACACGAGCTTCCGCCTCGCGCCGCTGACCCGTTCGGTCGCCGAGGCGATGGTGCGCGAACTCAAGTGCTTCCCGCTGCTCGATGGCGCTCGCGGCCGGCCGAAGGCGGACGTGGAAGCGCTGGTCGATGCGCTGCTGGCGCTCTCGGCGATGGCGGTCGATCTGCGCGACGGGCTGTCCGAACTGGACATCAATCCGCTCGTCGTGCTGGAGCGGGGGCGCGGCGTGCGCGCCCTCGATGCGCTGGCGCGCCCGCGCGCGGGTTCGGCCTGACCGATCCCGGCAAGCGCGGTGCTCGCAAGGCGGGTCCGACCGTGTCCCCCGCGCCTGCCGGTCCGGTCAGGTCCCGGGGTCGGCGCGCACGTCACCCGTGGCCGTCTTCCCGCGCCTGCGTGCGCGGGAGGATCGGGCCGGGCACCACGGGCTCGGGCGCGATGCTGACGCGGCGACCGTACCCGGGCACACTTCGGGCCGTACGCCCGGCCGATGCCACGGCCCGGGCGACTTCTTCCACCGGCGCCGCCCGCCACGGGCCGCCGCCCCGACGGAGTGAGCCGACATGACGGGTTCCGTTGCCCAGACCGAAGAATTCGCCGCCCTGTCGGCCAGCCCGACGGAGGTCGCCGCGCTCGCCGCCGAGGTGCGCCGCTTCATCGAGGGCGAGGTCGAGCCGCGCTCGCGCTGGATCGAGGAGAACGACAGCGTGCCGGCCGAACTGCTGGCGATGGCCCGCGGGATGGGGCTGTTCGGCCTCACCATCCCCGAGGCCTACGGCGGCATCGGCCTCGACCTTGCCGGCAAGTGCGCGATCGAGCAGGAACTGGGCCGCAGCAACTACGGCTTCGCCACGATCATCGCCAACCACACCGGCATCAGCACCCGCGGCATCGTCGACCTGGGCAGCGAGGAGCAGAAGCGCCGCTATCTGCCCCGCATGGCCGCGGGCGAGGCGATCGGCTGCTTCGCGCTGACCGAGCCCCAGGCCGGATCGGACCCCGCGGCGATGCGCACCACCGCGGTGCGGCGCGGCGATCGCTGGATCCTCGACGGCGAGAAGATCTACATCACCAACGCGCCGATGGCCGACGTGTTCACGGTGATGGCGGTGACCGACCGCTCCGCGGGCGCGCGCGGCATCTCGGCCTTCATCGTCGAGCGCGGCTTTCCGGGCCTGTCGGTCGGGCCGAACGAGCGCAAGATGGGCATGCACGGCTGCGGAACCGCCGCGGTGGTCATGCAGCAGTGCGAAGTGCCGGCGGCCAACCTGCTCGGCCCCGAGGGCATGGGCTACGTGCAGGCGTTGAAGACGCTCACGGCCGGCCGGGTGACGGTCGCCGCACGCTGCTGTGGCATCATGGACCGGCTGATCGAGCGCACCGTCGACTACCTGCGCACGCGCGAGCAGGGCGGGCACCGGCTGGCCGACTACCAGGGCCTTCAGTGGATGCTCGCCGACATGGCCGTGGCGCGTGATGCCTCGCGCCTGCTGACGCTGCGCGCGATCCGCACGCTGATGAGTGGCGCGCGGGGCACGGTCGAGGCCTCGATGGCCAAGCTGCACGCGACCGAGGCGGTGGGACGGATCGCCGACACCGCCATCCAGCTGCACGGCGGGCTGGGCTACATGCGGGACTTCGGGATCGAGACCGTGGCTCGTGACGTGCGCATCACGCGCATCTACGAAGGCACCTCGGAGATCCAGCGCTCGCTGATCGCCCGCGAGTTGCTGCGCGACTGACCGGGCAGGGCGCGGGTCGCCTCGCGCACGCCGGGCCGCGCGGTCGCCGGCACGCGACCCGGCGGCGAGGCCCCGGCGCGGGTGGGGTGGACCGGGGCCCCCGCCGCCGTGCGGGGGTGCCGCCGATCGGCGCCGCGTCGGGCAGCCGGCGACGACACTTGGTATCATCGGCAATCGCAAGGTCGGGAACGTGCCCGCAGAGCCGCCGACCGCCGCCGCCGTGATCGCCGCACCGGGCCCGTGCCCGGCTGCCGCCCCGGCGTCGCCCCAGGGCCACGACCCGACTCGCCCCCTCGTACGGAGACTTCAGATGACCGACCGCCTCGACCTGCTCAAGATCGCCCAGGAGGAAGCCAGCGGCGACCTGTTCAAGTACCTGGACTCGATCTACAAGCGTTCGGCCGTGAAGGTGGATGGCTCCCCTGACGCCATCCTGTGGGAAGGCGGCAACGCCACCGCCGACGTCAAGCCGGTCGCGCATACGTTCACCGACACCTTCGCGCTCAACGGCACGCTGATGGCCCTCGACGTCCTCGGCCTGCCCTACATCGGCGTGCCGATGATGGCGCAGTTCCGGCACGACACGAAGCTCGCCAGCCTCGAATGGTTCGGCAAGCTGCCCTACACGTCGATCAAGTGGTCGACGGCCGGCGACTTCCTGGTCAACGACGGCGGCAAGAAGGTGGTGGTGCTGGGCAAGTCGGCGAACGCGCCGCTGCGCACCGCTGCGGGCGTGTACTGCAACGTGCGGCCCTACGGCACGATCACGACGGTTCGCTGCATGCCCTGCCTGCCCTACTCGCAGGACAAGAAGAAGTTCAAGGTCGATCGCGAGACCGGCATCGTCCACTCCGAGATGAACACCCCCGGCATCCGCATGGCCTACGCCGGGCGCCTGTTCCTCAAGATGGTGCACGAGACCGGCCAGATCGGTCGCATCGCCACCAAGCCCACGCAGGCCCAGGAGGATGCGATCAACGCCGGCCTGCTGCGCTGGATGATGAAGGGCACGAAGTTCAAGCTCACCCGCGCCTACGCGGTGGATGCCTACGAGGAGCACAAGGAGAACGTCGACGCGATCGTCGCCCTGCTGCCCAAGGACTTCAAGGCGGGCATGGAGAACTGGGGGGGCGAGATCAGCGAACACATCTCCGACACCAACTACGGCATCCTCCTGCACGACATGATCCGCCAGCGCAAGGCGATCGTGATCGCCACCGATCTGGACGGCGACCGCCTCACCGACCTGATGGCCGACGCCCCGCAGGTGCTGCGCGACTGGGGCCAGATGGTGATCGACCAGGTGAAGGCGGGTGCCGACATCAACAAGGTCTGGTCCGACATGGGCTTCACCATGAAGAACGGTCGCGACATGACCAGCGTCATGTACCGGATGCAGGGCGAGCCGATCTTCGAACAGACGCTGGGCTCGGCCGATGCAATGCTCACGCGCCTGCTCGCCGGCGACGAGACGGTGGGCGGCACCAAGGATCCCTACGATCCGCGCATCCACTTCGTGCTGATCAACGACGCCTACAAGGCGGCGAACCCGGGCAACACGAAGCTGCACAAGTGGCTGGACGACCAGCTCGCGACCTTCGACTCGATCTACGAGCCGGTGCGTCCGAAGTACCTGGACGGCTACGCGAAGCTCAAGCAGGCCATCCGCCCCTGGGGCGCCTGAGCGCCGTCCGGTCGCCGCTCGTGACGCCCGCTTCGTGCGGGCGTTTTCGATGGCGCCGCCCGCCCCGGCGCGGGCTCCGGGAACCCCCGTCGCGGACCGACCGCGCCGACGGGATCCCGGCCTGATCCACCCCCCTGAGAGTCGCGACATCCCTTGCGGTTCGTTCGATCCATCCCCGTCGCCCGATCAACGGCGACTCCCCTCGATCCACAGGCAGGCCGCCCATGAGCACACCGCTGAAGGACCTGTTCGACCTCACCGGCCGCGTGGCTGTCGTCACCGGCGGCTCCACGGGGCTGGGATTGCAGATGGCCGATGCGCTGGCCGAGTTCGGCGCGAAGGTGGTGATCTGCGCGCGCAAGGCCGAGCGGCTCGCCGCCGCCGAGGCGCAACTGCGCCGCTGGGGCGGCGAGGTGATGTCGGCCGCGTGCGACGTATCCCGTCCCGAGCAGGTGGCGACCCTGCACGACCAGGTGATGGAGCGCTTCGGCGGCTGCGACATCCTGGTCAACAATGCGGGTCGCGCGTGGGTGGCGCCGGTCGAGGACATGCCGCTCGAACGCTGGCAGCAGGTGTTCGACCTCAACATCACCGCCCCGTTCATGCTCGCCCAGGCCTTCGGCCGCGAGATGATCCGGCAGCGCCGCGGCAGCATCATCAACATCGCCTCGATCGCCGGGCTGGTGGGACGCAACCCGGACGCCTACAACTCGATCGCCTACGGTTCGAGCAAGGGCGCGCTGGTCAACTTCACCCGCGACCTCGCGATCAAGTGGGCGCGCCACGAGATCCGCGTCAATGCGGTCTGCCCGGGTTTCTTCGTCACCGACATCAATCGCAAGGTGTACGAGTCGCGTCCGGAGAAGATCGATCGCGAAATCCCGCTGGGTCACCCCGGCGGGGATGCCGACATCAAGGGGGTGGCGGTGTGGCTCGCCTCCGACGCCAGCCGGTTCGTCACCGGGGCGGTGATCCCGGTCGACGGCGGTACCACCGCCTGGTAGTGCAGGACCCGTCGCGAGCGACGGCGAGCCGGGGCGAGCCACGATCGCCCGGCTGACCAACGGACGGTGCGCGGCGTACCGGGCGCGCACGGACAGACGCACAGCGCGCGGCGCGCGCACAGGGCAGGGGACATGCGATGAAGACGATCGCCGAACAGGTGCTCGCCGCGCTGCGGCAGGCGGGCGTGGACCGGATCTTCGGCATTCCCGGTGGCGGTGCGACCGCGGAACTGGTGAGCGCCAGCTCGGCGCACGGGATCGACTTCGTGCTCACGCAGCACGAGACCGCGGCGGTCATCGCCGCGGGTATCTACGGCGAGCGCACCGGGACGGTTGGCGTCGCGCTCTCGGCGATCGGCCCCGGCGTGTCCAACCTGGCCAACGGCCTCGCCCATGCGGCGCTCGACCGGCTCCCGGTGATCGCCTTCGCCGATCGCTACCGGCCGGGCGTGCATGAGGTCGCCCTGCGCCAGCAGTTCGACCACCTGGCGATGATGCGTCCGGTCACCAAGGCCCAGATCACGCTGCACGAGGACACCTGGGCGACCGCGATGCGCCGGGCCTTCCGCACCGCGCTCTCCGATCGGCCGGGTCCGGTGTTCGTCGATTTTCCCAACAACGTGGCCGGACGCCCCGGGGCGGACCTCGTGCTCACGCGTCCGGCGCCGGTGCCACGCGCGGGCGTGGAGGCGGTGTCCGCCGCGGCAGCCCGCCTCGCACAGGCGCGTCGCCCGCTCGTGCTGGCGGGCATCGGTGCGCTTGGCCTGCCCGCCGGGGAGCTGGCGCGGTTCGCCGCCGCCCTGCGCGCGCCGGTACTCACCTCGGCCAAGGCGAAGGGCGCGATCGCGGCCGACGATCCGTGGTGCGCGGGCGTGTTCATGGGTGGCAAGCTCGAGCAGGCGCTGATCGAGCGCTGCGACTACCTGGTGTTCGCCGGATTCGACCCGGTGGAACTGTTGCCCCGGCCGTGGCCGCTGCCGGTACCGGCGCTGTGGATCGACAGCGTGCCCAACGTCGAGCAGACCGCCGCCGCGGAGACCGAACTGATCGGTGATCTCGGCCCATCGCTCGCTGCGCTGGCCTCGGCCGTGACGGCCCGGCCCGCGGCGGAGCGCTCGCTATGGTCCGCCGAGGAGGCCAGCGGGCACCGGCTGTCGGTGCGCGAGCAGCTGGCGGTGCCGGTGGAGGGATTCTCGCCCAACGAGGTCGTGCTCGCCGCCCGCGAGGTGGCCCCGCGCGACACCGTGGTCGTCACCGACGTGGGCGCGAACAAGCTGATCTCGGTCGAGCTGTGGGACGCGCTCGCCCCCCGCGACTTCCTGATGTCGAACGGCCTGGCCACCATGGGCTTCTGCGTGCCGGCGGCCCAGGCGGTCGCGCTCGCCTCGCCCCAGCGGCCGGTGCTGTGCCTGTGCGGCGATGCCGGATTCCTGATGCGGGTGCAGGAACTGGTGACCGGTGCGAGCCGGCGGCTGGGCATCGTCTACGTGATCTTCGCCGACGGCGGCCACAGCCTGATCTCGGTCAAGCAGTCCAAGCTGGGCAAGAGCGTCCATGGGCTGGACTTCCCGTCCCCGTCCTATCCCGATCTGGCGCGCGCCTTCGGCCTGGCCTGCGCCGAGGTGGACAACGCGGTCGACTACCGCCGCGAACTGGCGGCGGCACTCGCGCGTCGCGACCAGTCCACGCTGCTCGTCGCGCGCATCGACCCCTCCGGCTACGCACGGCAGTTCGACATCATCCGCGAGCTCTGACCTCGCCGGGTCGGCGCCGGCCGCGCCGCGCGGCCGGCGCGCTGCGAAGGATGGCGTGCGTGGCCGTCGTGGCAGCGCACTCGCCGCGCACGCGCGGCGGGCGCGGGGTCCGTCGCCGGGTCTCGACAGGGGGCTCGCGCACGGGCAGACGCCGGCGCGCCCGGGCAGGGGAGCGGGCAGTGGTACGGTTGATGCATGGATGACATGCCACCGCCAGTCCCGGAGAACCGGATGCCCGTCCCGCTGCCGAATCGCCCGTCCACTCGGGCTCGACTCCATCGCCCGTCGTCCGCCCGGGGGGCTCGGATGCCTCCGGGCCGGCGGCCGCCCTCGGATCGGCGTGCCCGACGGACGTGCGCGCCGGCGGTGGCGGCGGGAGTGCTGTCCGGGCTGGTCGCGGCGCTGGCAGCGGGGTTGCTCCCGTCGGCATGGGCGCAGACGGCCTGGCCGGCTCGGCCGATCCGCATCATCGTCCCCTTCGCGCCCGGCGGTCCCAACGACGTGCTGGCCCGCCTGATCGGCGCGCGGTTCGGCGAGGCCTTCGGCCAGCCGGCGATCATCGACAACCGCGGTGGCGCGGGCGGCACCATCGGTGCCGAGGCGACGGCCCGCTCGCCTGCGGACGGCTACACGCTCGCGATGGGCGGCTCCAGCAACCTGGCGGTCGCCCCCAGCCTGTACGCGAAGCTGCCCTACGATCCGCTGCGGGATTTCTCCCCCGTGGCGAATATCGCCCGCGTGCCCTACCTGCTGGTCGTCAACCCGCGCGTGCCCGCGCGCAACGTGAAGGAACTCGTCGCGATGGCTCGCACGAAGCCGGGCTACCTGAACTACGGCTCCTCGGGCGTGGGCAGCATGTCCAGCCTGGCGGCGGAGTGGTTCAACGCCAGCGCGGGTACGCGCATCGTGCATATCCCGTTCAAGGGCACGGCGCCTGCGCTCACGGAGGTGATTGCCGGCAGCGTGGATCTGATGATGGCCGACATGGGCCTCGCGCTCGCCCACGCGAAGGCCGGTCGCATGCGAGCGCTGGCGATCACCACCTCGCGACGGTCGCCGACCGCGCCGGATATCCCGACCGTGGCCGAGTCGGGGCTGCCCGGCTTCGAGGTGTCGCCCTGGTTCGGGCTGGTGGGGCCCGCAGGTCTGCCGCGCGAGATCGTCGAGCGACTCAATCGCGAGGTCAATACCGCGCTGCGGTCGCCGGAACTGCTGCGGCGCTTCGCCGAACTGGGGTACGAGACCGCGCCCGGCAGTGCCGAGCAGTTCGCCGCCGAGATCCGCCGGGACATCGAACTCTATCGGCGGATCGTCAAGGGCGCGGGAATCCGCGCGGAACTCTGAGTCGTGGCAGGAGCGGTCGTCGTGAATCCATGCCCGGTACCCGCGCGCGGGGTGGCCGCCCGCGGCCGGCAGGCTGCACCCGTGCCGGGGCCGGATCGGCCGAACCGGCGACAGTCCGCCCGCGGCCGCCAGGCGCCAGCCGTGGCCGGGTGCGGATCGAAGGGGGACTGCGCGGGCAATCGAGCGTGCGGCCGTCGGCGAGTTGACCCCCCGGGATGCCCGAATGGCACGGGGCGTGCTTGCATCCGTGCGCCCGGCTGCCGTGCGTCACCCTTGCCGCGTGCGGCGGCGTTCCAGTTCCAGCACGGCACCCGACGATCCGGGTCGGGTGCCTCGTTCCCACCGATGAGGTTGAAGATGATGATCCCGTTGCACGCTTCCCCTGTTGCCATCGATCCCGCGCAGACCGGGCGGTGGTCCGCCGGCCGGGTTGCCGGGTCCTGGGTGCTCGCCACGCTGGGCCTCGCGCTGCTCGCCCCCCTGGCGCAGGCGCAGTCGTGGCCGGCGCGTCCGCTGCGCATGATCGTGCCTTTCGGAGCGGGAGGCGCCTCCGATTTCGTCGCCCGGATCATCGCCCCGCGCCTGCAGGACAACCTGGGCCAGCCGGTGGTGGTCGAGAACCGCGCGGGGGCCGGTGGCAACCTCGGGCTGGAGACCGCGGCGCGCGCGGCGCCCGATGGCTACGCGGTCTTCCTGGGCAACGTGGGGACGCTGGCGGTCAATCCCCACGTGTTCGGGGCAAGCCTCAAGGTCGATCCGCTGCGCGACCTCGCGCCGGTCGGGCTGGTGTCGGACACCACCACGATGCTGCTGGTGCATCCGTCGCTGCCGGTACGCAGCGTGAAGGAACTGATCGCTTTCGCGCGCGCCCGGCCGGGTGAACTCAACTACGCGTCGGCGGGGCCGGGCAGCCTGAGCCACCTGCAGATGGAACTGCTCGCGGGACAGGCGGGCCTGAAGATGGTTCATATCCCGTACAAGTCCGGCGCAGGCCAGGCGGTGAGCGATGTCGTGGCGGGGCAGGTCACCATCACCATCCAGACGCTGACCTCGGTCGTGGGGTTCGTCGCCGCGGGCAAGCTGCGGCCGCTCGCGGTCACCACCGCGAAGCGCCTCCCCGCCTACCCGGCGGTCCCCACCCTGCGCGAGCAGGGCATGGATATCGTGTCGAGCAGCTGGCAGGGACTGCTGGTCCCCACTGGCACGCCTCCCGAGGCGATCCGGCGCCTGCATGCGGCGATCGCCGCGGCGCTGCCGGTACCCGAGGTGCGCGAGCGCTTCGCCACCGGCGCCACCGATGTGCTGCTCTCCGCCAGCCCGGCTGAATTCGGGGAGTTCATGCGCGCGGAGTCGCAGCGCTGGGCGCGGGTGGTCCGCGATGCGGGCGTGAAGGCGGACTGAGCGGGACGCGCTGCCACGCGAACGGCTGACGCGGGCCGTCGCGTGGAGCGCGGCGGGGCGCGTGCCCCTGCGGGCGTGCAGGCGAGAGGCAGCCGCGGCAGCGGCGTCGTTCAGCCGTGTCGCCAGGCCCGCAGGCCGGCGAGCATGAGCGCGATGCCCACCCCGGCGAGCGCGAGAAACGCGCCATACAGGGTCTCGCGGGTGTCGAGCACAGCCACGTCCTGTCGGGTGTCGACCAGCACGTGCACCGGATCGCCGAGTCGATGCAGCGGCGTCGCCGACCAGACGTCGGCGACGAACTCGACCGCGCGTCCGTCGATCGCCGTGTAGCGTACACGCGACGCGTAGAGGGTCTCGTCGTAGTCGGAGCCCCGTTGTACGCGCTGCTCGATCGCGACGACCTCGGCGGGCACTCGCCGTGCATGCGTGGGCAGTTCGATGCGTTCGCGCTGCCAGGCACCGGCCAGCACCAGCACGGCGAGGCCGGCGGCGAGCAGCCATGCGCCGGTCGTGCGTCCCCGAGGCAGCGGCACCGGATGCATCAGTCGCGGGCGAGCACGAGCACGCCGCCCAGCGCATCCGGCAGGTCGACCCTGGCCCGCCCGTCCTGCAACGGGACAGGCACGTAGCCACCGTCGCGCAGCACGGTCGCGGTGCGGGCCGGATCGGCCGACGCCAGTTCCGCGGCGCCGATCCACGGCAAGGCGGGCGGCTCGATTCCGAGCAGGTCGTCGAGCCGCGCCGCGTCGCAGACGACCAGCCGGCCGCGGGCCGTCTGCTGGACGTAGCCGCGTCCGCGACCGGCGGGCAGCGGCTGGAGCGGGATGCCCGCATAGCGCGCGTAACGCTGCGCGGCCTCCTCCGGGTCGGAGACGCACAGATGCACGGCCCTGAGTTCGCGCAGCGCGTTCGGGTGCGCGAGCCAGCGGGTCTGCCACACCCCCTCCGGGGAGTGATGCTGGCAGAACTGGATGCGCCCCTCGGGCATGCATCCCGGGGCGGTGCGGGTCACGGTGAAACGCACCGTCATCGTCCCCTCCCCGGTGTCGACCTCGCGCTGCAGCCGCACCGGGTCCGGCGGCGCGAAGCCCTCGGCCTCGAGCCGATGGTGATCGGCCTGCGCATCGGCGCTGCCGTAGGCGATGAGGTGTACGCCGGTGTAGCGGCCGATCGCCACGCGCAGCTGCGCGGCGATCGGCGTGTCGGCGAACGGAGTCAGGAACTCGAGGTAGCCGCGCTCCAGCATCACGCAGCGATTGCCGGTGCCGGCGGGCTCGACCGGCGCGTCGGGGCGGGTGCGGTGCGACTGCTCGGAGAACGGCGTGGTGGTGAACCCCAGCCGCGCGAGCGCATCGGCGGCGGCCTCGCGGTCGGGCACGAAGTGCGCGATGTGGTCGAGATTGAGCGTGCCGGCTTCAGGCAGCTGGGCGGTGTGGACGGGGAGGCGGGCAAGCATCGGAGGGCGAGGCGACAGCGAAGCGAGGGTGGTGACGGCGGGCCGCGGCGGCGCGAGGGTAGCGGCAGGGACCGACGACGGATACTGGCGACGGGCAGTGACGACAGGGGGCGAAGACGGGGTGGCCGCAGGCGCGACGGCCCGGGCGCGCGCGGGGGCTGCGGCGGGTCGGGGGCGATTCAGGATCGGTTGGGAGATCCTCGGCGAGGATTGCGGCTCGCAGGGCCGAAGGTGGGTTCCGCGCGCCCGTTGCTCACGCCGGGCGCCGGGCGACCATGTCGATCTCGACCAGCGCCCCGCGCGCGAGCCCGGTCACGCCGACGCAGGTGCGGGCCGGGCGGCGACCCGCGGGGAAGTAGCTGGCGTAGACCGCGTTCATCGCCGCGTAGTGGGCGTCGAACTCGCGCAGGAATACGCGGACCTGCACCACGTGCTCGAGGTCGAGGCCGATGCCCTGCAGGACCGTGCGCAGGTTGCGCATCACCTGGTGGGTCTGCGCCTCGATGCCCTCCGGGTAGGAGGAGTCGTTGGCCAGGCCCTCGAAGGGCATCTGGCCGGTGACGAAGACCCAGCCGTCCGCCTCCACGGCGTGGCTGAAGGGCGCCACCGGATCGGGGGCGCCGGAGACCATGTGGAACAGGGGGGTGGCCATGCGCGAGGCTCCGATGCGTGCGCGCTAGTAGCCGCGCAGGGGATCGACGATGTTGGCGAGCCGCCGCCCTGCGAGCAGGCGGCGCAGGTTGGCGAACCAGAAATCGAGCAGGTGCGCGATGTAGCGGGGATCGTCGCAGGTGATGTGCGGCAGCACGGTGAGCCCCGGCGTGTCCCACAGCGGCGAATCGGCCGGCAGCGGTTCGGGCGTGAACACGTCGAGCACCGCGCCGCCGATGGCGCCGCTGGCCAGCCGACTGCGCAGGGCGTCGTAGTCGACCACTGCCGCACGGCCGATGTTGAGCAGGCCGGCGCCCGGTTTCATGCGCGCGAGCATCGCGGCGTCGAGCAGCCCCCGGGTGAGCGGGGTCAGCGGCGTGGCGACCACGACGAAGTCCGCCCGGCCGATCACGCGCGACAGCCGCGACACCGGCACTGCCTCGTCGGCAGGCGCCCGCACGTCTCCGCTGCGGGTGACGGCGATCACCTTCACGCCCAGCCGCCGCGCAGCACGACCCACCGCGGCGCCGACGTCGCCGTAGCCGATGACGACCGCTGTCTTGCCCGCGATCGGGGTGGAGTACACCGGCTGCCAGCGGTGCTCGCGCTGCGCGCCGGCGAGCCGCGGCACGCCGGCGTTGAGCATGAGCAGGCCCATCGCGCCGGAGTCCTGCGCCTTGGCGGCATGCGCGCCGCTGTTGTTGGTGAGCGTCACGCCCTCGGGCAGCCAGTCGAGCGGCAGCAGGCCGTCGATGCCGGCACCGGTGGTCTGGATCCAGCGCAGTCGAGGCGCCATCGCCCGCAGGTCCTCGCGCGGCGGGTCGGAGTTGACCATCAGGTCGGCGGTCTGCAACGCGTCGGCGAGGATCTCGCGGTCGAAGCCCACGGTGATGCGCAGGCGCCGGGCCAGTTCGGGGTGCCGCCGGCAGGCGGCCTTCACGTCTTCCGGGTGTACCTGGAAGATGCGCGGCTTGCCGCGGTTGCTCTCGAAGTGGACGTGGAGGCGCTGGGGCTTGGCGGGCATGGGGCGGGTGCGAGGGCGAGGGCTTTTGGGGGCTTGGGGGCGGGATGGCGGGGGTGTTGCGGACCCTGGGCGCGGGGCACGGTGCGGCGGCTCGCGGATCCCCCACGCGGATTCGGGTACGCAGACGCCGCGGCCGGTGGACGCGACCCCGGCGGCCGGGAGTCAGAGCGGGATGACCAGCAGGGTGTCGATGCGGTTGGAGTCGGCGATCACGTCGCGTCGGCGCAGCCGGGCCGCCTCGGCCTCGAACACGATGCGGTCGAGGTATCGGCCGGAGGAAAACAGGCGCTGCTCGCCATCGTGCATGGTGCGCACGCAGAGGTAGTTGGTCTGCGCGTGCACCGTGCCGTCGGCGTCCACCGCCAGCACGCGGGTGGGGCCGATCACGTGGCGATAGGCGTGCGGTTCCCAGACGTTGACCTGGCGCAGCGAGTACACCCGGTCGATCATCATGTCCCGGTTGTCGCACAGGAGCATGCCCGCCACCCAGCCGCGGGCGTGGTTGTCGCGGCCGGTCACCTGGTAGTGGCCGTCCTCGGTGAAGAAGCCCGGCCAGCGCTCGTACTCCCCCTCGTCGATCGCGTGCACGTAGTCGACCATCAGCCGGTCGATGGCCGCGCGCTGGGCCGGGGTCAGCTGGTCTGCGGGATCCATGTTCATACCCCCATCGTCTCGCGCCACGCCTTGTAGAAGCCGCGCACCGAGGTCTCGGAGGCGCGCGTGGGCTGGCCGTCGGCGGTCGTGCCGCCCATCTCGACCACCGCCTGCTTGTCGAGGTCGCCGCGGATGCCCTGCTGCACGAAGCCGCCGATCGCGCCGTCCTCCATCGAGATGTAGCCGTGCGGGCCGACGAGGTTGCTCTGCTTGATGCGGATCGCGCGCTGCTCGGGCGTGTCGTCCTCGAAACTCACGACGGTCCACACCAGTTCGCACTCGTCGGGGCCGCGGGTGATCACCTGCCGCGTGCCCACCGAGTTGAGGATCTGCTGCAGCACGAAGCCGGGGAAGATGCTCATCAGCGCGTTGGTGATGTTGTCGTCGAACTCCATCCACTGCGCGATCAGCGACGGATCGTTCAGGCCGAAGTCGGCCTTCATCGTGCGCAGCCGTCCGGGCGAGTACTCCTCGTGGCCCTGGTCGGTGAGCCGCTTGGCGAACACCATGTGGTGCCAGTTGCGCGGGTCGTGGCGGATGCCCCCTTCGGCCGAGAGCCGGTTGAGCTT
This sequence comes from uncultured Pseudomonadota bacterium, assembly GCA_903831455.1. Lineage (GTDB taxonomy): Bacteria > Pseudomonadota > Gammaproteobacteria > Burkholderiales > CAIKXV01 > CAIKXV01. The sequence continues at coordinate 15,138 of CAIKXV010000289.1, read as the reverse complement.
GAAGGTCGCGAAGAACGCGTGCAGCAGCGACGGGTGGTGCGTGTCGCGGCTGTTCTCGACGTACAGCTTCCAGTTGTTCGGCATGATGTGGTTGTAGCGGCCGATGATCTGCATCTTCCGGCCGCGGATGGTGCGGCGGATGTGCGCGACCATCGGCGCGCCGAGGTACTCCTCAAGCGACGGGGTCTGCTCGCTGAAGGTGCCGAACACCAGCCCCTCGATCGTCTCCACCCGCAGGCGGGTCAGCGCGTGCCTGGACTTGTCGAAGCCCGGCGGCATGCCGCCCAGGCCGTTGACGCCCTTCTCGAAGGCGATGCCCTTCAGTTCGCCGGACTGGTCGAAGCTCCACGCGTGGTACGGGCAGACGAAGGCCCGCTTGCCCTCGCCGCGGGAGTCGTAGCAGAGCACCGATCCCTTGTGGGTGCAGCGGTTGACCAGCGCGTTGATGCCACCCGATTCGGTGCGCACCACGATCACCGGCGTGTCGCCCACGCGCGTGAGGCAGTAGTCGTTCGGCTTCGGGATCTCGCACTCGAGCGCGAGGAAGTTCCAGGTCGGCCCGCGGAAGATGCGGTCCTGCTCCCACGCGTAGATCTCGCGGTCGCCGTAGATGTGCAGCGGGACGCGGGACAGATCGTCCGTCGGCCATTGCACCAGTTGCTCGACGGGACGTACCCCGATCGCCTGCGCCATCGCCACTGCCTCCCCTGCCAGAACGCACGGGCCCGCCCCCTGCGGACCCGCGCCGGTCACTGCCCGCGCCGCCGCGGGCGGCCCGGATTACCGGATTTCGAACACCGCATCGACCTCGGCCGTGCAGTCGGAGGGCAGCACGGCCACGCCGATGGCGGTGCGCGAGTGACGGCCCGCCTCGCCGAAGACCTCCACGAACAGGTCGGAGGCGCCGTTGATCACCTGCGGCTGCTCGGTGAACGAGGGGTCGGAGGCGACATAGCCGCGTACCGATACCAGGCGAACCACCCGGTCGAGGTCGCCGATCGCGAGCTTGAGCGCGGCCATCAGGTTGATCGCGCACAGCCGCGCGGCCGCGCGGCCGGCGGCGAGATCGAGGTCGCGACCCACCTTGCCGCGGTGGGTGACGGCGCCGCCCGCCTTGCAGACCTGCCCGGACAGGAAGACCAGATTGCCGGTGATCACGAACGGGACGTAGTTGGCCGCCGGCGTGGGTACCTCGGGCAGCGTGATGCCGAGTTCGGCGAGCCGCTTTTCGTACTGTCCTGACATGGCTGAAACTCCTGGTGACGAGCGGGTCGTTTGCTCGATCGGGTGCAGTCCGCACCGGCCGCCCGACGGCGGCCCTGCGGCGCCTCGCGCCCGCGTGGCTCAGCCGGCCTTGCCCGGCACCACCGCCGCGAACTTCGAGTTGCGCAGGCACATCCTGCCCTTCGGGTCCTGCCACAGCCGTCCGGTCGTGTGCAGGTGCCCCAGCGCCCGCGCGACGCTCTGGAAATCGTACTCCGAGAAGTGGGCGGCGATGTCCTGGTAGTAGCGGGGCTCGGGCTCGATGAGTTCAAGCACTTGCCGTGCCAGGGTCTCGATCATGTCCTCGCCCACCTGGCCGGAGGCGGGCAGCGCATCGGCCTTGCCACCCACGTAATCGGCGATCTTCGCCCGATCGGCATAGGCATAGGCGATACGCTCGAAGCGCTCGGTGGGGATGCCCTCGCCGATGGTCGCGTCGATGCCGACCTTCGCACCGGTGGGCACCACGCCGTGCGGCATCACCGCGAGGCTGGGGTCCAGCGGCTTGGCGCGGGCGCCGGGAATCACCACCACGTCGCGATCGCCCTGCACGCGGGTGGCGATCGCCCACTCGACGTCCATCGGGTTGAACACGTCGATGTCGTCGTCGACGATGACCACGTGCTTGAGATCCATCACCGACAGCGCCGCGAGCATCGCGTTCTTGGCCTCGCCGGCCTGCTTGCGGATGGAGATGACCGCGTGCCAGAACGCGCAGCCGCCCAGCGTGACGTTGATGTCCTTGACCTGCACGCCGGCCGTCTTGAGCGCGCTGCGGATCGCGGTATAGCGGGTGGGTGCGGCGAGCCAGGTGTTCTCCCAGGGCATGTGCAGCGCGTAGTAGACCGCGTTGCGGCGCATGGTGACCGCCTTCACCCTCACCAGCGGGTTCCAGTGCAGGCCTCCCATCAGCCGGGTGAACTCGCCGAACCGGCCCTCGGGGTGCGTCCACCCGGTGGGCAGGATCTCGGCCTCGAGCACGATCTCCGAGCCGGCGATGCACGGCAGGTCGATGGTCTCGCACTGCGCGAGTTCGACGGCCGAGCCGCGGATGCCGCCGGCGATCGCCAGTTCGTCCACGCCCAGCGGCGCGCGGTAGCCGGTGCCCATGATCTCGAACGGATGGCAGCCGATGGAAATCGAGATCGGGAGCGCCTCGCCGCGCTCGTAGGCGCGCTGCGCGAACAGGCGCATGTTGTTGGGCGTGACGATGTCGATGCCGGTGAGGTTGCGCTCCTTCACCATGAAGCGGTAGATGCCGGCGTTGATCCCGTGCTCCGGGTCGCGCGCGATCACCACGCCTGCGGTGATCATCGGGCCGCCGTCGTAGATCGAGGACATCGGTACCGGCAGGCGATAGAGGTCGACGTCGTCGCCCTTGATCACGATCTCCTGGCAGGGCGCCTTCTCGACGTACTTCGGGGGAATCGGGGCGACCAGGCCGCGCTGCAGCTTCGCCTCGATCTCGCCGTAGCGCTCCACGCCCATCGACATCACCGCGCGCTTCTGCGAGCGGATGATGCCCGACACCACCGGCATGTCGTAGCCGATGACGTCGTGGAAATACAGCGCCTTGTCCGACTGGTCGACCAGGGTGGCGATGTGGCGGATGTCGACCGGCTGGTGCAGGTCGACCAGTTCGCCTTCCGCGCGCAGGCGGTCGAGGAACTGGCGGAAGTCTTCATTCTCGTGCATGGCGGATCCTCGGGACGCGTGCGGCGCGGTGGGCCGGTCTCAGGCGGCGGGCTTCGCGGCCGGGGGTGCAGGCGGCGCGGTGAAGTAGGTGCCGCGGCCGCTGGCGCACAGGGCGCCGCTGGCATCGTAGACGTACGCCTCGGCGGTGGTGAACTGGCTGCCGAGCCGCACCAGCTTGCCCACGCAGCGCATGTCGCCCTTGGCGGCGCGGTGGTAGTCGACGCGCAGGTCGATGGTGGGCACGGGCATGCCGTTCTTCGCGGCGATCGCGTAGTCGGCGACCACGTCGACCAGCGCGGCCAGGATGCCCCCGTGGGTGTAGCCGCGCTCGGCGTTGACGACCCACTCCTCCCGCCAGCCGGCGGTCATCTCGATCGTGTCGCCCTCGATCTTCGTCACGGCGAGCTTCAGCCAGGCGTTGAAGGGGCTCTTGGCCAGTCGGGCGTTGAGCTGTTCCGGGGTGGGTGCATCGGCCATGAGGCATCTCCTCGCTGGGGGGGCGGCGCGGCGGCCGCTCGTGGGTTCGAAAGTGGGGTTGCACCCCTGGCGACGATGCCGCCCGGGGGCTGCCCGCGACCTCGGTCGCGGGCGACGGGGCGTGACGCTCAGGGCGTGACGACGACCTTGCCGAAGACCTCGCGGTTCTCGATCAGGGCCAGGCCTTCCTTCGCGCGCTCCAGGGGCAGCACGACGTCGATCACCGGCTTCATCGTGCCCTTGCTGATCATGTCCATCAGCGCGGTCAGGTCCTCGTTGTAGAAGCTGTTGGAGCCCTTGATGTTGAGCTCGAAGCTCCAGACGTAGCGAAGATCCTCCTTCGGGTCGAAGCCCGCGGTCGCCCCGCAGGTGAGCACGCTGCCGCCGCGCTTCACGCACTTGAGCGAGGGGACCCAGGTGTCGCCGCCGGTGAAGTTGATCACCACGTCGGCCCCACCCTCGTAGTTGCGCCGCTGGGGCTTGCCGTACTTCTCGATCACCCACTTGGAGAAGTCGGTGTCCTTGTAGTTGATCACGTGGTCGGCACCCAGTTCCTTCAGTCGCTGGATCTTGTCCTCGCTGGAGGCGCAGGCGACGACCTCGGCGCCGAGCATCTTCGCGAGCAGCACGCAGCCGGTGCCCACGCCGCCCGAGGCGCCCAGCACGACCACCTTGTCGCCGGCCTTGATGGTCTTGTGGGTCATGATCATGCGGTGGGCGGTGCCGTAGGCGACGGGCAGCGAACAGGCCTGCTCGAAGGACACGGCGTCGGGCATGCGGATCAGCTGGCTTGCATGCACGAGGCACTTCTCGGCGAGGCCGCCGTCCATCATCTCGCCCATCAGGCCGACCTTCAGGTTGAGCGGATTGACCAGCACCCGGTCACCGACCTTCCAGCCCTCCACGCCCGCACCCACCTCGATGATTTCGCCCGCGAGGTCCAGGCCGATGATGACCGGCAGCGGGACCTTGATGCCGGGCATGCCGCGCACGGTGAAGACGTCGTGGTAGTTGAACGAGGTTGCGCGGGTGCGCAGGATGACGTGCCCGTCCTTGATGGCCGGGTCGCGGTAGTCGGCGACGAATTCGAGGTTGTCGAGGGTGCCGTGTTGCCTGAGCACGACTGCGCGCATGCGGGACTCCGTGGATGGCGGGTTGCGGAAGACGGCCCTGGGGCCGAAAGGTCGGGAACGGTATCACCCGGGCGCCCGGCAGGGTGCGGGCGACCCGGCTGGCCGGGGCCGAGGACGGTGCCGGACGCCTCAGGCGGCCGGTGGGTAGATCCGGTTGACGCCGGTGCTGATGCGATCGGCACCGACGCCGTAGACATGGATGGAGATGGCCACCTCGTGGCCCTCGTTGCGGATGCGGTGGATGCCGGGGCCACCGGCGTCGAAGCACTGGTCGCCGGGGCGGCGACGCACCTCGCGCACGGCGACCGGCTCCGCGTGGCCGGGTTGCTCGCGGTAGAAGGTCTCGACCAGTTCGCCGGCGTACACGCCCACCGCGCACCAGGTGTGGTGGCCATGCACCGGGCTGCCCTGGCCCGGCCCCCAGACGATCGCCAGCACCGAGAACAGCCCGTCGGGGTCCGCGTGCACGAGGTGGCGGGTATAGCGGTCGGGGCTGGCGCGCCGGTGTTCCTCGGCGAGCAGGTCGAGGTCGAACAGCGAGCCGCGGAGGGCATCGAGCATCGGCTGCGGCTCTCGCCGCACGCGCGCGGCGGCGGCGGTGGTGCCGGCCACGAGGCGGCTCATCGCGGGGGTCATCACGACGCTCATGGTTGTCCTCCGGCGTGGGCGGGGATGGCGGTATCCATCAGGGTGCGGCTGGCGAGCGCGGCGGCCACCACCATCTGCCGGGCGGCCTCGATCTGCTCGCGGCAGATGGTCTCGGCGGTCGCCCCGTCGCCGCGGCGCAGTGCCCGCACCAGCGCGCCATGTTCGTGCTGCATCTCGGTGCTGCGGTCGCGCGAGCCGAGCCCCATGTGCAGTAGGCGGGTCATCTCGTCGAGCAGCGAGGCGATGGCCAGCGCGAGCCGGTGGTTGCCGGTGGCCTGGGCGATGGCCACGTGGAAGGCCTTGTTCGCCTCGAGGAAGCGCTGGGTGCTGGCGGCGTCACCCGGGCGGTAGCCGGCGCGGCAGACGTCGTCGAGCAGCTTGAGCCGGGCGGCATCCACCCGGCCCGCCGCCAGCCGCGCGGCGGGCGGCTCGAGCAGCAGCCGCAGTTCGAACACGTCGCGGATCCCCTGCAGGGTGACGGGGGTCACCACGTAGCCGCGCCGCGGCATCGCCCGGACGAGCCCCTCGTGGGCGAGCCTCTGCAGCGCCATGCGGATCGGGGCCTTGCCCAGCGCGTACTGCTGGCCGAGCTGGGACTCGGAGATCTCGGCGCCCGGGGCGAGCGTGCAGGCGATGATGTCGTGCTTGATGCGCTCGTAGGCCTGGTCGGACAGCAGTGGCGTATCGCTGCCGATGGGGGCGGGCTCCGTGGACGGCGAGGCGCTGGGGGCAGGGGGAAGCGTGCGCGGGTGCATGGCGTGGGGAGGGCAGGGACTCGGACGACCTGCGCTGACATGTCAACAATAGCATATTGATATGCGCATGGAGCACAATGTGGGTCGCAGGCCGGGCTCGTGCCCGCCGGATCCGGGTGCGATCGTCGCGCCGTCCGTCCCGTCCATGGAGAGTGCCCCGATGCACACCGACCGCCCCCGACTCGCCCCCCGATGCATGCCGACGCACGGCGCGCTCGCCGGCGCCCTGGCCGCCGTGGCCGTCCTGTCGTCCCCGCCTGCGCAGGCGCAGAACTGGCCGGTCAAGCCGATCCGGCTGGTGGCCGGGTTCGCGCCGGGCGGCATCTCGGACATCCTCGCGCGCGTGGTGGGCGCGCGCCTGGGCGACGCGCTGGGGCAGCCGGTGATCGTGGAGAACCGGGCCGGAGCGGGCGGGACCATCGCGGCGGATTTCGTCGCGAAGTCGCCGGCCGACGGCTACACGCTGTTCCTCGCCGTCACGGCCACCCAGTCGATCGCGCCCTACCTCTACGCGAAGCTGCCCTACAACCCGTTCACCGATTTCGCCCCGATCGCGATGGCGGCGATCACGCCGGTGCTGCTGGTGGTGCATCCCTCCCTGCCGGTCCGCAACGTGAAGGACCTGATCGCGCTCGCCCGCGGCAAGCCCGGCGAACTCAACTATGCGTCCACCGGCACCGGTGCGCTGCCGCACCTCACCACCGAACTGTTCAGCCTGCGCGCGGGCATCCGCATGAACCACGTGCCCTACAAGGGCGGCGCGCCGGCGATGCTCGACCTGGTGGCCGGACAGGTGTCGCTGATGTTCGACAACATCCCGACCGCGATCGCCCAGGTACGCGCCGGCAAGGTGCGCGCGCTGGGTGTCGCGCAAGCGAAGCGCACTCCGGCGGCGCCCGACATCCCGACCCTCGCCGAGGCGGGCTTTCCCGGGTTCGAGGTGACGTCGTGGCAGGGCTTCCTTGCGCCGGCGGGTACGCCCGCCGCGGTGGTCAACCGGCTCAATGCCGAGATCCTGCGCGTGCTGGCGCAGCCCGACGTGCGGGAGCGGCTCACCGCGCAGGGCATCGAGATCGTGACCTCCACGCCCCAGGAACTGGCGGCGATCATCAAGCGCGACGCCGAGATCTGGGCGAAGGTGGTGAAGGCCACCGGTGCCAGGATCGACTGATCGCCGTCCGGGCGTCGGCGAGGCCGGACGCGCGGTCGCCAGGCTGGCAGCCCGTCGTGCAACCGGGGTGCTCCCGCGCGCGATGAAGGCTGTCCCGTTCGCCGTCCTGGCCGGGCGCGAGGGCGCGCGGCGCGCCCGTGGTCCTGCGCTGGCGCCGGACGGACTGTGCGCGCGCGTTGGCGGCGCGGTCGCTTGCAGGGGACTCCCGCGGGCAGGCACCATCGCGCGGATCGGCTCGCGCGCGCGGAGCCGCCGGCCGAGCCCTGTTCCCCGAGGAGTGCCCGATGTCGAGATTGCGCCATATCGCGATCACCGTCCCCGACCCCTGGAAGGCGGCCGAGTTCTACATGCAGGCGTTCGGCCTGCGCAAGGTCGGCGAAGCCGACTCGGCGACCGCGCGCGGTGTCTACCTCACCGACGGCGTGGTCAACCTCGCCCTGCTCAATTACCGGACCGACTCCGCGGCGGGCGATGAGCGGGGACGCGACTGGATCGGGGTGCATCACATCGGGTTCTGGGTCGACGACGTCGAGCAGACTCGCCGCGCGATCGAGGCTGCCGGCGGGCGCCACTTCATGGGCGAGGTCGCCACCGACGCCGGCGCGTTCTACGAGGTGAAGTTCCGCGACCCGGATGGCGTGATCTTCGACACCACGGCCAATGGCTGGGGCGGAGCGGTCAAGGATCCGGCGGGACCGTCCGACGCGCCACCCTCCCGCGCCCATGACTGATCGGCGTTCGGCCCTCGCGATCGATCCGGTGCGCGCCGCAACGGTGGCGAGGCACGAGTCGGGTGACCCGTCCGGCACGGCGGCCGCGAGGATGGGCCGGCGCCCGGATTCCGGTGGCTGACTCGGTCGCCCGAGACCTGCGCCCGGCTCGCGCGAGGCGTCGCGAGCGCCGCATGCCGCCCCTGCTCGCCGGGGCGGTGTCGCTGGCCGCGGTGCTGTCGCTTCCGATGGAGTCGCGAGCGCAGTCCGCGTGGCCCGCGAAGCCGGTGAGGGTGGTCGTGCCGCTGGCACCCGGGGGCGGTACCGATACCGTGGTGCGTCTGGTCGGTGCGAGACTGGCGGAGACCTGGGGGCAGCCGCTCGTCGTGGAGAATCGCGCCGGGGCGGGGCAGGTGATCGGCACCGAACTGGTCGCGCGCGCCGCGCCCGACGGCTACACGCTGCTTGCGATCACGCCGGCGCACGTGATCAATCCCGTCCTGCTCGAACGGCTGCCCTATCGATGGGACCGCGACTTCGCCCCGATCGGCAACCTCGCCGCCACCGCGAACGTGCTGGTCGTGCACCCCTCGCTGCCGGCGCGGACGGCGCGCGAACTGATCGCGCTGGTGCGTGCGCGACCCGGGCAGATGCACTACGGTTCGTCGGGGATCGGGGGGGCTTCGCACCTGGCCTTCGAACTGTTCAACGCGATGGCGGGCCTCGAAGTGGTCCATGTCCCCTACAAGGGGGGAGCGCTCGCGGTGCAGGACGTGCTGGCCGGGCGCATCTCGCTGCTGATGGGCAACATGCCCTCGATCCTTCAGCACGTGAAGGCGGGCCGCCTGCGGCCCCTGGCCATTGCCAGCGCACGGCGCTCGGCGCTGCTGCCTGGGGTGCCGACGATTGCCGAGTCGGCGCTGCCCGGCTACGAGGCGACGAACTGGAACGGACTGGTGGCGCCGGCCGCGACCCCGGGCGAGATCGTCGCGCGCGTGAACGCCGAGGTGGTGCGGGTGATCGGCGAGCCCGCGATGCGCGAACGCCTGTCCACGGCCGGCTTCGACCCGGTGGGCGATTCCGCGGCGCAGTTCGCCGCGCTGCTGCAGGCCGAGCACGCGCGCTGGAGTGCACTCATCCGCAGCCGGGGCATCCGGCCCGACTGATCCAGCCGGACTGATCCGGCCCGAGCGACCCGGCATCCGGGCCCTCTCCATCGGTGGGGCGACCTGCCGAAGACCGGGATCGGGAGGGCCCGGTTCGGGCGAACGGCCGCCCCCGGGGAGCCGCGCGGCCTCACGGCCGGGCCGGGTGATCGGCGGGGTGGAGGACGACGCCGGGATCGCGGGCGGTCCGCGGGAACGTCGCGGGCGTTCCGGGCCGCGGAGCTCGCCGTGAGAGTCGAGGTGAACGTTGCCGTGGAAGCGGCTGCGAGGGTGGCCGCGAGGGCGAACCCGGTCGGTCAGGGGTTGCGGGCCGCCCACCACTGGCGAAGCCAGCCGGTGTTGCCGCCCAGCGCGACCACCGCCTGCAGCGATTCGGCCATCGGCGGGTATTCGCGGTGCGAGCCCCGCGTATGGTTGATGAACAGGCCGCTCGCGAAGTCGACCTCGAGTTCGTCGCCGGTCGCGCACTCCTCGGTGGCGCCCTGGCAGTCGGTCAGCACGCGCAGCCCGGCGCCGATGGCGCCCCGGTAGCCGAGGAAGGGCATCGACTCGCAGACCAGACCGAGCCCGAGCGCCTGCATCCCGATGTAGCCGTTCATCTTGGGGCCCATGCCGAAGCTGCGCCCGGCCACGATGATGTCGCCGGGCCGGCAGCGCTCGTGGAATCCCGGATCGGTTTCCTCGAAGAGGTGCGGGATGATGTCCGCCGGGTCCATGTGGCGGCCGGTGACGATCCAGGCGGGCACCACGCCCCCCTGGTGCTGGATGTCATGGCCCAGCACCCACGCCCGGCCGCGCAATCGCCACTCGAAGCCCGGGGGCGTGTCCTCGGTCATCGGGCGGTTCGCGGGGTCGGCGCTCATGCCGCGGCCTCCATGCGACGGGCGTCGGCGATGCAGCCGGCAACCGCCGAGGCTGCAACGGTGGCCGGATTGCCCAGGTACAGTTGCGCGTCCTTCGGGCCCAGTCGGCCGTGGTTGTTGCCCGCGAAGGTCGAGATCGACACCTCGCCCGAGTGCAGCGGGCCGATCACCCCGTCGTTGCACGCGCCGCAGCCTGCCGGGAGCACCACGGCACCGGCCTCGACGAACACCTTCATCAGCCCGTCGTCGAGCATGCGACGCGTCGAGCGCTCGCTGCCCGGGGTGATCATCAGGCGCACCCCGGGGGCGATGCGCCGCCCGGCGAGCAGTCGAGCGGCCGCCTGCAGGTCCTCGTAGTGACCCGAGCCGCAGGAGCCGATGAACGCATGGTCGATGCGCGTGCCCTCGACCTCGGAGACATCCACCGCGCGATGTACGCCGCCGGGCAGCGCCACCTGCGGTTCGAGGGTCGAGACATCGAGGCTGACCTGGGCCTCGACCCTGGCGTCGGCATCCGGAAAGACCGGCGTGAACGGTCGCTGCGCGACCGATCGCGCGTGGGCGAGGATCGTCTCCGAGGGCGGGAAGAACGTGCCGTAGGCGCGCACCTCGGTGGGCGAGCTGCACAGGGCCGTACGCTGCGCGAGATCGTAGACGTCGAGCTCGCCGGCGAACTCGATCACCCGGTAGTCCGGGTTCAGGCCCCAGCTGCCGCCCTCGCGCAGGTGGCGCGCGATCACGAACCCGATGTCCCGGCCGAGCACGCCGGGCCGGGGACGGCCGCGCAGCACGAGGCGTATGGTCTTCGGCACCATGACCCAGTTGGTACCGGTGGCGAGCACGCGCCCGATCTCCGAGCCCATGCGGAATCCGAAGGCGCCGATCGCGCCCGCGTTGGTGGAGTGGCGATCGTTGTCGAAGTAGAACATGCCCGGCAGCAGCAGGCCCGACTCCATCGGGAAGATGTGTCCGTGTCCGCCTTGCCCGACGTCGAAGAACCAGCGCACGCCCCAGTCGCGCGCCGTCTTGCGGTTGAACGCGCCGCGCTCGGCCGCGCGCGCGCTGGGGTAGATGACCTCGTGGTCGGTGACCATCATCACCCGATCGGGTCGCGCCAACCGGTCGATGCCCAGCGCGTCGAGTTCGCGCCGCGCGGCCAGCACGACGCCGTCGTGCACCATGATGAAGTCCGGCTCCGGCTCCACGACCTCGCCTGCGCCCAGCTCGCTGCGGCCGCTCGCTCGCGCCAGTACCTTCTCCACTGCCGTCATCGGCATGCCTGTGCCCCGCCTTGGCTGTCGAGCGAGCCCATCGCGGCCGTTTTCGCGGCCCGAGGGGCTGCGCTCCCGTTCAGTTGCCGTCGAGCGTGATCTTCTGCTCGCGGATCACGCGCCCCCAGCGAGCGCCCTCCGCGCGCATCCATTCGCCGAAGGCCTCGGGTGTGCTGCCGACCAGTTCGATGCCCTGGGACTCCATCTTCTCGCGCACCTCGGGGGCGGCCAGTGCCTTCACCAGCACCGCGCGCACGCGATCGATGATCGGACGCGGGGTACGCGCGGGCACCACCATGCCGATCCACGATTGCGCCTCGAAGCCCGGATGGCTGTCGGCGATCGGCGCCACCGCCGGCAACTGCGGGGTGCGGCGGGTCGAGGACACGCCCAGTGGCACCAGCCTGCCGCCCTGGATATGCGGCAGGACCAGGCCGATGGAGGCGATCATGGCCGGCACCTGGCCGCCGATCACCTCGGTGATGGCCGCCGCGCCGCCCTTGTAGGGCACCACCGTGATGTCGATGCCCAGCGTGCCCTTGAGCAGCTCGGTGGAGAAGCGGCTGGAGGTGGCGAGTCCGGGCACCGCGAACGCCATGCCTTTCTGGGCGCGGGCGGTGGCTACCAGTTCGGCGATCGTCTTGACGCCGAGCTTCGCGTTGACGACCAGCACCTGGGGCTGGCGCGCCATCAGCGATACCGGGGCGAAGTCCTTGATCGGGTCGTACTGGACGTTGTTGTAGAGGTAGGGGTTGGTGGCGAAGCTGTCGAAGACCGCCACCAGGGTGTGGCCGTCCGGCGTGGCACGTGCGGCCTGGTTGGTGCCGGGCACGCCGCCGGCGCCCGGCAGGTTCTCGATGACCAGCGGCTGGCCCAGCGCGTCGGACATGCGCGGCGCGACCAGCCGCGTGAGCACGTCGGTCACGCCGCCCGGAGGGTTGGGCACCATCACCCGGATCGGCCGGGCCGGATAGTCCTGCGCGCAGGCGGGGAGGGCGGTCGTGCCTGCGAGCGCGAGCACCACGCCAGCGGCGAACAGCGCACGGCCGGCGCCGGCCGATGGCGCCAGGCGTGCGCCGGCGAACGCGGCGACCGGGGTGCCGCTTGCGCCGCGCCGCGGGCTCGGCGGCAGGTTCGTGGGTCTTCGCGGGCGCACGGGAAGCAGGTTCGGCAAGGTCATGGAGTCACCGGGAAGTAGCGGGCGAGCCAGTCGCGAACGACGTTCCAGACGCGCTGGTTGCCTTCGGCCAGCATGAAGTGGTCGGTGTCGGAGAACAGGTGCAGGTCGACCGGCGAGCGGGCGCGCGCGAACAGCCGCAGCGACTGTTCGGTCGGGGTGACCGAGTCGAACGAACTGTGCAGCAGCAGCAGCGGACGGGGCGCGATCGCGCCCACGACGTCCTCGGCCCGGAAGTCGAACATGCTCTGCGCGGTCTCGGCGGTGAACGACTGCAGCGAGCCGGGGAGGATTTCGCGGTGCAGGCCGGCGCGGACCGGCACGATGTCCATCCGCGGCACCATCAGCGACTCGCCGGTGCGCTCGCGGTGGCGCCGCCCCTCCTCGAGCATCCCGGTGAACCGCGCCCAGGCCTCCTCGCCCGGGTGCTGGCCGCGGAACTTGATCTCGCCATGCCCCCAGCCGCCGGATGACACGACCGCGGCGACGCGCGGGTCCACGCCGCCGGTGTAGAGCGCGACGGCCGCACCGAAACTGGAGCCGATCACCGCGATGCGCGAGCCGTCGACGGCCGGATGTCCGGCGAGACAGCCCAATGCCGCGCGCGTGTCCTCGACCTGCTCGAGGCAGATCAGGTGCCCACGCCGCCCTTCGCTCTCGCCGCAACCGCGCATGTCGAAGCGCAGCGTCACGTAGCCCAGCGATTCGAGCACCCCGCAGGGCCCGAGCACGTTGCCCGCGCCCTTGTGGCTGCCGAAGCCGTGCAGGACGAGGAAAGCGGGGCGGCGCTCGCCCGCGGGCTGTGCGTCGGGCACGCGCACGATGCCGGCGAGCTCGAACCCGCCGGAGCGGAAGGTGACGCGCTCCTCGGCCATCGTGGCGTGCCCGCTCAGCGCGCCGAGGCGCGCGCGGCCGCCTCGGCTTCGATCGCCCGGGCGGTGGCGAGCGAGGGGCGCGCGTGGCCGTCGCTTGCCGTCGGCAGGCCCGCGGGCAGATGCCATTCGCTGAAGCGGTTGACCCTGAAGTTGCGCGGCTTCCAGCGTTCGGTGACGTAGTCCGGATCGCAGAAATACTCGAACGCGCCGCCCATCGGGTTCACGAAGTACCAGAAGTACGCGGAGGAAATCGGATGGCGACCGGGGCCGATCTGCGTTTTCCAGCCGGCGCGGGAGAAGGCCAGCCCGCCGCCGAAGACCTCGTGCACGCTGTCGACCTCGAAGGCGAGGTGGTGCAGTTCGTCGCGGCCGCTGCGGCTCTTCAGGAAGAAGACGTTGTGGTGCTCGCTGCGACGAGCCCAGCGCAGGAACACGCCAGCCCCCCCGACATAGCGGTCCGACAGCCAGAAACCGAGCCGATCGCGATAGAACGCCTCGGCGCGCGCGACATCGTTCACCGCGAACACGATGTGGCCGATCTGCCCGGGCTGCGCGCCCTCGCCGAAGGCGACCGCCTCGCGGTCGATGCGGCTGCGCGCTGCCGGCGCGTTCCAGCGGGTGGGCGCCGGGCGCGACTTCGAACGGCGCGGCTTCCATACGCGGAAGCCGATAGGGAAGCCGCAGTCGTCGACCGTTCGCACGGTGCCGCCGTCATCGCGCAGCACTTGCCGGTCGCGCGCGAGTTCGGCCGCGATCGCATCGCGCTGGGCGGCCGTCGCCACGCCGTAGATGACTTCGCGGAAGCCCGCACCCTCGCCCGAGCCGGCGGCGACCACGATCACCGTGCTGCCCGAGCGGGTCTCGCCGCGCAGTTCGCGGCGGCCGGTGCGGGCCCGGGCGAGTCCCCAGTCGGACAGGTAGCGGCGCGCCTCGCCGAGATCGGTCGCGACAAAGGTGACGGAAGCGATGCCGGTGTAATCCATGACCCACCTCGGGCGAGTGTGAACGAGCGACCCGGATTATGGCGCAGCCGGCCTGATCGCGTCCTCGCCCCGGCCCGCTGCCTGCGGCCTGCGCGACTGGTGTACCCTCCTCGACGCAGTCCCGGGTGGCCAGTCCGGGATCGAACCCGGCGCAAGACCGGGTCGCTTCATTCCCGGAGGAGAACCATGCCGGCCCTGAACCGATCCGTCCGTCCCGCGATGCGCTGCCCGCGGGCGAGCAGCGGCGCGGCCCCGGGAGACCTGCCCCTGCCGGCCCCCGCCGCTCGGCCGATCGCCGACCGCGTGCAGGTGCGCGCAACCGGCCTGCACGCCCGACTCGCCGACCGGACGCGGCCGGTGGCGAACCGCGAGAGCCGGCGTGCCGGGGCCGCGACGACCTCGGACGAGAGTTGCCCCGGGTCGCCGGGCCGCCCGCGCGCGGCCTTCGCTGCATGCACGCGCACCGTTGTCGATCGGTGCGATCGCCACGCCCCCCTGCGGGCCATCCTGCCCGCCTGACCTTCCTCCCGGACGCCTGCCCATGAAGATCACCCGCATCCGCCACTTCGCCGTCCACCCGGGCTGGCGCAAGAACCTCATCTTCGTCAAGGTCGAGACCGACGAAGGCCTCCACGGCTGGGGCGAGGCCTACTCGCAGTACGACCGAGACCGCGCGGTGTGCGCGCAGCTCGATTCGCTGTCGCCCTACCTGATCGGGCGCAATCCGTTCGACATCCGGCATTTCACGAAATTCGCGTTCGACGACTACGCGGCCCGCCGTGGCTCGGTGGAGGTGTTCTGCGCCATCAGCGGCATCGAGCAGGCGCTGTGGGACATCGTCGGCAAGGCCTGCAACCAGCCGGTCCACAACCTGCTGGGGGGACGGGTGCGCGACCGGATCCGCGTCTACGCCAATGGCTGGAGCTACGGCATGGACCAGCCGTCCGACTA
>CAIKXV010000288.1 GCA_903831455.1 uncultured Pseudomonadota bacterium | reverse complement strand
CTGCCCGAGGTGCCCACGCTGCGCGAGGCGGGTTTCGCCGACTTCGAGAACAGTTCGTGGATCGGTGTCTTCGCCCCGCCCGGACTCCCGGCCCCGGTGGCCACCCGCCTCAATGACGAACTGAACGCGGTGATCCGGCTGCCCGAGGTGCGCGACCGGCTGGTCACGCTGGGTTTCGATCCGCGCGGCGGCGCGCAGGCGGCCTTCGCCGACTACGTGCGCGAGGAAGTCGGCAAGTGGGCGAAGGTCATCAAGGCCACCGGCATCCGCCCGGCCTGAGCCCGACTCGCTGCGTGGCTCAGCTCGCCCAGTAGAGGCGGGCGGGGTTGTCGACCAGGATCCGCTGCCGGTCGGTGGGGTCCGGGAAGGTGCGCGCGAACAGGTCGACCAGCGCGCCGTCGTCGGGCATGTCGCCGGCGAGGTTGGGGTGCGGGAAATCGGTCCCCCAGACCGTGCGGTCGGGGGCGGCCCGATGGAGTGCCCGCGCGAAGGGGGCGGCCGCGTCGAACGGCGCGCGCGGGGTCACGCGATCGGACCCGGACACCTTCACCCAGGCGAGCGGATTGCGCTCGAGCAGTGCGAGGAGGTCGCGGAACACCGGATGGTCCACGCCGTCCTCGGCGCGCACGCGCCCCATGTGGTCGATCACGAACGGGACGGGGATGCGCTCGAACAGCGCGGCGTGCCCGGGGATGTCCTGGGCGTCGAAGTGCAGTTGCAGGTGCCAGCCCAGCGGCGCGATGCGCTCCACCGTGCGCCAGAAGAACGCCATGTCCGGCGCCCCGCCCAGGTGGGCGACGAAGTTGAAGCGCACGCCGCGCACGCCGCCGGCGTGCAGCGCGGCGAACGCGGCCGCATCGTCCCCGGGGCCCACGATGGCCACGCCCCGGACCCGCCCACCGCTGCGCGCGATCGCGTCGAGCATCGCGGAGTTGTCGCTGCCGTGGCAGCTGGCCTGGACCAGCACGCAACGCTCGAAGCCCAGCCGGTCGTGCAGCGCGCGCAGCCGCTCCCAGGCGATCTCCGGGGGCGTGAAACTGCGGGTCGGCGAGAGCGGGAAGCGATCGTAGGGACCGAACACGTGGCAGTGGCTGTCGCAGGCGCCAGCCGGCGGCGTCCAGCCGGGACGGGAGGGGTGGTCTAGCGGTCCACGGCAGGGTTTCATCGCGGGGCTGTCCTCGTGCGGGGGGCGGGTGTGATCACGCGCGCATCGGCCAATGCAGGCCGGACGCGCGCATCGCATAATAGGCCAAGCCGGGCGCGCCGGCGCCCGCGTGCATCGCGCGGGATGACGCGCGCGGGCACCAGGAGCTTCGCTGATGGCCAGGGTCACGCTGATCGAGGAGGCTGCGCATCCGGAACTCGCCGAGGCGATCGCCCGCATCCGCAGCGGTCGCCGCGGCACGTTGTCGGCGATCTACCGGCTGATGCTGCACAGCCCCGCCGCCGCGCTCGCGTGGAACCAGCAGAACTCGGCGCTGCGCTGGGACACGCTGCTCGACGGCGCCACGCGCGAGCAGGTGATCCTGCGAGTGGGTGCGCTCACCGGTTGCGACTACGTGGTGCGCGTGCACGAGAACGTCTATGGTCCCGAAGAGGGACTCACCGCCGCGCAGGTGGCCGAACTGCTGCGGGTGGATGCGCAGTGGGACGACGACTCGCCCGCCGCCGCGCTGTTCGAACCGTCCGCGCGCGCGGTGCTTGCGTGGACGGATGCGATGACGCGCGAGGTGCAGGTGCCCGATGCGCTGTTCGAGCGCCTGGGCGCGCACTTCGACGAGCGCCGCATCGTCGAGATCACCCTGCTTGCAGCCTCCTACAACATGCTGACCCGGGTGCTGGTCGCGCTCGGGGCAGAGCCCGAAGCACTCCCGCCCAGAAAAGGCTGACCCCGATGAGCGCCACTGCCAGCGAACGCCCCCTGATCGTCGTCGAGGACGACCCCTTCCCGCGCATCGTGCAGGCGGTGCTGGACCCCGAGGCCACCCAGGAGCGGGTGGATGCCTTCGTCGACTTCTTCTCGACCGACGATGATTTCCTCGCCTGGCGCGAGGACCTGCGCGCGGCCGTCGGGGGCCTCTACCCGTCGCGGGTGGTCACCGTGCGCTCCCAGGAGGACCTGCGCGCCGCGCTGCCCGGGGCGACCGCGGTGGTCACCGAATCGCTGGCGGTGGGCGCCGAGGACGTCGCGGCCGCCCCGCGCCTGCGCCTGGTGCAGAAATACGGACAGGTGCTGCGCGCGATCGACGTGGCCGCCTGCCGCGCCCGTGGCATCGCGGTGGCCACCCAGCGGCGACGGTCGAACATCGCCTGCGCGGAGATGTCGCTCGCGCTGATGCTCGACCTCGCCAAGAAGGTGCGCATCACCCACGGGCTGCTCAGCATCGACCAGCTGCAGGCGGCGGGCTACCGGCCGAAGCCCTTCGACCGGCGCCACACCGGCAACTCGAACTGGGCGCGCATTCCCGGCCTGCGCATGCTCTACGAATCCACGCTGGGCGTGGTGGGCTTCGGCGAGATCGGCCGCGAGCTCGCGCTGCGCGCGGCCGCGCTGGGCATGAAGGTGCTCTACTGGCAGCGTACCCCGGTGCCGGCCACCGAGGCGGCAGTATTCGGAGCCGAGTACGCGCCGATCGAGTCGCTGCTCGCGCGCAGCGACTACGTGAGCGTGCAGCTGCCCGGCAATGCCTCGACCCGCCACATCCTCGACCGCGGACGGCTCGCGCAGATGAAACCGGGCGCGATCCTGGTCAACTCCTCGCGCGCCGACCTGATCGAGCGGCAGGCCGTCGTCGACGCGCTCGCCTCCGGGCACCTCGGCGGCTTCGGCCTCGATACCCCGTACGACGAGCCCGGCAGCGCCGACGACCCGCTGCTGGGCTTCGCCAACGTCACCATCACCCCGCACACGGCCGCGCAGCCGCGCACCAACGCGCTGCGCGATCTCGGCGAGATGATGGTCGGCATGTCCCGCCTGCTGGGACTGGCGCCGGGCCGCTGACGCCCCGCCGCGGGCCGCTTCCCGGTAAAGTGCCGGATGCGGGGAGGCCGGCCAGCCTTGCGCGAGGGCGGGCGCGGCGATCGGCGCCCGGTCCGCGGGGCGCCCGCGGCAGGCGGTTGAGCGGCGCGGCGCGCCCGCACCGCCATCCCGGTCCCTGCGGGACCGTCCATCGCCGACGCCCGCCCCACCGCCCCGCTGTCTCGCCGCTTCGCCGCCCCACCTCCCAGAGGATGCGCCCCATGATCCACCGACTGCCCGCTGCCGCCCTGATGGCGGCCACGCTCCTGGCCGCGCCCACGGCCCTCGCCCAGGCCTGGCCGGCGAAGCCCGTGCGCTTCATCGTGACGCTCGCGCCCGGGTCGGCGGTGGATATCGTCGCCCGGATCGTCGGCGAGTCGATCTCCAAGCCGCTCGGACAGCCGGTCGTCGTCGAGAGCCGGGTGGGCGCCGGTGGCGTGGTGGCCGCCGAGTTCGTGATGCGCTCGCCGCCCGACGGCCACACCATCCTGGTCGGGTCGATCGCCTCGCACGGCATCAACCCCTCGCTGCTGCAGAAGATCCCGTACGACGCGATGAAGGACTTCGCGCCGGTGGTCAGCCTGGCCTCGAGCCCGAACGTGCTGATCGTGTCGAACTCGCTGCCGGCGAGGTCGGTGAAGGAGCTGGTCGCGCTGGCGGCGAAGCGGCCCGGCGAACTGACCTATGCGTCGGGCGGCAACGGCACCTCGCACCACATGGGCGGCGAGTTGTTCGGGTTGCTCGGCAAGGTGCGCATGAGCCACGTGCCCTTCAAGGGGTCGCCGCAGGCGGTCGGTGCGGTGGTGTCGGGCGAGGTGGCGCTGATGTTCCCGAACATCCCGAACGCGATGGGCCTCGCGAAGGCCGGCAAGGTGCGTATCCTCGGCGTGACGACACCGAAGCGGCTGTCGTGGTGGCCCGAACTGCCCACCATCGCCGAGTCCGGACTGCCCGGCTACGAGGTGATCGCGTGGTTCGGCCTGTTCGCGCCGGCCGGCACGCCGACGGCCGTCATCGACCGCCTCAACGCCGAATCGAACCGCGCGCTCGCGCAGCCTGCCGTCCGCGAGAACCTCGTGCAGCAGGGCTTCGAGATCATGGGCGGCTCGGTGCAGGAATTCACCGCGTTCGTGCGCAGCGAACTGGACAAGTGGGCGCGGGTGGTGAAGGCCTCCGGGGCCAAGGCCGAGTGATGGCCATCGCCGTCTGCGCACAGGTCGTGCCCGCGCGCGGGTTGCCGCGTCTGCTCGCCGTCACCGCGCTCCTGCTGCCGGCCCTGGCACACGCGCAGGCGCCGGCATGGCCCGCCAAGCCGGTGCGGCTGGTGGCCACGCTCGCCCCCGGCTCCGCGGTGGACATCCTCGCGCGGCTGGTCGGCGATGCGATGGCCAAGGGGCTGGGACAGCCGGTGCTGGTGGACAACCGCCCGGGCGCCGGCGGCCTGGTGGCCACCGAGGCGGTGCAGCGCGCCACGCCCGACGGCTACACGCTGCTGATCGGCGGTGCCTCGCACGTGATCAACCCGGTGCTGCTGCCGCGGGTCACCTACGACCCGGTGCGCGATTTCACCCCGGTGATCAACCTCGCCTCCAGCCCCAACGTGCTGATCGTGTCCAACGCGCTGCCGGCGCGCAGCGTGAAGGAACTGATCGCGCTCGCCCGGTCGCGCCCCGGCGAACTCCTGTTCTCCTCCGGGGGCAACGGCACCTCGCAGCACATGGCCGCCGAACTGTTCGGCATGATGGCCGGGGTCAGGCTCGGGCATGTCCCCTTCAAGGGCGGACCGCAGGGCGTGCAGGCGGTGCTCGCCGGCGAGGTGGCGATGATGATGCCCAACATCCCGAACGCGATCGGGGTGGCCAAGGCGGGCAAGGTGCGCATCCTCGGCGTGACCACGCCGAAGCGGCTGTCGTGGTGGCCTGAACTGCCCACCGTCTCCGAGGCGGGCCTGCCGGGCTACGAGGTGATCGCCTGGTTCGGGGTGTTCGCCCCGGCGGGCACGGCCGACCTCCCGGTCGAGCGCTTCAACGCCGAGGCCAATCGCGCGCTCGGGCTGCCCGCGGTGCGAGCGTCGCTGGTCGCGCAGGGCTACGAGGTGATCGGCGGCAGCGCACGCGAGTTCGGCGCCTTCGTGCGCCAGGAACTGGACAAGTGGACCCGGGTGGTGAAGGCTACCGGGGCGAAGGCGGAGTGATCGCCGGCCCGGCGATCCCGGGCGGCGTGGACGGCAGCACATCCAAGGGGAGAGCACGATGGACCAGACACAGGGAACCGGGGCCGGCGCCGAGCTGGCCGTGCCGGGCGGCGACGCGAAGATCGCCAACCGCAACCAGTACGACCCCTCGCGCAGCGTACGCGAGCAGGTGAGCGAGGCCGAGTGGAAGGCGCGGGTCGACCTCGCCGCCTGCTACCGCCTGATGGCGCTCTACGGCATGACCGAGATGATCGCCAACCACATCTCCGCGCGAGTGCCGGGCACCGAGGGGGAATTCCTGATCAACCCCTACGGCATGCTCTACGAGGAGATGACCGCCTCGGACATGATCCGCATCGACATCGACGGCAACGTGCTGTTCAATGCCACCCGCTACGGCGTGAACAAGGCGGGCTACGTGATCCACAGCGCGGTGCACAAGGCGCGCCACGACGTCGACTGCGTGATCCACACCCACACCATCGCCGGCATGGCGGTGTCGGCGATGAAATGCGGCATCCTGCCGATCGCCCAGACCTCGATGCGCTTCGGCGACATCGCCTACCACGACTACGAGGGCGTGGCGCTCAACATGGACGAGCAGGCGCGGTTGTGCGCCGATCTCGGCGAGCGCGAGGCGATGGTGCTGCGCAACCACGGGCTGCTCACCGTCGGGCCGACGATCGCCGAGTGCTTCAACAACATGTGGCGACTGGAGCGTGCCTGCCAGATCCAGGTGACCGCCCTGTCCTGCAACACCGAACTGTCGCTCCCGCCCAAGGAGGTGGTCGACGAGACGGTGCACCTGTACCAGCGCGGCACGCGCCGTCCGTTCGGACTGCTCGAGTGGCCGACCATGCTGCGCAAGCTCGACCGCGAGAACCCGGGCTACGACGCCTGAGCGTGCGCAGGCGCCTGCGGTCGGCGACGCGCCGTCGCCGCCGACACGCAGGCTCGGAGACGGTGCAACCGGCAGGCAGGGGTCCGGCCCGCGGCCTGCCGAAGCGGCTCAGGCGGCCTTGACGAGCCTTGCGTCTCCCCAGGCCGCGGCGGGCACGAAAACTTCACCCGCGAACAGCAGGCGGGCGGTGCGCAGGAAGCTGCCGCCGCGGATCGTCTTCGCCTCGCCCTCGCCGGTGGTCTCCATCGCCACGCCCATCGAACCGGTGGGGTGCTCGATCACCAGATCGGCGAACGGACCGGCGGGCGCCGGGATGATCTGTCGCGCGATCGTACCCGGCAGCATCATCGCGGCACCCACGCACAGCGCGCCGGTCACCGCATGCGCGGCGTGGCAGTTCCAGGGCACGAAGTAGCGCGAGGTGATCGCCGCGCCGCCGGCCGGGACGGGACCGCGCGGGGCCGACAGCAGGCCCACCTTCGGCACCAC
Source organism: uncultured Pseudomonadota bacterium (assembly GCA_903831455.1). Lineage (GTDB taxonomy): Bacteria > Pseudomonadota > Gammaproteobacteria > Burkholderiales > CAIKXV01 > CAIKXV01. Next base: position 15,939 of record CAIKXV010000288.1, on the reverse strand, counting down.
CTTCCCGGACACGTCGCCCATGCCCATCCGCTCGCCGGCCTTGAGGCGGATCGCCTCGAAGCGGGCGATCAGGTCCTTGTTCGCATCCAGTTCCGGCTTGGATTCGTAGCCGCTGATGCCGAAGTCGGAGGCCTTCATCAGCACCATGGGCATCGCCACGTCGATGCAGGTGGCCTCGACGCCGTCGATCACGTCGAGCGGGCGCCCGGTGGGGAACAGGTGGCCGGTCTTGCCCCCGACGATGCTGGAGAACTCGAGGTAGACCGGCGCCGAGGTGCCGGGCACGCCGTGGATGGACGCATCGCCCTCGTAGTCGACCACGCCGCCGGGCGTCTGCACCGTGGCGACGATCACCGCGCCGGTGTTGACGTTGTGGATGCGGACCTTCGTGACCGGGTCGGCGGCCTGCACCAGGCCGGTCTCGATCGCGTAGGGGCCGACCGCCGCGAGCATGTTGCCGCAGTTCGGGCTGAAGTCGACCACCGCGCGGTCGACCGAGCATTGCGCGAACAGGTAATCGATCTCGGCATCCGCACGCTTCGACTTCGAGATGATCGCGATCTTGCTCGTCAGCGTGTCGGCGCCGCCGATGCCGTTGATCTGGCGAGGGTCGGGCGAGCCCATGGCGGCGAGCAGCACCCGTTCGCGCGCCTTCGGCTCGGAGGGGAGGTCGTCGGCGAGGAAGAAGGGCCCCTTCGAGGTGCCGCCGCGCATCAGGATGCAGGGGATGCCGATCTGGCCGGTACGGTTGCGCAGCAGCTGTCGCATGGTGGGGGTCTCCGCAGGGTAAGCGCGTCGATTCTAGCCGCCCCTCACTCGGGGCGTATCCCCGCCTCGCGGATGAGCTTCGCGTAGCGGGCCGACTCGCTGCGCACCAGTGCGGCGAGCGACTCGGGGGTGCCTGCCAGCGGCTCCGCACCTTGCGCGAGCAGTCGTTCGCGGAAGGCGGGTAGCGCGCCGGCGCGCGCGACCTCGCGCGCGAGCCTGTCGACGACAGGGCCGGGCGTGCCCGCCGGGGCGAACAGCGCGAACCAGTTGCCCGACTCGTAGCCCGGCAGCCCCGACTCGGCCACCGTGGGCAGGTCCGGGAACGTGGCGGCGCGCCGGGCCGAGGTCACTGCGAGCGGGCGGGTACGACCGCTCTTCACGTGCGGCTGGGCGGTGATGAAGGTGTCGAACATGAGGTCCACCTCGCCGGCCATCAGTGCCGCGAGTGCCGGGGAGCCGCCCTTGTACGGGACGTGGGTCATCTTCACGCCTGCCATCGACATGAACAGTTCCACCGCGAGGTGCGGTGCGGAGCCGTTGCCCGAGGAGGCGAAGTTGAGCCGGCCCGGACTGCGTCGCGCGAGCGCGACCAGTTCCGCCACCGAGCGCGCCGGCACCCGCGGATGCGCCAGCACCACGTAGTTGAGGGTTGCGAAGGGCGCGATCGGCGCGAAGTCGCGGACCGGGTCGTACGGGGGCTTGGAGAGGTTCGGGATGATCGCGAAGGCCGATGCGGTGCCCAGCAGGAGGGTATGCCCATCGGGCTGCGCGCGCGCGACCGACTCGGTGCCCACCGCGCCCCCGGCTCCGGCACGGTTCTCCACCAGCACCGGCTGCCCCAGTCCCTCGCCGATCTGCGCGGCGATCGCGCGGCCGAGCAGGTCGTTGGCGCCGCCCGGGGCGAAGCTCACCACCAGCCGCAGCGGTCGCGCGGGCCAGCCTTGCGCCAGCGCGTCGACGCAGGGCGCCAGCGCGAGCGCGGCGACGATCGCACCGGCCGCGGTCGCGGCAAGGCCCCGCGCGTACGCGTGCCCGCGCGTGCCCGGCTTCGCGCGCGGCTCGAGGCGGGTGGGGACTGGCTGCGCGCCCGGCGCGGATCGGCTCGCCGGTACCCGGGACAGGAGGCCGACCGAATCGCTGACCGGCATGAGCGGGCTGCGCGTCCGTGGCGCTGCGGGCGTCGGCAGCACCGCGTGCAGGCCCGCGCGAACCTGCGGCAGGCGGGTGGGGATGGGAAGGTGGCGAGGGTCGGGATCAGCGCGCAGCATCGGGATGTCCGGATCGGGTTGCATGAGCGGGCGTTCGCGGGACCCGGGCTGCGGGGCGTCGAGAACGGGGAGGGCGCCGCGTTCCCGCAGGCGGGCTGTGGTGGACGGGCGTGGAGTGCAGGGGGCGGGCGTGCGCGGGCCAGGGCCGATCGGACCGGGTGCGACGCACCGCGGTGCGTGGAGCCGGTTCGCCCGCACCGCGCGTGCATTCGCCCGCGCCGAGTGTAGGCGAGGCATCCCCCGCGCGAGAAGGGCGCCGCTCGCCGGTGCTACCATCACCAGCCTCTGGCGGGCACACCCGGTGCCCGCGGCACGCACCGCGAGGACGACATGGCCCAGCTGCTCGAGACGATCGCCGACTACGCCATCGGCGAGCAGACCTCCACATTGCCCGACGAGGTCTGGCACCACGCGCGTCGCTGCGTGATCGACTGGTCGGCGGCGCTGCTGCCCGGCATGCTGTGCGCGCCGGCCACGGTGCTGATGGAGGCACTGGGCGATGAACTCGACCATGGCCGCGCGCGGTTGCCGGTGTACGGCCGGGCTTCGGCCACCCGGGCGGCCGCGCTCATCATGGGTGCGGGCTCGCACACCGTCGAGTTCGACGACATCTACCGCGCCGGTGGCTACCACCCCGGTTCGCCCACGATCAGCGCGGCCATGGCGGCGGCCCAGGCCACCGATGCCGATGGCGAGACCTTCCTGCGCGGGGTGATCGCCGGCTACGAGATCTCCACCCGCGTCTGCGAGGCGGTGATGCCCTCGCACTACGTGTACTGGCACACCACCGCGACCATCGGCTGCATCGGCGCCGCGGCGGCGGCGGCCACCGTGCTGGGGCTCGACCGGCAGCAGTTCATCCACGCGATCGCCAACGTCACCACCCACATGGCGGGGCTGCAGCAGGCCTTCCGCACCGAGTCGATGACCAAGCCCATGCACGCCGGGCATGCGGCCGACGTGGGCGTCATGACCGCGCTCGCCGCCCGCCACGGCCTCACAGGCACGCCGGACATGCTCGAGGGCGAACTGGGCTTCGGCGCGGCGATGAGCAAGGGCGCGGACTGGTCGAAGGCTACCGCCGGGCTGGGCGAGCGCTACAACATCACCGAGATCACCTTCAAGAACCACGGCTCCTGCGGCCACACCTTCGCGTCGATCGACGGGGCCCTGGTGCTGCAGCGCGAGCACGCGATCCGCCCCGAGCAGATCGAATCGATCCGCATCGAGACCTACGGGCAGGCCACCGACATCTGCGGTCGGGACGATGTCTCCTCGGCCTTCGAGGGCCGCTTCTCGCTGCGCTTCACGGTCGCCAGCGCGCTCGTGCACGGCAGCGTGCGACTGGACGCCTACACGCCGCAGCGGCTGGCCGACCCGGTCGTGGGTGCGCTGATGAAGCGCATCGAACTGGTGGAGGATCCCACCCTGACGGCCGGCTATCCGCGGCAGCGCGCCTCGCGGGTGAAGATGACGCTCACCGACGGCCGCCGGGTGGAGTTCTTCCAGCCCTATCGCAAGGGCGACCCCGAGCAGCTGCTGACCGACGCCGAGGTGGACGCCAAGTTCCTCGAACTCGCCACCCCCGTCCTGGGCGACGCGAAGTCGAAGGCGCTGCTCGCCGCGCTCTGGTCCTGCGGGCGGGGCGGCAAGGTACTGGCGCTGCCCTACACGCGCTAAGGCGGCCCTCCGGCCGCCGACCCCGTTCCGCAGCGGCCCTCCGGCCGCCGACCCCGTTCCGCAGCGGCCCTCCGGCCGCCGACCCCGTTTCGCGAGCGGCGCTCCGGCTGCCGCTCCCGTTTCGGGGAGCCCCTCCAGCGACCTCGCCGCTCTCGCCGCTGCCCTCCCGTGGCCGCCCGGTACTCGGTGCGGCGTTCCGGCCGCCTGCCCGCGTTCGAACACCGACCGCCGGATACGTTCAGCCGAAGTGCCGGCCCTCGAGCACCTTCAGCTCGACGGTACGGTTCTCCTTCGAGTCGCCCTGCAGGTAGGCGCCCTGCGGGTTCACCCGGCTCGCGCCCTGCTCCTGCAGCGCGACGTTGGGTGTGCCCACGCGCAACATCACCAGGGGGCCTTCGCTCTCGACCGAGTGGAATCGATAGAGCGAGCCCTTCGGCACCAGGATGCCTTCGTTGGCGCGCAGCGTCGCCATCTCGCCCTCCGCGTCGTAGAACGTGGCCGCACCCTGCAGGATGATGAAGCTGTGGTCCTCGGTGGGGTGTGCGTGCAGCGCGTTCTCGCCGCCGCTCGCGTACACCTTCACCATCACGGTAAGGTCGTCGGTGGCCGCGACCGGGATGTTCGCCCGTCCTTGCGCGAGGAGGTCGGCGCGCAGCCGGAAGGCCTGCGGCTGGCCGCGATGCGTCTCGGCCAGCGCGCGCAGCCGCTCGCGCAGCAGTGGCGAGCTGTCGCGCGCGGATTCCATCGTCCTTGCCTCGAGCTTCATCGGAGTCTCCCGGGGTGGTGCGCCGGCGGGTTCGACCCGCGCGGCCGGAGGGCGACGCGGGGCTGTTCGCCCGGGCCGCTTCGTGGTTCCATCCATGGGCATTGTACGGAACCCGCCGGCGCATCCAGGCCCCCGCGCCGGTCGCTCCCCGAGGAGGTGACCCGATGAGCCCGAGCGTGACGTCCTGCCTGCCATACCCCGGCGCGCCTGCCATGCGCTCCCGTTCGTCGCGGCGCACGTGGCTGAAGCCCGTCGCGATCGCGCGCAGAGGGGCGGTGCGTACGCTGCTGGCCGCCGGCGTGCTCGGGGCCTGCGCGCCCGTGTCCGCGCAGCCCTCCGCACCCGCCTTCCCGGTGAAGCCCGTGCGCATCATCGTGCCCTTCGCGCCGGGAGGGCAGTCCGACATCATCTCGCGCACGGTCGGGCAGCGGATGTCCGAACAGTGGGGACAGCCGGTCATCTACGACAACCGCGGCGGCGCCGGCGGCACCCTGGGCATCGATGCCATGGTGCGATCGCCGGCGGACGGCTACACGCTGGGCGCCGGCAGCCAGAGCGCCCTGTCGATTGCCCAGCACCTCTACGCGAAGTTGCCCTACGACCCGCCGCGCGATGTGCAGGCGATCGTCACGCTGGTGCTCACGCCCTACGTCGTGGCCGTCAACAGCCGGGTGCCGGCGCGCAGCATCGCCGACCTGGTGAAACTGGCCCGTTCGAAGCCCGGGCTGCTCTCGTTCGGCTCCTCCGGTGCCGGCTCGATCTCCCATCTCGCCGCCGAGCTGTTTGCCGATGCGATCGGCGCGAAGCTGCTGCACGTGCCGTACAAGGGCACGGCGCCCGCGCTGACCGGGCTTGCGACCGGCGAGATCGACCTCATCTTCGCCGACCTCACGCCGGTCCAGCCTCATCTCGACTCCGGCCGCGCCCGCCTGGTGGCCGTGGCCGGATCGCGCCGCAGTTCGGCAGCGCCGGGCGTGAGCACGGTGGCCGAGCAGGGGTTCAAGGCCATGGCGCCGGTCGATGGCCGCTACGGGTTCGTCGCCCCCGCGGGCGTGCCCCGGGAGATCATCCAGCGCATCAACGCGGCGGCCGTGACCGCGCTGCGTCACCCGGACGTGCGGGCGCGCTTCGCGCAGCTGGGCTACGAGATCGTCGGCGATACGCCCGAGCAGTACGCGGCGGCCATGCGAGCCGAGTCCGAGGCCTTCGGCCGCGTCATCCGGAGCACGGGCATCCGCGCCGAGTAGGCCGCGCGAGCGCCGGGTGGCGTCGCACCGGCCCGACCGGACCGGCCGGGTCCTCCGGGCATGGCCAGGGGGCGGATCAGCGGCCGCCGCGCATCAACCAGGCCACGAGCTCGGCGCGGTCGCGCTCCTGCGCGAGCCCCGAGTAGGGCATGCGGTTGCCGGGCATCAGCTTCTGCGGGTCGGCGATGAACGCGTCGAGGTTCTGCGCGGTCCAGTCGACCGCGGCACGCCGCATCGCCGGCGAGTAGCGGAAGCCTTCGATCGTGGCGGCGCGGCGACCGGCAATCCCGGCGAGGCTGGGGCCGACGCCATGCTCGCCCGCCTTCATCGAGTGGCAGGCGCTGCATTCGGCGAACAGCGCCTCGCCGCGGCGGGCATCGCCCTGGGCCATTGCCGTCGCGCTCATGCCGAGGGCGGCGAGCACGAGGACGCCGCGCCAGGCGGCCGTACGGGAACGGGTGGGGATCATCGGATGCACTCCTCGCATCAGGCCGACACCAGCGGCCCGGGGTTCTTCACGTAGCGGCGCAGCACCACGTCCGCGGTGCGATAGGCCAGCGCTCCGACCAGGCCGGTCGGCTGGTAGGCCCCGTTGTGCGCGAACACGTTGGCGCCGACGGTGAACAGGTTGTGGGCATCCCCAGCTCTGCAGGAACGGGTTGACCGCGCTGCGGCGCGGATCGGTGCCCATGATCGTGCCCCCGGCGTTGTGGGTGCTGAGGTAGGGGCCGACCGACCAGGACTGGGGTGCGCCGCTGGCGGCGTTCATGTGGGTCGCGTTGAGCGACTTGGCGATCTGGTTGACGACCTGCGCGGCATGCGCGTTGATCCGGTGCTCGTTCTCGCGGAAGTCGTAGGTCATGCGCAGCAGCGGCTGCCCGAAGGCGTTGCGATAGGTCGGATCGAGGTCGAGCCAGTTCCAGCGGTGCGGCATCGCGCCTCCGCTGGAACTGATGGACATCGCCGAGCCCCACCACTTCGCGACCGCCGCCTTCCACGCGCTGCCCCAGGCGGGCGTGCCGCGCGGCAGCGGCCGGTTGCCGATGGGCAGGTTGGTGTTGTTGCCCGAGGACACGATGTAGCCGCCCAGCGCATTGAGCGGGCCGCGGTCGAAGGCCCAGTTCGCGTTGAAGTCGTCGATCACGGTGTTGGTGCCGCCGGCCGACATGAACGGGTTGAAGTGCCGGCCCTCGAAGAACAGGGTGGCGCCCGTGCGGGTCTCGTAGCAGTAGTTGCGGCCGATCACCCCGGTGTCGCTCTTCGGGTCGTACGGCTGGCCGATGCCCGAGACCAGCATCAGGTGCACGTTGTTCAGCGTGAAGGTGCACAGGAACACCATCGAGGCCGGCTGTTCGAACTCCTCGCCGGTGAGCAGGTTGGTGTAGACGACGCCGGTGACGCGGCGAGCCGCCTCGTCCTTCAGGATGCGCGTGACCCAGCTGCGGGTCCGCAGTTCGAAGCTGGGCTGGCGCATCGCGGCCGGCACCACCGTGAAGTGCGCGCTGGCCTTGGCGTTGGCCTCGCAGCCGAAGCGCTGGCAGAAGCCGCAGTACTGGCAGGCGCCGAAGCGCGCGCCGTCCGGGTTGGTGTAGGCCTGCGAGGCATTGGCGGCCGGGCGGGGGAAGGGGTGGTAGCCCAGCGCGGCGGAGGCCTGGCCGAAGGTGCGCGAGGAGAGCACCTCCTTCAGCGGCGGCAGCGGATAGTCGCGCTTGCGCGGGGCCTCGAACGGGTTGCCACCGGCCTGGATGCGGCCGTCGAGGTTGCCGGCACGGCCCGAGACGGCCGCGGTTCGCTCGAAGCGGTCGAACCACGGTTCCATTTCCGCGTACGTGATGCCCCAGTCCACGAGGTTCATCTCCGGCGGGATGAAGTTGCGGCCGTAGCGTTCGCTGTACATCGTGCGGGCGCGAAACTCCATGTCGCTCCAGCGCCAGGTCCCACCGCTCCAGTGCACGCCCGAGCCACCGACGCCCTCGCCGGGGAGGAAGGCGCCCAGCCGCCGTACCGGCAGCGCTTCCTGGTCGTGGTTGTTGCGCATGGTGAGCGTGTCGCGCGCCGCGTCCTGCATCAGCTCCTGGCGATGCACGTAGCGCAGTTCGTCGCGGACCTGCGGCAGCTGGAAGTCGGTCTCGGTGGAAGTCATGCGGCCGCGCTCGAGCGCGACCACGCGCAGGCCGGCCTCGGACAGCTCCTTGGCCAGGATGCCACCGGTCCAGCCCAGGCCGATGATGACCGCGTCGACTTCCTTGAGTTTCTTCGCCATCGTGGCGCTCCTCCGGTGCGGCCACGCTCGAGGGGCGTGGTCCGCGGTTCGAATAGTCGGTCGAGATGAGCGGCGAGCGAGGTCTCCGCCGCTCGTCGCGATCAGCTCATGTCCGCGATGCCCAGCGGGTTGCCGGCCGGGAACGGACGGTCGCGGTAGGTGTCGATGTTGCGCGCGTGGACCGCGACGACGCCGGGGAAGCCGATCATCTTCCAGCCCGCCTTGTCGCGATTGCCGCCGTACATCGGGTCGGCGAACATGCCCTCCATCACGTTCTGGTAGGCCATCGCGAAGAACGCGCGCGCGGGCGGGCCGTCGGCGAAGGACAGCTTGCCGCCCTGCATGGCGAGCAGCAGGTTCTGGCGATCGGCCGCGGCGATCCGGTCGAAGCGCCTGCCCCAGGTCTTCAGGCAGTGCGCGTCGGTGGCGGCGATGCCTTCGCGCCACAGCTGCGCCGGGGTCAGCGGCAGCTGGTAGCCCTGGTTGGCCGTGCCGCTCTTCCACGGCCCCTGGCGATAGAGTCGGGCCCCCTGGCCCCAGCCGCTCGCGAGCGCGCGGTCGATGTAGACCGGGATGCCCAGCGCGGTACCGCTGGGCGTGAGCGCATCGGCGGGGATCAGGTGGTCGACCAGCGCCTCGACGAAGGCGACCTCGTCGGGGCTCAGGAACGCGTACCCGGTGGGGGCGGGTGCGGCGGTCGCCGCCGCGGGGCGTGCGCCTTGCGCCAGCGCGGCACCGGTGGCGGTCGCACCGCTGGCCGCTGCCGCGCCGCCGACGACCGCGCCCTTGAGGAACGTGCGCCGGTCCGAGCCGGACTGCCCGTCGTGTCCCATGGTCTCCTCCTTCTGGACGGATGGAGCGCCTGTCGCCGGCGGCGATGGCGCTCTCGTGGATGCGGTGCGCGGCCCTGGACAGGGCGCGCGGCCGCGAGAGGGCACTGTAGCAAGCCGGCGTTCGCAGGGCAAAGGCGACGGCGGGCGGCTCCGTGGCCGGACCGCGTGCGTCGCGCCCGGCCGGAAAGGCGCCGCGGGCACATCGAGGTCGTGGCGACGGAGATCGTGCCGCCCGAGGCCATGGAGACGCGTCGGCCGACAGGGGCTCCTCATGCGGCTGCGGCCGGATCCGGCGCGCAGCCGCGACGGGTTCGCCGTCGCCCGTGGTTTGGATGCGCAGCGTCCTGCCGGCGCGCTCGCGCGGGCGCGGCCGGCCCGGGCACCCTTCGCGCATGACTCCGACGACCGACAGGCTCGCGCACGGTCCGGCATCCGGCGGTGACGCCGCGCGCGCGGGCGTGCGCCAACATGTCCCCGGCGCGGGTCGCATGCCCGTGCGAAGGGTCGGCCCCCTCGTGCTGGTGGCCGCGCTCGCGCTCCCGGCCCTGGCGCAGGCCCGGCTCGTCGTCCCCGAGCCGCTGTGGGTGGACTGGCCGCTGGGCGCGGGGCGTACGCATCCCTGGCCGATCGACCGCTGGGTCTCGCTCGGCGAGTCGGCCGCGCCGGGGGCGGGCGGTGCGCAGGCAGCACGCCTTGGCGGCGGACGCTGGGCGACGAGCGCCCGCGAGGACGGCGAACTCGCGAACCTTCCGGCGGGCCAGGCCTCGCGCCTGGTCGGCGGCCTGCCGCACGCGCAGGCCGCCGTGTTCGCGGTCTACGCACCCCAGGACGCCACCTTGCGGGTGAGGGTGGTGCGGGTCGAGCGCTCGCCCCGGGCCCGGGTGCGCGCCGCGCTGGCCGACTTCACGCCCGATCACGGCGAACGCTGGGCCGCGGCGCGGCACTACCTTGCCCCCGAGGAGTCGACCGACCCCCATCGCCCGGGCCGCAACCCGTTCGCCGCCTTTCGCGGCGCCAGGTCCGGCGACCCGGTGTTCCACGGCATCGGCTGGACGGCCGCGCAGGTCGTCGTCGGGCACGCGATGCGCACGCACCATGCGGCCATCGGCTACGTGGCCTGGATGGACACCCGCTGGAGCCGCACCCAGACGCAGTCGGGCGGATGGCTGCGACGGCGCGTCACCGTCACCACCGAGGCGCGGGTGCGACCGCTGTGGCACGTGGCCTTTCCCCGCGAGCTGCATCCGTGGGGCCTGCAGGCCGCCTACTGCCTGCGCGTGCAGGGTGACGGTTGCCCTTCGACCGCGCTGCTCGCGAGCAGCGGGGTGTCGCTGGTGCCGTGGGCCGGAGGCAGCCTGCCCGAGGCCGAAGAACTCGTCCACTCCTGGAGCGACAGTCGGTCGGGCTGGACCGTACTGTCCTTCGCGCTGTTCACCGGCGGGCTGTTCTGGGCCAGCTCCGCGCTCGCGGCCGGTGCCTCGGTATTGCCGACCGCCCTGCCGGCGCATGCGGCGGCCGGCCTCACGCCGCTGCTCGCCGGCGGGTATGCCGGCGGCGCGTATGCCGCAGGCGCCACGCTGCTGGGCGGGGGCGGGGCGCTCACCGATGCACAGGCCCACTGGCTGGGCAGCACCGGCGACGGCGTGCTGCAGCCGCCGGCCGCAGGCGACTTCCACGAGGCAACCGTGCGCGCACGGGTGCAGGCGACCGCGATCGAGGCGAGTCCCAGTGAGTCCGTCGCAGCGCTGCGCGACGTGCTGCCCGGGCAATGCGGCTATGCAGGCACGGCGGCCGAGTGCGCGGCCGCAGGCATGGGCGCCGGCGTACAGCCGCGGCCCGATGCCCCGGTGCTGCACGACACCCCGGCGGCGATCCGCCGCCGCAGAGGGCCCTGATGCGCGATCGCCGCGGCCTCGCGGTCCGGGGCGTTCAGCCCCGCGGGCACGCGCGGGCGGCGCCCCCCGTGCGCGTGCGGCCGCCGGCGCAAGGCGCAGGCGGCCGGGTTGCGTTCAGCGCCGGCGACCACGGGCGTTGGCCGCGATGCGCATGCGCAGCGCATTCAACCGGATGAAGCCGGCCGCGTCGGCCTGGTTGTAGGCGCCGCCGTCGTCCTCGAAGGTGGAGATCGCCGGATCGAACAGGCTGTCGGACTTCGACACGCGGCCGGTGACGATCACCGTGCCCTTGTACAGCTTGAGCCGCACCGTGCCGTTGACCGTCGCCTGCGAGGCATCGATCAGCGTCTGCAGCAGCTGCCGCTCGGGGCTGAACCAGTAGCCGTTGTAGATCATCCGCGCGTACCGCGGCATCAGGTCGTCCTTGAGCGCGAGCACCTCGCGGTCGAGGGTGATCGATTCCATCGCGCGGTGGGCCTTGAGCATGATGGTGCCGCCGGGCGTTTCGTAGCAGCCGCGCGACTTCATGCCGACGTAGCGGTTCTCGACCAGATCGAGCCGGCCGATGCCGTGCTTGCCGCCGAGCCGGTTGAGTTCGGTGAGTACCTGGGCCGGAGTCATCTTCACGCCGTTGACCGAGACGATGTCGCCGCGCCGGTAGGCCAGTTCGACGTACTCCGGTTTCGCGGGCGCCTTCTCGGGCGACACCGTGAGGCGCCACATCGACGCCTCCGGCTCGAAGGACGGATCCTCCAGGATGCCGCCCTCGTAGGAGATGTGCAGCAGGTTGGCGTCCATCGAGTAGGGGGCGCCGCCGCCCTTGCGCTTCTTGTAGTCGACCGGGATGCCGTGGGCATCGGCATAGGCGAGCAGCTTCTCGCGCGAGAGCAGGTCCCATTCGCGCCAGGGCGCGATCACCTTCACGTCGGGCATCAGCGCATAGGCGCCCAGTTCGAAGCGCACCTGGTCGTTGCCCTTGCCGGTGGCCCCGTGCGAGATCGCGTCCGCGCCGGTCTTCTTCGCGATCTCCACCAGCCGCTTGGCGATCAGCGGTCGCGCGATCGAGGTGCCGAGCAGGTACTCGCCCTCGTAGACGGTGTTGGCGCGAAACATCGGGAACACGAAGTCGCGCACGAACTCTTCCTGCAGGTTCTCGATGAAGATCTGCTTGACGCCGGCCATCTGCGCCTTCTTGCGCGCGGGCTCGACCTCCTCGCCCTGTCCGATGTCGGCGGTGAAGGTGATGACCTCGCAGTCGTAGGTGTCCTGCAGCCACTTGAGGATCACCGAGGTATCGAGTCCGCCCGAGTAGGCGAGGACGACTTTCCTGATGCGGGCGGGTTTCTTGGCCATGGCGAGGTGCGTTCAGTGTGGGTGGTGGATGAATGCGGGTTCGAGCCGCGGATAGTGATGCGTACGGGCGAAGTCGGGGGCCACTCCGCGGGTGCCGAGGTGGCCGGCGTCTCAGTCCAGCCGCAGGGACAGTTGACGCAGCAGGGGCGACCAGCGCTGCACCTCCGCCCTGATCAGGGCGGCGAAGGCTGCCGGGCTGCCGCCCGCCGCGTCCAGGCCGGCGGCAGACAGGCGCGCGCGCGTGTCGGGCAGCGCGAGCACGCGGTTGAACTCCGAGTTGAGGCGGCCGATCACCGCCGTGGGCGTACCGGCCGGGACCAGAACGCCATTCCACAGCACCGCCTCGAAGCCTGCGAGTCCGCCCTCGGCGACGGTGGGCAGGTCGGGGAAGCCCGGATGGCGCGCGCGGGTGGTGACGGCGATCGCGCGCACTCGTCCCGACTTCAGGTGCGGCAACAGCGCGGTGGGTGCGGCGAAGCCGGCGTGGGTCTCGCCCTGCGCGAGCGAGGCGGCTGCGGGAGGCGCCCCGTTGTAGGGGCTGTGCACGGCGCCGATGCCGGCCATCGACAGGAACAGTTCCATCGACAGGTGGGAGGCGCTCGCGTTGCCGACCGAGGCGTAGGTGAACCGCCCGGGCTGCGCGCGCGCCCAGGCGACCAGGTCGGCGACGCTGCGCACCGGCAGATCGGCGTGCACGGCGAGCAGGTTGGGCGCGGTGGTGGTTGCCACGACCGGGGCGAGGTCGCGGGCCGGATCGTAGGGCAGCTTCGAGTAGAGGAACGGGGCCAGCGCCACGGGGCCGTTGAAGCCCAGCACCATCGTGTGCCCGTCGGGCGCGGCGCTCGCGCAGGCGGCGGTGCCCACCGTGCCGCCCGCGGCCGGCCGGTTGTCGATGACCAGCGGCTGGCCGAGGGTCTCGCGCAGCCGGTCGGCGCTCAGGCGGGCGATCACGTCGAGCGAACTGCCCGGGCCCGCCGGCACGATGAACCGCAGGGGCCGCGAGGGCCAGTCCTGCGCATGCGCGAATGCGGTCGCCACCACGAGCAGCAGACCGAGGCCCGTGCGCAGCCGACGCGCGGCCGGGCGGGCCACGCCGGTCACGGCGAGACGCGGCCGAGCAGCAGGTACTCGAGCAGCGCCTTCTGCACGTGCATGCGGTTCTCGGCCTCGTCCCAGACGACGCTCTGCGGGCCGTCGATCACCTCGGCGGTGACCTCCTCGCCCCGGTGCGCGGGCAGGCAGTGCATGAACAGCGCATCGGGCGCGGCCACGCGCATCATGTCGGCGTCGACGCACCAGTCCTCGAAGGCCTTGAGCCGGGCCGCGTTCTCGGCCTCGTAACCCATGCTGGTCCACACATCGGTGGTGATCAGGTCGGCGCCGCGCGCCGCCTCCATCGGGTCGCCGAACTGCTCGAAATGGGTGGTGTCGTAGATGCCGGCCCGCTCGGGCTCGACCTCGTAGCCGGGCGGGGTCGACACATGCACGTTGAAATCGAGCACGGTGGCCGCCTGCAGCCAGGTGTTGCACACGTTGTTCGAGTCGCCGATCCAGGCGACCGTCTTCCCCTGGATCGGGCCGCGGTGTTCGATGTAGGTGAAGATGTCGCCAAGGATCTGGCAGGGGTGGTACTCGTTGGTGAGTCCGTTGATCACCGGCACGCGCGACACGCGCGCGAAGCGCTCGACGATCTCCTGGCCGAAGGTGCGGATCATCACGATGTCGACCATGCGCGAGACCACCTGCGCCATGTCCTCGACCGGCTCGCCGCGCCCCATCTGGGTGTCGCGGGTGTTGAGGTAGATCGCCGCGCCGCCGAGCTGTTGCATGCCGGCCTCGAAGGACAGCCGGGTGCGCGTGCTCGGCTTCTCGAAGATCAGCGCGAGCGTGCGGTCGGCCAGCGGCCAGTACCGGCGATAGGCCTTGAACTCGCCCTTGATCCACGCGGCCCGGGCGAACAGGTACTCGTATTCCTCGCGGGTGAAATCGAGGAAGGTGAGGTAGTGGCGTGGCGTCTTCACGGTGCGGAAGGGCCGGCTTCAGCGCGAGAGGAAGCCACGCACCAGCGGCGAGAGGAGGGCGACGATCTGGTCGGCCTGCGCCTCGTCGATCACCAGCGGCGGCAGCATGCGGATGATGGTGTCGTAGGTGACGTTGATCAGCAGTCCGGCCTCGAGCGCCTCGCGCACGAGTTCGTTGCAGGGGCGGTCGAGCTCGATGCCCAGCATCAGTCCGCTGCCGCGAACCTCGACTACGCCGGGTACCCCGGAGAGGGTCTGGCGGAAGCCGGCGACGATACGCTCGCCCATCGCGCGGGCGCGCTCGCGCAGGCCCTCTTCCTCGATGATGGCCAGCGTCTCGAGCGCGGCGCGGCAGACCAGCGGGCCGCCGCCGAACGTGGTGCCGTGGTGACCGGGGCCGAAGACCGAGGCGGCCGTGCCGCGGGCGAGGCAGGCGCCGATCGGCAGGCCGTTGGCGAGGCCCTTGGCGAGCGTGAGCACGTCGGGCATCACGTCGGTGTGCTGGAAGGCGAACCAGGTGCCGGTGCGGCCCATGCCGCTTTGCACCTCGTCGAGCATCAGCAGCCACTGGCGCTGGTCGCAGAGGTCGCGCAGCTGGCGGAGGTAGCGACGCTCGGGGATCTGGATGCCGCCCTCGCCCTGAACCGGCTCGACCAGCACGGCGACGACGCTGGCGTTGTTCTCGGCCACCCGCTGGACCGCATCGAAGTCGTCGAAGGGCACGCGCGCGAAGCCGCCCAGCAGAGGCTCGAAGCCGGCCTGGGCCTTGCGGTTGCCGGTGGCCGAGAGCGTGGCGATCGTGCGTCCGTGCCACGACCGGTCCATCACGACGATGGTGGGGACCTCGACGCCGCGCTGGTGGCCATACAGGCGCGCGAGCTTGATCGCCGACTCGTTCGCCTCGGCGCCCGAGCAGTTGAAGAACGCGTTGTCCATCCCCGAGAGCTGCGCGAGTCGCGCGCCGAGGCGCTCCTGCTCGGGCACCTCGTAGAGGTTGGAGACGTGCACCACCTTCGAGGCCTGGTCGGCGATGGCGGCGACCAGCCGCGGGTGTGCGTGGCCGAGGCCGTTGACGGCGATGCCGGCGAGCGCGTCGAGGTAGCGGCGTCCGGACGCATCCCACAGCCACGCGCCTTCCCCGCGCACGAACGCGACCGGCAGTCGCTTGTAGGTGTTCATCAGGTGGCCGGACATCGCGAGACCCTCCGCTTCGATCGACGGGCCGCACCGCTGTCGTGGTGCCGGCCGAAATGAAGACGGCGGCCGCTGCCGCCGTCGATCACACCCTGGGTGCCGTCCGGGCCACGACGGGAGTCCGGCGGACGGCTGCTACACTGCAAGCCTCGCCGCCACCGCCCTGTCCCGCGTGCATCCTTCGAACACCGTACCGCCGCGCGCGAGCGCGCAGCCCCTGCGCCTGCGGTCAGGCGATGGCCTTGACGGCGGCCGACAGGCGGCTCTTGTGGCGCGAAGCCTTGTTCTTGTGGATCACGCCCTTGTCGGCGATGCGGTCGATCACCGCCATCGAGGCGCTCAGCTGGGTCTGCGCGTCGGACTTGTTGCCGGCGGCGATGGCCACACGCACCTTCTTGATGGCGGTGCGCAGCGCCGAGCGCTGCGCCATGTTGTGGGCGCGCTGGGCATCGGCCTGACGGGCGCGCTTGCGGGCTTGAGCGGAATTGGCCACGGGTTGCCTCGAGAGTTCGGCGAAAAGGGCCGGATTGTACGGGGCTGCGCGGGCGATGACAACTGGGCCGGGCGTCGTCCCGGGCGCCCCCCGCCCGGGTGCCACGCACGCTCGGCCGGCCTCGCCGCCTGCCCGGCTGGGGCCGCGGGCGCCTGCCG
>CAIKXV010000287.1 GCA_903831455.1 uncultured Pseudomonadota bacterium | reverse complement strand
TTCCGCGACCTGGCCGCCTTCTACGCGCGCCAGAAGGGATCGCTGGGCGTCGTGCGCAACTGATCGCCGGACCGGCGGTCAGCCCGCGTCGCCGAGGCGCAGTACCGACGCCACGTACGCCTGGCCATCGGGCGGCGTGCCCGCGCGCTGTGCCTCCCACAGCGTTCGTGCCAGGCAGTCGATCACCGCGTGCTGGGCGAGCATCGGCTCGCCCAATCGTGCGAGCAGCCGATCGTAGGCCGACCGCAACCCGTGCGGCTGGTCGATCGAGAGCTGTTCGGCCAGCGCCAGGTGCAGGTGCAGGTGCAGGAACGGGTTGGTCTCGCCCTGCGCGGGCGTGTACTCGCGCTGCAGGGCCGCGTCGGGTACTTCGAGCAGCGCGTGATACTCGGGATGCGCCGCGATCACGTCGGACGCCATCGCCTGCAGCGGCGTGAGTACCCTGCCCTCGCGATATGCCCGCCAGGCCTCGACGAGGAAGCCGCGTGCTTCATCGCGCGTCGGTTCGAACACGGGGGGGTCTCAGTCGTCGGATGCCGGGGTCTTCGACCGATACTCGCACAGGTCGGCGATCAGGCAGTTCGGGCAATCCGGTCGCACCGCCTTGCAGACGTAGCGCCCGTGCAGGATCAGCCAGTGGTGCGCGTGCTGAAGGTACTCGGGCGGGATCAGGCGCAGCAGGCGGCGCTCGACGGCCAGCGGCGTGCGGGCGGGCGCGAGCGGGATGCGATTGGCCAGCCGGAACAGGTGGGTGTCGACGGCGATGGTCGGCTCGCCGAAGGCGATGTTGAGCACGACGTTGGCCGTCTTGCGTCCGACGCCCGGGAGCGATTCCAGCGACTCGCGGTCGCGCGGCACCTCGCCGCCATGCCTCTCCAGGAGGATTCGGCAGGTCTCCTCCACGTGCCTTGCCTTCGATCGGAACAGGCCGATGGTGCGGACATGGCGCTCGATGCCCTCGCGACCGAGCGCGAGCATCTCGCGCGGGCCGGGCGCATCGCGAAACAGCGTGGCCGTCGCCTGGTTGACGCTGCGATCGGTGGCCTGGGCCGAGAGGATCACCGCCACCAGGAGCTGGAAGGGCGTGCTCCAGTGCAACTCGCCCTGCGGGTGGGGATTGGCGCGCGCGAAGCGCGCGAAGATCTCGCGCCGCTTGGCGGGATTCATGTCAGCCCTGTCGCGCCGGGTCGCGGTACTTGTCGAAGACCACGGAGTCGCGGAACAGGGCGTCGACCTGCCGTGCGTCGTAGCCCAGTTCGCCGAGCACCTCTTCGGTGTGCTGGCCCAGCCAGGGCGCGGGCGAGCGGTACTGCTGCGGCGTGCGCGAGAACTTCACCGGGTAGCCGATGTTCTTCATGCGGCCGATCTTCGGATGATCGACGTCGAAGAACATCTCGCGGGCCTTGATGTGCGGATCCTCGACCGTCTCGTCGAAGGTGTAGACCGGGCCACCGGGGACAGCCGCCGCGTCGAGCAGCGGCACCCAGTGGGCGGTGGGCCGGGTGACCAGCACGCGCTCGATCTCCTCCTGGAGCGCCTCGACGTTGGCGAGACGGTTCTGCAGCCCGCGGAAGCGCTCGTCCTCGAGCAGGTCCGGGCGGTCGAGCACCTGCCGGCACAGGCTGGCCCACATCTTCTCGCTGTTGGCGCCGATGGTCACGTAACCGTCCGCCGTGCGGAAGGCCTGGTACGGGGCCGAGCGGCGGTGGCGCGTGCCGTTGGCCATCGCGACCTCGCCCGAGCCGAAGAAGGCGGCACTCTCCCACACCATCCACGCCAGGCCCGCGTCGACCAGCGAGGTCTCGAGGTACTGGCCTTCGCCGGAACGCAGGCGGTGGATGTAGGCGGCGAGGATCGCGTAGAGCGCGGTGACGCCACCGGCGACGTCGTTCATCGCGATCCCCACCTTCGCCGGACGCCCCCCCGGCTCGCCGGTCATGCGCATGATGCCGGTCATGCCCTGGGCGACGATGTCGTAGCCGCCCTTCTTCGCATAGGGGCCGGTCTGCCCGAAGCCCGAGATCGACGCGTAGATGATCTGCGCGTTGACCTTCTTCACCGACTCGTAGTCCACGCCCATGTGGAACTTCGCGTCGGGCCGCATGTTCTCCAGGATGATGTCGGCGCCAGCCGCGAGCTTCATGAACACCTCCTTGCCGCGAGGGTTCTTGAGATCGAGGCCGATGCTGCGCTTGTTGCGGTTGACCATCGCGAAGCAGTAGCTCTCGTCGTTCACCTTGGGCGAGAGCCGGCGCGAGAGGTCTCCCTCGGGGAAATTCTCGACCTTCAGCACTTCGGCCCCGAGGTCGGACAGGGTCATCGTGCAGAACGGGCCGGCGAGCACGTTGGTGAGATCGACCACCTTCACGCCGTCGAGCGGGAGTGCCATCGCGAATCCTCCGGATGCGGGACGCGCGCGCCTGGCGCGCGTTCGTCACCGGTCGATTATAGCGGCGCGGGACGACTGCCCTGTCCGAGGAAGGACTCGCCGGGTGCGAGCAGGCGCCACTGCCCCGCGGGAAGGTCGCCCAGCCGTACCTGGCCGATCCTGATGCGCTTGAGCCCGGTGACGCGCAGTCCGACCAGCTCGCACATGCGGCGGATCTGCCGCTTGCGGCCTTCGCGCAGCACGAAGCGCAGCTGGTCGCGGTTCTGCCACGACACCTGCGCACGGCGCAGCGGCCGACCGTCGAGCACCAGCCCGAAGCGCAGGCGGTCCAGTCCGTCCGGCCCCAGGCGTCCCTCGACGCGGACCAGATACTCCTTCTCGACCGGGCTGTCGTCGCCGACCAGCTGGCGCGCGATACGGCCATCCTGGGTCAGGACCAGCAGCCCGGTGGAGTCGATATCCAGTCGACCGGCGGGCGCAAGCCCGCGCAGCATCGATCGTTGGAACGGGCGGCTGGCGCGGTCGCCGCCGGCCTGGCGCTCGGCGGCGACCAGTACCACGGCGGGCTGGTAGCCCGGCTCGGGCTGCCCCGACACGTAGCCGACCGGCTTGTGCAGCAGGATCGTGACGCGGTCCTGCTGCGCGCTGCGGGCGGCGGGCGCGAGCGTGATCGCCTGGTGGGGCAGCACCTTCGATCCGAGTTCGCTGACCACGACCCCATCGACGCGGACCCAGCCCCGCTCGATGTAGCCGTCGGCCTCGCGGCGAGAGCACAGGCCGCGCGCGGCCATCAGTTTCGACAGTCGCACGGGCGCGTGCGGGTCCTCGACGGTCATCGGGCAGGATCTCCGGATTCAGCGCAGCAGCAGGTCGACGCGCGAGGCGGCCCGTTTGGCCGCCGCGCTCGCGGGTTGGTCGGCGGCGGGGACGCGGAAGATCCGCTCCGGCGGCAGGCCCGCATCCTTGACCAGCCACGCTTCGACGGTGCGGGCGCGCTCCGCCGCGAGTTCGCGCAGGTCCTCGTCGGTGACCCGGGAGGCGGTGACCAGCAACGTCTCCATCTCGGGCACGGGAAGATCGCGCAGCAGTCCGATCGCATTGCGGGGCCTGGCGATCGGGGCCTGCCGGTACACGGCGCGCAGCGCCGACTCGTATTCCTCGCGCGTGGGCACCAGTTCCGCGAGTGGCGGGGCCGCCTCGCCACGACGGACTCGGTCGCGCGCGACCTGGGCCCGTACCGAGGCCTCCAGCCGCAGCCGGCGCAGGGCCGCGCGATCGGCCTCGGGGTCCACGCGCCCCGACAGCTCGAGTCGTACCGACGGCCGCTCGGCAAGGCCCTTGCCGACGCTCGCCAGGCGCGAGCGACCGGCCTCGTCCAGGTCCGGACTTCCGGGCGCGAAGGCCACGTAGGACAGGTCCTCGCTTCCGCCGCGCGAGAACAGGGCGAAGGGTGCCGTCACGATGCGCGTGATCAGGTTGACCACGACCTGCCAGATGATCGGACCGAGCCGGAATTTCGGGTCATCGAGCGTGCCGGTCACCGGCAGCGTGAGATCGATCTCGCCGTTGCGGTTCTGCAGCAGGCGGACGGCGAACAGGATGGGCAGTCGCAGGACGGCGGGCCCGTCGACGCGGTCCGCGCTGAAGGTAAGCTGGTCGAGGAACACCCGGTGCTGGGCGTCGAGCTTGCGGTCCTCGACGCGATACGCGGTCTCGATCGTGAGACGTCCGCGCTCGATGCCGTAGCCGGTGTACTTGATCGTGTACGGGGAGAGCGTGGAGAGTTCCGCGCCTCTCATCGAGGCCTTGATGTCGACGAACAGCGGTGCGGCCAGCGGATTAAGGCGACCGGCGATCTGTACCGGTGCGGTGCCGTCGACCGCGGCGCGCAGGTCGATCTCGGCCGTGGTGCCCGGTTGCGAGGACAGTTCGGAGACCGTCCCCGTGACGCCGGTGAGGTTCACCCGGTAGTTCGGCCGCACGAGGAAGTCGGAATAGTTGACCGTGCCCGACACGACGGAAATCCGTCCGATGCGGATCGGCATGCGCTCCGCATCCCGGGGCGCCGGTAATGCGCGCGGAGCGGCGGATGCGCGGCTCGCCTCGGCGACCGGTTCGGCCGGCTGGGCGTCGGCCGCGATCACCCCCGCGGGATCGGGTCGTGCCGCCGTGGCGGCTGAAGCCGGTACGGGGCTCGCGCCGGGCGCGGGACGCACCATCTCGCGCAGGCTCAGTCGACCATCCTTCGACAGGATCAGGCGGGCGGCGAAATCCGACAGCGCGATCTCGCCGATGTCGAGTGCCCCAGGGCCCATGCGGGCATCCACGCTCGAGACCTGCAGCGAGCCGATGCGCAGCAATTCCTCCTCGCTGCCGCGGTCCAGGACGCCGAGGCCGGACAGGCGCAGATCACCGGCGAACCGGCCGCGCAGCGGGCGGGTCGCTGCATCCAGTTGCACCCGGCCGCGCAGGCCGACCTCGCCCGAGGTGACCAGCACGTTGAGGCGTTCGCCGAAATAGGGTTGCAGCGGCACCAGGCCCAGCGAGGCGAGATCGACCTCGACGTTCGCGAAACCCGGCGACAGACCGATGTCGCCGCGGATCGCGAGGCTGCCGCCGCGATCGATCGCGGTGCGCAGCCGGAGTTGGCCGCGCGAGCCCGGCCGGCTGTTCAGGCCCGCGAGTCGCGCGTCGAGTCCGGACAGCTCATGGATCGCGGGCTGGGGCAGTCGTCGATCCTCGAGCCGGATCGCCCAGCGCTCCAGGCTGGCGTCGCGCAGCGACCAGGTCCAGGGTGCGGGCGTGCCGCCGATGGGCGGGCTCGCGGGTGCGGGAGCAGGGCTGCCGGCCGGACGCATCGTCGCGAGGTCGAGGCGACCATCGGCGCCGAGCATCGCGCGCAGCGCGCCCTCGCGTGCGCGGATCGAGCCCACGGAGGCCTGCCGGGCGGCGAGATCGATGTCGACCTCCGCGAGGGCAAGCGACTGCAGCTGCAGCAGCGGCTCGCTCGCCTCGGGCCGACGGGCGCGCAGGCCGCGTAGGTCGAGCGCAAGCCCCGAGAGCGCGAGGGCGGGCTTGCCGCCGGTCGACGCGTAGCGAAAGCCGCTGGAGCCGGAGAGCGTTGCGGACTCGATGCGAACCGGAAGCTTCGACGCGAAGTACGGCGCGTAGTCCGGGATGCGTACCCCCGCGAGCGCGAGGCGACCTTCGGCAAGCAGGGGGGAGAGCTGCAGTCGGGCGTCGAGTTCGAGCGTCTCGCCCCGTGCCGTGCGCAGGCTGCCCCGGGCCTCGGCGGGCGTCTCCGAGCCGGGCTCCAGACCCCTGATCGACAGTCCGATCGCCTCGGCGCGGGCGGTGAAGGGGGGCGAGACGGCGCGGTCGGTCCAGCCGACCCGGCCGTTCTCGACCTCGATGGATGCGATCGCGACGCGGGTGCGCGGGCGCGCGGGGGCCTCCGCGCGTTCGCCATGGGCGGACGCCGGCGGGGTGGGCTGTGCCGCCACCGCGGCTGCGCGGGGACGCGGCAGCAGGCGGGCGAGGTTCATGCGGCCGTCGGCCTCGCGAACGACCTCCACCTCGGCCCCGGCCAGCAGCACTCGCGACAGGTTCACTCGACGCTCGCGCAGGTCGGCGGACTCGAGGTCGATCGCCAGGCGCGCTGCCTTCGCGACGACGGCTCCACGGGCGTCGGCGAGCGCGAGGTCGCGCGCCTCGGCCTCGCCCGCGAGCGTGAGCGAGGCCGGTTGTCCTTCGCTCCCGGGGCCGCGCACGAGGCGAAGATCGGCGCTGACCGTGCCGGCTCCGAGATCGGGCGTCGGGTCGAGCGCGGCGTGCGGGAGCAGTCGGGCGACGGGAAGATCCTTGACGCCCAGACGCACGGTGAAGGCGACGGGCGCGACCAGCAGCCGACCGTCGAGCCCCAGCGTGAGCGGCGCGCCGTCGGCCAGGGCCGCGAGTCGCAGCTGTACCGGGTCCTCCGCCTCCCCCGCCAGCCGCGAGAGCAGCGGGAGGGTCGCCTCGACATTCGCGAAGGTGTGCTTCACGCCGTGCACGCGGTCGTCGAATTCGACGTGGCCGTCCTCGATGCGAAAGTCTCGCAGCGAGAAGGGCAGGGGTTTCGGCGAGCGCGGACGGCGGGCGATCGTCTCGACGATATCGGAGAAGTTGAATCGCGAGGACGCCGACCGCGCGATCCTGGCCCGCGGGGCGGAGATCCGCAGGGCCTCGAGGACCGGCCCCCGATGCCACAGTGAACTCGAATGCAGGTCGGCCTCGATGCGATCGATCGCGACGAAAGGCTGCGTGGCGTCGGGCTCGCGGATCCGCAGCCCCTGGAGGGTCAGCACGAGGCGCAGCGGATCGAACGCGACCGAATCGAGTTCGACCTCGCGTCCCAGGAACTCGCCGGTCCTGGCCGCGATCACGTCGCGCAGCAGCGGCGGCAGCGCATGCCGCGCGGCGAGTCCGATGGCCACGAGCGCGACGAGCAGGCCCCCCCCGATCCATGCGAGGCGCCGCCGCCAGCGGCGGGGGCGGGGCGTCAGGGCGCGTGGATCCACAGGTCGGCCATCAGCGAGCAGCCGGGCACCGGAAGTGGCGCGGGCACCTGGACGATCGACAGCGGCAGCGCGATGCCCGGCAGATGACGCGCAAGGGCCCGGCAGGCCGCGTCGACCTCGGCGAGATCGGTCACGAACAGTTGCAGACGGACCAGGTTCTCCAGGCGCGTGCCGGCCTGTTCGCAAAGCGCGCGCGCACGCGCGACGATGACGTCGACCTGCGCTT
Organism: uncultured Pseudomonadota bacterium; assembly: GCA_903831455.1. Taxonomy (GTDB): domain Bacteria; phylum Pseudomonadota; class Gammaproteobacteria; order Burkholderiales; family CAIKXV01; genus CAIKXV01. The sequence continues at coordinate 9,215 of CAIKXV010000287.1, read as the reverse complement.
CGGCCTGCGATCCGAACCACGGCTGCCGCGGATCGGGCCGAGTGCCCGGCAAGGGTCCGTTCCCATCGGCGGCCAGCAGGGCCGAGCAGAGCAGCAGGTCGCCGGCCAGCACGGCGGCCGGCTGGCCGTCGATGCCGGTGTGGAAGCCGGCGTCGATCGCGCGCATCCGCGCGCGCGAGTCGCTGGCCATCGCGATGGCGTTGATCTCCACCCGCGCGTCCTCGATGGCGAGGCCGGGCGTGGAGATCGGCACGTAACTCACGGCCGGGCGCCAGGTCGGAAACCAGTGGTGCCAGGCTTCGTTGAACGCGGGCAGGTCGGCCATGTCGCGGAGGTAGACCTGCGCCTTGACCACCCGCGACAGGTCGGCCCCGGCCCCGGCGAGTGCGACGGCGATCTTGTGCTTCATCGCATACTCGGCTTCGAGGCGGATGCGGGTGCCTTTCCACAGGTGCCCTTCGGGCACCTTCGCCTCGGGGGCGATGCCGCCGAGGTCGCCGGGCTGGTGGGCGGCCATGAAACCGGCGATGAACAGGAAGTCACCGCCGCGCAGCACCGGCGCGAAGCCGGAGGTCGAGGGCACGTGCAGGCCCTCGGGATAGAAGGGTTCGATGCGGGCACGGCTCGCCGAGGCGAGCGCGATGAACTGTGCATCGAGCGACGCGCCGGGCAGCGTGAGGCCCGGCACGAGGACCGAGGTGGTCGGCGGCACGATCGGGCGGAAGCGCTGCACGCGCTCGCCGTGGTAGGCATTGACGCTGCGCCAGGTCGTGAAGTACTGGTCGCTTCGTACCACGCGGCCGAACTCGCTGCCGCCGGCGGCGAGTACTTCCCCGAGCCGGTCGAGGACGCACGCGGCTTCGCGCCGCGGGACCGGCAGGCCGGAATACGGCGAGGCCGCCCGCGAGACGGCCGGCGCGAGGCCTTGGCAGCGCCCCTGGTCCCAGTCCGCCGCCATCACGCCGCTGGCGAAGATCCAGTCGCCGGCGCGCACGCCGCGCGCGTAGGGAATGCGGCCCGGGCCGAGGGTCGAGGCCAGCAGCGGGCGGACGCCGGCCGCGCGCGTCGCGTGGCGGGGAACCCGCGTGCGCGGGGACGCGGCAGGGGAGACTCGGGCCATGGCAGGGTTATCCGGCGGGAAGGAGACGCGGTCCATGCCGGCATCGCCACCGGCGTCCTCGACAGGACTGCGGAGTGCGCAGGCTACCGCAAGCAGGCGGCATGGCACAGGGGGTGGCCGGAGGGCATGGCCGACCCCGGGGGATTCCTCAGGGGGATTCGTCCGACGGCTCGCCGGCCAGTCGCGCATGGGCGCGCGCAAGCGCCCGCTCGACGATCGCGCGTCGGCGCGCGGTCGCCGCATCGAGCTCGCGCGGCGGTTCGCGATCGAGTTCGGCAAGCTTGAGGGTAGCGGCCTGCGCGAAGCGCCTGGCCCGGTCGGCCGGCTCGCGCGCGAGCCGGACCTGGCGGAAGCGATGGCGCTCGCGCGCCGTCTCCGGGACGAAGCGCGCCGCCTGCGGGGGGGGGTCGACCATCGTGATGCAGTCGACCGGGCAGGGCGCCACGCAGAGTTCACAGCCGGTGCACTCGGCGCCGAGCACGGTGTGCATGCGCTTCGCCGCGCCGACGATCGCATCGACCGGGCACTTCCGGATGCAGATCGTGCAGCCGATGCAGGCCGCCTCGTCGATCAGCGCCACGCGCAGCGGACCAGGCTCCCCGCGGGTGCGGTCGACCGGCCGGATCGCGCGGCCGGCCGCCTGCGCGAGCGCGGCCGCGCCCTCGTCCCCGCCCGGGGGGCAGCGGTCGATGTCGGCCTCGCCGCGGGCGATCGCCTCGGCGTAGGGCAGGCAGGCCGGGTAGCCGCAGCGCGTGCATTGCGTCTGCGGCAGCAGCGCGTCGAGCCGGACGGCGAGATCGGCGATCTCGCCGTCGGGCGCTGCCCGGGCGCCGGGGACGGTCATGCGCGCGCGATCAGGCGTGCGGCTGCGCGTCGGGCAGCGGGCGCCAGCGACCGTCGATCAGCCCTTCCATCGGCCGGAAGTTCGACTTGTAGGCCATCTTGCGGCTCTGGGCGATCCAGTAGCCGAGGTACAGGTAGGGGAGGCCGAGCGAGCGGCAGAGTTCGAGTTGCCAGAGCACGTTGTAGGTGCCGTAGCTCGCCGCGGTCTCCCCGGGTTCGAAGAAGGTGTAGACCGACGACAGGCCGTCGTTCAGCCGATCGACGATGCTCACCATGCGCAACGCCGCGCCCTCGGTCTGCGGCTCGCGGAACTCGATCAGGTGCGTGCGCACGTTGCTCTGCAGGAGGAAGTGGCGGTACTGCTCCCGGCTGTCCTGGTCCATGCCACCGCCGCTGTGTCGAGCAGCCTGGTAGCGCAGGTAGAGCGAGTAGTGCTCGGGCGAATAGCGCAGGTCCTGGAGCGACCCCTCGAGCGAGGCGTGTCGGGTCGAGGCGCGGCGCTGCGAGCGGCTGGGCCTGAAATCCTCCACCGGGACGCGTACCGGCACGCAGGCCCGGCAACTGTCGCAGTAGGGGCGATAGGTGAAGGCACCGCTGCGCCGGAATCCCGCCCTCACCAGTTCGCCATAGACCGCCGAGTCGATCAGGTGGCCTGGCGTGGCGACCTGCGACCGCGCCATCCGGTCGGGCAGATAACTGCAGGGATACCGGGCCGTCGTGTAGAACTGCAGGACGGAGATCGGGAAATCGTTCAGGCGGGTCATCTGGCGTGACGGCAGGCGCCGGTGCGGCCGGTTCAGGCCTGGGTTCCGGCGGCCTCGCCGGCGGTGTTGCTCCACGCGCGGCGCCACGGCGCGTCCGCGCCCTCTCCGGCCGGGTCGCCCGCCTGCGTGTCGCCGCAGTGTATCAACTCCGACAGCCGCGCCGCGAAGTCCGCACGCGGGATTTCCCTCGCCCCGAAGCGGGCGAGATGGTCGGTGCGCATCTGGCAGTCGACCAGGCCGAATCCAGCCACGCGCAGGCGGCGCACGAGATGCACCAGCGCGATCTTCGAAGCATCCGGGACGCGGGTGAACATCGACTCGCCGAAGAACGCGCGACCGATCGCGATCCCGTACAGCCCCCCGGCGAGCCGGCCGTCGATCCAGGTCTCCACGCAGTGCGCGATGCCGGCTGCATGCAGTCTTGCGTAGGCCTCGCGCATCGGGCGGGTGATCCAGGTTCCGTCCTGTCCCGGACGCGGGGCGGCGCAGGCCTCGACCACGGAGTCGAACGCCGTGTCGGCGCGGACGTCGTAGTCCACGCGCGCGAGTCGCTGGCGCAGGGATCGCTGCACGCGCAACTCCTCGGGAAACAGCACCATGCGCGGATCGGGGCTCCACCAGAGGATCGGATCGCCGCGCGAATACCACGGGAAGATCCCGCGCGAGTAGGCGTCGACCAGGCGCCGCACCGACAGGTCGCCGCCGACGGCCAGCAGCCCGTTGGGCTCGCGCTCGGCCAGCTCCAGCGGTGGGAAGGGGGTATCCCCGTCGAGCACGGTCAGCATCCCGCCATTCTAGGGAAACACGGCCCGAGGTTGACCCAGATCAACACGCGCCCGGGCGGTCCTCGCCACCCTGCGGTCAGGTGGCGGCGCGCGGCGCCCCGGTCCGGCTCCCTCGCAGGCGGCGCCGCACCGCCACCGCTTTTCGATCCCCGGGGCGCCCGCGCGCCCGCGCCGCCGATGTCCCGCTGCAACCCCCTGGCCCTGAATCCCGCGCGGCATGCCGCGCCGGCAGGTCGACCCGCATGAGCGACGCTCCGGACACCTGCTATCACTGCGGGTCGCCGCTCGCCTCGGCGCTGCCGGTCGAGCCGTTGCGCATCGGAGGCGTCGATCGCGCGATGTGCTGCCCGGGCTGCCGCGCGGTCGCCCGGGCGATCGTCGACGGCGGTCTCGAGCGGTATTACCTGCATCGTGCCGCGTTCGCGGCATCGCCGCTGCCGGTCGTGCCCGACGAACTGGCCGCCTTCGACGATCCGGCCTTCCAGCAGGCCTTCGTCCGTCCGCTGGCTGGCGGCGAGCTCGAGGCGGCGCTGCTGCTCGAGGGCCTGGGCTGTGCGGCCTGCGCGTGGCTGGTGGAGCGCACGCTGGCCGCGACGCCGGGCGTGAGCGGCGTCGAGGTGAATTACGCCACCGCTCGCGCGCGGGTGAGGTGGTCGCCGACCTGCACGTCGCTCTCCGCGGTGCTGGCGGCCGTGGCCGCGGTGGGCTACCGAGCCCGCCCGTTCGATGCCTCGCGCGCCGAGGAGCTGCATCGGCGCGAGCGTTCGCGGGCGCTGGCCGGGCTGGCGATCGCCGGCCTCGGGATGATGCAGGTGATGATGTACGCGGTCCCGGTGTGGATCGCCGACGGGCAGATGACGCCGGAGATCGAGAGCCTGATGCGCTGGGCAGGGCTGCTGCTGACGCTGCCGGTCCTGCTGTATTCCGCAGCGCCGCTGTTCGGAGGCGCCTTGCGCGAACTGCGGGCGCGAGCGCCAGGCATGGACGTCCCGGTCTGCCTGGGGATCGTCGGCGCCTTCGCCGCGAGCCTCCACTCGACGTTCATGGCGGACGGACCGGTGTACTACGACTCGGTGACCATGTTCGTGTTCCTCCTGCTGGCAGCCCGCTTCGTCGAGTCGCAGGTGCGTGCCCGCGCCGCGCGCGCGACCGACGAGCTGGCCCGGCTGGTTCCCGCCCGCGCGCATCGGCTGTCGGCCTGGCCGCGGACGGATGCCCTCGAGGACGTGGCCGTGAGTGCCCTGCGTGCAGGCGACATCGTGCTGGTTCGCCCGGGAGAGCGAGTGCCCGCGGACGGCCGGGTGCTCGACGCCGCGGTCGAACTCGACGAGGCATTGCTGACCGGCGAGAGTCGGCCGGTGGCGCGCGGTCCGGGCGAGCCCGTGACCGGTGGCTCGGTCAACGTGGAACTGCCGCTGCTGATGCAGGTGGAGCGCGTGGGCGAATCGACGGTGCTCGCGGCCATCGTGCGGCTGCTCGACCGCGCCGCCTCGGCCCGGCCGCCGCTGGCGGCGCTGGCAGACCGGGCCGCGTCGAGATTCGTGGTCGGGCTGCTGCTGGTGGCGGCGGTGACCGCCGTGGCGTGGGGATTGCACGACCCGTCCCGGGCGCTGTGGACCTGCGTGGCGGTGCTCGTGGTGACCTGCCCGTGCGCGTTGTCGCTGGCCACTCCGGCGGCGCTCGCGGCGGGCACCGCGCGCCTGTGCCGACTGGGGCTGCTGCCCACGCGCGCGCATGCGGTGGAGACGCTCGCCCGCGCCACGCATGTCGTGCTCGACAAGACCGGCACGGTGACCACCGGTCGGCTGCGCGTGCGGGAGTGGCGCGTGCTCCCCGAGGCCCTTGCCCGCTGCGATGCGGATCGCGTGCTCGGCGTGGTTGCCGCGCTCGAGCATCGCTCCGGGCATCCGGTGGCACAGGCCCTGCTCGCCCTGGCCGGAGATCGCGGGTCGCCGCCTGCGGTGGACGCGCTGCGGCCAGTGGCCGGAGCGGGCCTGGAGGGGGTGATCGACGGGGTGCGCTGGCGGCTGGGCTCGGTTGCCTTCGTGGCGGCGGGCGGTGCCGCCGCGGTGGAGCAGGCCGCCGATGCGATGCGACGGGGCGACACGGTGGTCGTGCTCGGCGACGACATCGGCCCGGTCGCGACGTTCGCGCTGGCCGACGAACTGCGGCCGGGTGCGCGCGAGCTGGTCCGCGGCCTGCAGGCCGATGGGCTGCGGGTGCTGCTGGTGTCCGGCGACCACCCCGACACCGTCGCCGCGATGGCCGCTCGCCTCGGGATCGCAGCGGCCGACGCGATCGGAGCGGCCGACCCCGAAGCCAAGCTCGAGCGGGTGAAGTCGCTGCAGCGGTCGGGCGCGATCGTCGCCGTGGTGGGCGATGGCGTGAACGATGCACCCGTGCTCGCCCAGGCCCAGGTGTCGATCGCGATGGCGAGCGGCACGGCCCTGGCCCAGGCGGCGGCCGACATGGTGTGGCTGGCCGCCTCCAGCGTGAGCCTCGCCCGACTGCTGGCCGGCGTACGCGTCTCGCGCGCGACGGTGTCGGTCGTTCGCCAGAACCTCGCGTGGGCGGCAGCCTACAACCTGGTCGCGGTGCCGCTGGCGGTGGCGGGGATGGTGACGCCCTGGGTGGCGGCCGTCGGCATGTCGGCGAGTTCGCTCGTGGTCGTGCTCAACGCGATGCGGCTATTGCCGCCGCCGGAGGCGACCCCTGCGGCGCGAGAGGCGGGCGATCCCGCGCGCGCGGCGGTGGCCGCGCGAACCGCGCATGCCTGACCCTGCACCGGGACGCCCCTCGATCGGGAGAGCCGGTGACGCAGAGCAAGGTCGGAGGCCTGGACCGATGGCCGGGCATTGGCCCCGGACCCGTGCTGTTCGCGCTGCCCGGGGAGGTCGACCGCAGCGCCGGCTGGCTGGTCCGGCTCGGACTGGCGCCCCTGAGGGGCGGTGCTTTCGGGTACTGTCCGGTCTGTCGCCCGCCGGGCCTGGAGACCTGGACGCCCCCGGGCGTGGCCGACCGAGACCGAGGAGCAGCGCATGAGCCCATCCGAAGGCGCACCCGTCCCTCGGGTCGAATCCTTCCACGATCCGGTGACCGGCACCTTCACCCATGTCGTGCATGCCGGGGACGGCACCGGATGCGCGGTGGTCGACCCGGTTCTGGACTTCGATCCGAAATCCGGCCGCACGTCCACGGCGAGCGCCCGGCGCGTGGTCGACTTCGTCGAGGCCCACGGCCTGGTGGTCGAGTGGATCCTCGAGACCCATGCCCATGCCGATCACCTGAGCGCCGCGCGCTGGCTGCGCGAGAGGCTGGGCGGGCGCGTGGGCATCGGCGAGGCGATCATGGCCGTGCAGTCGACGTTCGCCCGCCTGTTCAACCTGGGCGACGACTTCCCGGTCGACGGCTCGCAGTTCGATCACCTGTTCGTGCCGGGCGAGACGTTCACGATCGGGTCGCTGCAGGCCGAGGCGATGCACGTGCCCGGCCACACGCCGGCGGACATGGCCTATCGCGTCGGCGACGCGGTCTTCGTGGGCGACACGATCTTCATGCCCGATCTGGGCAGCGCGCGCTGCGATTTCCCGGGTGGTGATGCGCGCGACCTGTATCGGTCCGTACGCAGGCTGCTCGACCTGCCGGGCGACACCCGCCTCTACCTGTGCCACGACTACCCTCCGGCCGCGCGCGCAGCCACCGCGCACGTCACGGTCGGCGAGCAGCGTGCCGCGAACATCCACCTGAAGGACGGCATCGACGAGGAGGCCTTCGTCGCGATGCGCCGCGCACGCGACGCGACCCTGTCGATGCCGGTGCTGATCCTGCCGTCCATCCAGGTGAACATCCGCGCGGGCGAACTGCCGGCCCCCGAGGACAACGGCGTTCGCTACCTCAAGGTGCCCATCGACGCGCTGTAGCGGCCCCGCGCGTGCGGCGAGGCGCTTCGCCGGGGCGCCCCGCGGGGTCAGTCGAAGCGCTTCGCGCCGGGCAGCGCGGCGATCGCGGCGCGTGCGACCTCCAGATCCTGTTCCCCGGTGCCGGAGCCAACGCCCACCGCGCCGATCACGCAGCCCTCGACGATGACCGGCAGCCCACCGAGCAGGTTGGTCATGCGCCCCTCGCTGGCGATGGCGAGCTTGAGTTCGTTGGCGGCCGCGATGCCGCCGGTGGGCACCCGGTTGGAAGCCGCCGTCATGGCCTTCTTGCGCGAGGTCTCGATCGAGAGCACGCGCGCCCCGTCCATGCGCACGAACGCGAGCAGGTGCCCGCCGTCATCGACCACGGTGATGCACTGGTCCTGCCCCATGGCGGCAGCCTTGGCCATGCCCGCGGCGATCATGCGCATCGCGCCTTCGTGGGTGAGCTTGTAGTGTGGCGTGTAGTCGGGCATCGGGGTCTCCAAAGGCAGTGGGTTGGGACGGCAGGTATGGCGCTCGAATCAAGGAAACAATTCGCCCATCCGCAGCGCCAGGCGATACAAATCGCGGTTGCGATCGCGGATCGACCGCAGCATCGGACGAGCCTCGCGTAGCACCGCATCAGAGTCGAAGGTCACGATGCGTCGATTACGGACGACGATCTGTCCTTCAACCAGCACGGTATGGACCGAGCTGCCGGTCTCGGCGTACACGAGCTGGCGGACGGGATCGTTGAACGGCGTCCAGACCGGAGTGTTCAGGTCGTAGAGGACGATGTCGGCTCTGGCGCCCACCGCGAGCCTGCCGATGTCGGGAATACGCATGGCGCGCGCGCCACCGTCCGTTGCCATCCCAAGAGCCTGTCTCGCCGTCACCCAGCGGCGCCGATCGGGCTCGGAGACCCTGCCCAGGGTCGCGGCGAGCCGCATCGCCTCGTGCAACTGCACGTTGTCGTTGGTGACCGAACCGTCGGTACCGAGCGCGACGGACACTCCGGCGGCGATCATGCGGGTGATGGGCGCGACGCCTGTACCCAGCTTGAGGTTGCTCTCGGGGTTGTGGACCACGACTGATCCGGCGCGGGCCATGCGATCGATGTCTGCGTCCTCGATCCAGATGGTATGCGCGCAGGACAGGCGATCGTCGAGCAATCCGATGCGCTCCAGGTGCTCCACCATCGAGCAGCCGTGGCGCTCCGCCGCCAGCCGGGTTTGCACCTTCGACTCGAGCAGATGAATGTGGACCGCGGTATCGTGCTTGCTGGAGAGCTCGCGCGTGAGGTCCAGAAGGGCGTCCGTGCAGCGCGCGGGATTGGTAGGGGCGGGGCATACGGTAATCCGCCCGGCCGGATCGTGATGGCGGGAAATCGCGTCCTCGGTCAATTCACGGATGCGGGCGAGCGGCATCGGTGGGAGCGGTGCAAGGCGCGCGAGTTCGCGCTCCACGTCCTCGGGGAGTGTCGCGTCCCGGGGGAAGATATCGCCGAAAGTGTCGTCGAAGATGCGCACCGCCAGCAGCGTACGCATCCCGCTGTCGCGGTAGGCCCGCGCGACTGCTTCGATGTCTTCGGGACCGAAATTCTGTGCCGGGAAATGGTCGATTGCCGAGGTGATGCCAGCCAGCAGCATCTGGGTCGCGTTGAGCATCGCGCTGACGTAGACCTCGTGCGGCGTGCGTCCGCTCGTGTCGGCCTGGTTGAGCCACATGAACGCGGGATGGCTCTCCGTATCCATCGTTCCGCCAAGCGGAGCACCCGGAGAATGGGTATGGGCATTGACAAGCC
>CAIKXV010000286.1 GCA_903831455.1 uncultured Pseudomonadota bacterium | reverse complement strand
TCTGTCCAGGCATACCGGCCAGGACGTCGCCACCATCGAGCGCGACAGCGACCGCGACAACTTCCTCAGCGCCGAAGCGGCCCTGCAGTACGGGCTGGTCGATCGCGTGCTCGAGACGCGGGCGGCGAGCTGACGACCGGGGCGATGCGGGAGCGGCGCGCGACATGACCGAAAAGGCCTCCAGCGGCGAGAAGCTTCTCTACTGCTCCTTCTGCGGAAAGAGCCAGCACGAGGTCCGCAAGCTCATCGCCGGCCCTTCGGTGTTCATCTGCGACGAGTGCATCGAGCTCTGCAACGACATCATCCGCGAGGAGATCCAGGCCGAGGCCCAGTCGGCGAAGGCCGGCCGCTCGGACCTGCCGTCGCCGCGGGAGATCCAGCAGATCCTCGACCAGTACGTGATCGGCCAGGACAAGGCGAAGAAGATCCTCGCGGTCGCGGTCTACAACCACTACAAGCGGCTGCGCAACCTCGGCAAGAACGAGGACATCGAGCTCGCGAAGAGCAACATCCTGCTCATCGGCCCCACCGGCTCGGGCAAGACGCTCCTCGCCCAGACGCTCGCGCGCCTGCTCAACGTCCCCTTCGTGATGGCCGACGCCACTACGCTCACCGAAGCGGGCTACGTCGGCGAGGATGTCGAGAACATCATCCAGAAGCTGCTGCAGAAGTGCGACTACGACGTCGAGAAGGCGCAGCGCGGCATCGTCTACATCGACGAGATCGACAAGATCTCGCGCAAGTCCGAGAACCCTTCGATCACCCGCGATGTCTCGGGCGAAGGCGTGCAGCAGGCCCTGCTCAAGCTGATCGAAGGCACCATCGCCTCGGTGCCGCCCCAGGGTGGACGCAAGCATCCGAACCAGGAGTTCGTGCAGGTCGACACGACGAACATCCTGTTCATTTGCGGGGGCGCATTCGACGGCCTCGACAAGGTCATCCGCGCCCGCTCCGAGAAGGGCGGCATCGGCTTCGGTGCCGAGGTGCGGGGGCCCGACAGCCGCAAGCACATCGGCGAGGTGCTGCGCGATGTCGAACCCGAGGACCTGATCAAGTACGGCCTGATCCCCGAATTCGTCGGTCGCCTGCCGGTGGTGGCCACGCTGGAGGAACTGGACGAGAAGGCCCTGATCCAGATCCTGACCGAGCCGCGCAACGCGCTGATCAAGCAGTACCAGCGGATGTTCTCGATGGAGGGCGCGGAGCTCGAGGTCCGGGACAACGCCCTGTTCGCGATCGCGCGCAAGGCGCTCGCCCGCAAGACCGGCGCCCGGGGGCTGCGCTCCATCCTCGAGCACACGCTGCTCGACACGATGTTCGACCTGCCCTCGCTCGAGGGCGTGACCAAGGTCGTGATCGACGAGTCGACGGTCGACGGCGACGGCCCGCCGCTGCTCATCTACTCCGATCCCCAGCGCATCGCCGACTCCGCCTGAGCGCCCGGTGCGGCAGGGGGTCGTCGCCGTCGCCAGAGCCCGCCTTCCGGCGCGCAGGGGCGGTTGGCGTTAGGATCACGGACACCGGGGCGTGCATTGCCGTCCCCGGGGCTTGAACTTACAGTGGGTGGGCCCCACCTCCGCTGCTCACGTCGTCCCGAGGACTCCTCCGCATGTCGATTCCCGACAACACCGAAACTCCCTCCGCAGGCGCGGTCACGCTTCCGCTGCTGCCGCTGCGCGACGTGGTGGTCTTCCCGCACATGGTCATTCCGTTGTTCGTGGGACGCCCGAAGTCGATCAAGGCACTCGAATCGGCGATGGAGTCGGGCAAGGCGATCCTGCTGGCGGCCCAGCGCGTCGCCTCCAAGGACGACCCCTCCGCCGAGGACCTGTACGCGGTCGGCAGCATCGCCAGCATCCTGCAGATGCTCAAGCTGCCCGACGGCACGGTGAAGGTGCTGGTCGAGGGCAGCCAGCGCGCGCGCCTGTCCGACGTCCGCGAGGCGGACGGTTTCCTCACCGCGCACGCGGATCCGGTTGCCATCGGGGAGGGGCCGGAGGCCACCGAGGTGGAGGCCATGCGGCGCACGATGGTCACGCAGTTCGACCAGTACGTGAAACTCAACAAGAAGATCCCCCCGGAGATCCTCACGTCGATCGCCGGCATCGACGAGGCCGGGCGTCTCGCCGACACCATCGCCGCGCACCTGCCGCTGAAGCTCGAGCAGAAGCAGGAAGTGCTCGAGATGTTCGACGTCAAGCGCCGCCTCGAGCACCTGATGACCCAGGTGGAGACCGAGCTCGACATCCTGCAGGTCGAAAAGCGCATCCGCGGTCGCGTCAAGCGCCAGATGGAGAAGAGCCAGCGCGAGTACTACCTCAACGAACAGGTCAAGGCCATCCAGAAGGAACTCGGCGACATGGAAGAGGGCGCCGATCTCGAGGAGATGGACAAGCGCATCAAGCGCTCGGGCATGACCAAGGAGGCGCGGCGCAAGGCCGAGGCCGAACTGAAGAAGCTCAAGCTGATGTCCCCGATGTCGGCGGAGGCCACGGTCGTCCGCAACTACATCGAGACGCTGATCAACCTGCCGTGGCGCAAGAAAAGCCGCATCAGCAAGGACCTGGACGCCGCGGAGCAGGTGCTCGACACCGACCACTTCGGCCTCGAGAAGGTCAAGGAACGGATCCTGGAGTACCTGGCGGTGCAGCAGCGCGTCGACAAGGTGAAGGCACCCATCCTGTGCCTGGTCGGTCCGCCCGGGGTCGGCAAGACCTCGCTGGGCCAGTCGATCGCGCGTGCCACCAACCGCAAGTTCGTGCGCATGTCGCTGGGCGGCGTGCGCGACGAGGCCGAGGTCCGTGGCCATCGGCGCACCTACATCGGATCGATGCCGGGCAAGATCCTGCAGAACATGAGCAAGGTCGGCGTGCGCAACCCGCTCTTCCTGCTCGACGAAGTCGACAAGATGGGCATGGATTTCCGCGGCGATCCGTCCTCGGCGCTGCTCGAAGTCCTCGATCCCGAACAGAACCACACCTTCGTCGACCATTACATCGAGGTCGACTACGACCTGTCCGACGTCATGTTCGTCGCGACGGCCAACTCGCTCAACATCCCCGCGCCCCTGCTCGACCGCATGGAGGTCATCCGGCTGTCCGGCTATACCGAGGACGAGAAGGTGAGCATCGCCACCCGCTACCTGCTGCCCAAGCAGATGAAGAACCACGGGCTGCGCGAGAGCGAACTGGTCGTCGCGGAAAGTGCGTTGCGCGACATCATGCGCCATTACACCCGCGAGGCCGGGGTTCGGTCGCTCGAGCGGGAGATCTCCAAGATCTGCCGTAAGGTGGTTCGCACGCTGGTGCAGTCCGGCGGTCGTCGCGCGGCACGCGCCGCGCCGGACGAGGCGACGGAGGGCGCGGGCACGCGCACCCGCCGCATCACCATCACGGCACGCAACCTCGCCAATTACCTTGGGGTGCGCCGCTACACCTACGGCATCGCCGAGAAGGAGAACCAGGTCGGCCAGGTCACCGGACTCGCCTGGACGGAAGTGGGAGGCGAACTCCTCACCATCGAAGCGGTGGTCCTGCCCGGCAAGGGCAAGATGACCACCACCGGCAAACTGGGCGACGTGATGCAGGAGTCGATCCAGGCAGCGCTGTCGGTCGTGCGTTCGCGCTCCCGTACGCTCGGCCTGCCCGAGGATTTCTACCAGAAGAACGACATCCACATCCACCTGCCGGAGGGTGCGACGCCGAAGGACGGGCCCAGCGCAGGCATCGGCATCTGCACGGCGATGGTGTCGGTGCTGTCGGGCATCCCGGTTCGTGCGGACGTGGCGATGACCGGCGAGATCACGCTGCGCGGCGAGGTCCTCGCCATCGGCGGCCTGAAGGAAAAGCTGCTCGCCGCGCAGCGTGGCGGCATCCGCGTCGTGCTCATTCCCCAGGAGAACGTGAAGGACCTCGCGGACATCCCGGACTCGATCAAGTCGCGCCTGGAGATCCGTCCGGTCAAGTGGATCGACGAGGTCCTGGCGGTCGCGCTCGAGCACGCGCCCGAGCCGCTGCCCGAACCCGCGGTCGCACCCGCCGAGGTGCCTCTGCCTGCAGCCCCGGTCGAGGAGGCGGCTCGCACGCCCGGCCTCAAGCACTGAGGCCGGGTACCCGGAGGGTTCCTTGACACCGCGCAACGACGGGCCTGTACAATCTGCGGCCCGTCGCGCGGGCCCGGAGGCCGCGCGGAGATAACGGCAGGTTCGGCAGCGGGCGGGGGCCCGCTGCAGGATGCCGCCTCGCATCGCGCGGACGGCGCCAGTCGGCGTCGACGCGCGCATCACGGTGGGGGCGATGCGGGCGGTCCTCGGGTGGGCGTGGATGGCCATCGAAGGCCGTAACCCGGCGCCCGCCATATCCAGCCAGACAGAACAGGAACGATCGGGGGATTCGGGTGAACAAGCAGGAACTGATCGACGCGGTCGCCGAGGCGGCCGATCTCTCCAAGGCCTCGGCCGGGCGCGCGGTCGACGCCACGCTCGAGGCGATCCGCGACGCGATGCGCAAGGGCGATGCCGTTGCGCTGGTGGGTTTCGGAACGTTCTACGTGGGCAAGCGCGCAGGACGCACCGGACGCAATCCGCGCACCGGCGCGCCGATCAGCATCAAGGCGGCGAAGCTCCCGAAGTTCCGTCCGGGCAAGCCGCTGCGCGACGCGCTCAACTGATTGCAGGTGCCGGCGCCCCCCGGGGCGACGGATCCGGGTGCTTAGCTCAGCTGGTAGAGCGTCGCCCTTACAAGGCGAATGTCGGGAGTTCGATCCTCTCAGCACCCACCAGTTCCGGACGGCTCGCGGCACGATGCAGCAATTCGTGCGGCGGGCTATAATCCGGTTCTTTCCGGAGTGGTAGTTCAGTTGGTTAGAATACCGGCCTGTCACGCCGGGGGTCGCGGGTTCGAGTCCCGTCCACTCCGCCAGCAGATTTCAGGAAGAGTCGACCGAGGCGAACGCGAGTTCGCCTCTTTTTTTGTCTCTCGCGCCCGACCGGGCGATGAACCGTAGGGGCCGGGTCATGTACGAGTTCATGGAAAAACGCAAGCGTGTGGCGCAGATCATCCTGGCGCTGCTGATCCTGCCGTTCGCGTTCTTCGGTCTCGAGAGCTACTTCCAGGGCGGTGGTCGCGAGGTGCGCGTCGCCGAGGTCGCCGGAGAGCCGGTCACCGAGCGCGAGTACCAGTCGCGCCTGCGCGAGCAGCAGGATCGCATGCGCGAGGCACTGGGCGCGCAGGCACGACCGGAGATGTTCGACAGCGCGGAGTTCCGTGCCGCGGTGGTCGAGGGCATCGTCCAGGAACGGCTGCTGGTCGGCGCGGCCCAGCGTGCCGGGCTGCGGGTCACCGACGCCCAGTTGCAGCAGGTGATCGCCGGGCAGCCGGAGTTCCAGGAGAACGGGCAGTTCTCGATGCGCCGCTACCAGACCGTTCTGCAACGGGCCGGCATGAGCGAGCTGTCCTACCAGGAGCGCATGCGCACCGAGCTCGCGCTGGCCCAGGTGCAGCTGGGCTTCACCGCCGGCACGATCGTGCCCGCGAGCGTGGTGGATCGGATCGCGCGCGCGATCGACCAGCAGCGCGAGGTGAGTCGCATCGAGATTTCCGCCGACGCGTTCCTCAAGCAGGTCCAGCTCGAGGCCGAGGCCCCCCGCCGCTTCTACGACGCGAATCGCCGCGAGTTCGAGATCCCCGAGCAGGTGAGGGTGGAGTACCTCAGCCTCTCGCAGGCCGAGGTGTCCTCCGCGTTGAAGTTCTCCGAGCGCGAACTGCGCGAGCACTTCGAGCAGAACGGCTCGCAGTTCCGCGCCGCCGAGGAGCGGCAGGCAGCCCACATCCTGTTGCGCTATCCCCCCGGGGCCGACGACAAGGCGAAGGCCGCCGTCCGGGAGCGCGCCGGCCAGCTGGCGGCGCAGTTGCGCAAGGCGCCCGAGGGTTTCCCCGAGGCCGCCCGCAAGTCCTCCGAGGACACCGGGTCGGCGGCTCGCGGCGGCGACCTGGGGTTCGTGGTCCGCGGCGCGCTGCCGCGCCCGTTCGAGGATGCGCTCTTCGCACTGAAGCCGGGCGAGATCGCCGGCCCGGTGGAGACCGAATCGGGCGTCCACGTCGTGCGGCTCGTCGCCGTGCGCGGAGGCGGGGGCGCCAGCTTCGAGGCGCTGCGCCCGAAGATCGAGGAGGACCTGCGCCGGGCCCGGGCCACGCGCCGCCACGCCGAACTCGCCGAGGCGTTCACCAACCTCGTGTTCGAGCAGTCCGACAGCCTCAAGGCGGCGGCCGATGCGATCGGCCAACCGGTGCGCACCAGCGGCTGGTTCAGTCGGCAGGGGGGCGACACGCCCCGGGGTGCGAACGACCGGCTGGTCGCGGCGATCTTCGCCGACGAGGTCCTGCGCGAGCAGCGCAACACCGCGGCCGTGGAGACCGGCCCCGGCGTGCTGATGGCGGCCCGGGTGGTCGAATCGAAGCCGGCGAGCGTGAGGCCGTTCGAGGAAGTGGCGTCCGCCATCGAGCGTCGCCTGCGTCTCGCGCGGGCGAGCGAACTCGCGGTCGAGGCCGGGCGCAAACGGCTCGAAGCGCTGCGTACCGGGGGGGCCGACCCAGGCGGGTGGAGCACGCCCGCGACGGTCTCGAGACGCGAGCCCGGATCCCTTCCCCAGGTGGCGCTGCGTCCGGTGTTCCGCGAGGATGTCTCGCGACTGCCCGCCTACACGGGCGTCGAGCAGCCCGGTGGCGGCTACCTGCTGCTGCGTATCGGTCGCGTGGTCGAGACCCGCGGCGTCGATCCCCAGGCGCGCGCGACGGTGTCGCGACAGGTGCAGCAGGCGGTCGCGCAGGAGCAGGTCGCCACTTACCTCGAGGGCCTGCGCAAGGCGGCCTCGGTACGGATCGAGCGCGAGAGCCTGGAGCGTCGCTGAAGCCCCTGCGCCCGGCCGATGACCGGCTGGGCTCGACGCGGGCGACCGCGCGTCCCGGTGCTCAGGCCTGCCGCGGCAAACCGGCCCCCACCGCGTTGAAGCCTGCGTCCACGTAGGTGATCTCGGCGGTGATGCCGGCGGCGAGGTCCGACAGCAGGAAGGCGGCCGCGTTGCCCACGTCCTCGATGGTGACGTTGCGCCGCAGCGGGGCATTCTCCTCGACGAAGCGCAGGATCCGTCCGAATCCGCCGATGCCGGCGGCCGCCAGCGTCTTGATCGGCCCCGCCGAGATGCCGTTCACGCGGATGCCGTCGCGGCCGAGGTCGGCCGCGAGATAGCGCACGTTCGCCTCGAGGCTGGCCTTGGCAAGGCCCATCACGTTGTAGTTGGGCACGATGCGCTCGGCACCGAGATAGGTGAGGGTGAGGACGGACCCCCCGGGGCCCATCAGCGGACGGGCGCCGCGGGCGAGCGCGGCGAGGCTGTAGGAGCTGACCTCGTGCGCGGTGCGGAAGGCCTCGCGGCTCATGCCCTCGAGCAGTTCACCGCTCAGGGCCTCGCGTGGCGCGAAGGCGATCGAGTGCACCAGTCCGTCGAGCCGATCCCAGCCGGGTGTTTCGCGCAGCGCAGCGAACAGCGCGTCCACCTGCTCGTCCGCGGCGACATCGCAGGGCAGCACCGGCGCCTGCCCGAACTCGGCGGCCAGGGTGACCACGCGGTCGCGAACGGCATCGCCCTGGTAGGTGAATGCGAGGGATGCCCCCTCGCGCGCGCACGCCCGGGCGATTCCGAAGGCGATCGACCGGTTGCTCAGCATGCCCGTCACCAGGATGCGCTTGCCTGCGAGAAAACCCATGCCGACCTCCATACGCTGCCCATAGGGAGCGCGGAGTATATCGCCCGCCGAGGTGAGGTCGGCGCCCTGGCGGTGCGGGTTCCGGTCGCCTTGCGGCTGCGCGACGGTCGACCGCTCGACACGACGGGCGTCGCACGCCGCCGCGCAGCGGGGGGGATTGGCTACACTGGGGCGATCGCGCATGCACCCGGACCGCGGCAGCTTGCCATCGAGTGCCGGGGCCTCGCACCTCGCCGGAGTCCCGATGCCCGATTGCCCGCCGCCCGTCGACGCTGGCCCACTGGTCGGTGGGCGCGATCGTGCGCGCGTGGCCCGGGGCCGCGGCCGGTCGCCCGGGTGGCTGGCGGTCCTGTGCGCGGTGGCGCTGCTGGCCGGCTGCGGACCGCTTCCGTGGAACCACCCCTATCGCGCAGATCACCGCGGCGATGCGAATTCGCCCGACAACGCGGGGACTCTCTACGCGTCGTTCCGCGAGCGTCCCCGCCACCTCGACCCGGCGCGCGCCTACAGCTCGGATGCCTACCAGTTCGTCGGGCAAATCTACCAGCCGCCCTTGCAGTACCACTACCTGAAACGCCCGTTCGAACTGGTGCCCTATGCCGCCGCCGAACTGCCCCGGCCCCGCTATGCGGACGCGGCGGGGAGGGCGCTGCCCGCGGACGCGCCGGCCGAACGCGTCGCCTACAGCATCTACGACGTGCGCATCCGGGAGGGGCTCTACTACCAGCCGCATCCGGCGCTGGCGCGCGACGCAGCGGGCGAGCTCCGCTACCTGCGCCTGGACGAGGGTGCGCTCGCGCGCATCGCGACCCTCGCCGATTTCGAGCACGCGGGTACCCGCGAGGTGGTGGCCGCCGACTTCGTCCACCAGATCAAGCGGCTGGCCCATCCTCGCCTGCAGTCGCCGATCCTGGGCAAGATGGGCGGCTACATCGTGGGACTGTCCGACCTTGCCGGCCGCCTGCGCGAGCAGTCGAAGGGCCTGCCGCGGGAGGCGTTCCTCGACCTCGAGCAGCAGCGGCTCGAGGGGGCGCAGGTGATCGATCGCTACACGTTCCGCGTGATCGTGAAAGGCAAGTACCCGCAGTTCGCGTGGTGGCTCGCGATGCCCTTCTTCTCGCCGGTGCCCCCGGAGGCCGACCGGTTCTATTCCCAGCCCGGCATGGCGAGGCGAAACCTGTCGCTCGACACGTTTCCGCTGGGAAGCGGGCCCTACCATCTCGCGGAGAACGATCCGAACCGGCGCATGGTGCTGCTGCGCAACCCGCACTACCGCGGCGAGGTCTATCCGGCCGAGGGGGCGCCGGGCGATCGCGAGGCGGGCCTGCTCGTCGATGCCGGACGCGTGCTGCCGCTGACCCCGCGCATCGTCTTCTCCCTCGAACGCGAGCAGATCCCGTACTGGAACAAGTTCCTGCAGGGCTACTACGACACCTCGGGCATCGCGGCCGACACGTTCGACCAGGCGGTGCAGATGAGCGGCTCGGGGGAGATCGGCGTGAGCGACGCGATGGCCGGGCGCGGGATCCGGCTGGAGACCTCGGTCGCCACCTCCACCTTCTACCTGGGGTTCAACTGGCTCGATCCGCTGGTCGGCGGCGGGCCCCCGGGGGATGCGGCAGCCCGGGAGCGTGCGCGCCTGCTCCGCCATGCGATCTCGCTCGCGATCGACCAGGAGGAGTTCATCTCGATCTTCCGCAACGGGCGCGCGATCCCGGCGCAGGGGCCGATCGCACCGGGCATCATCGGCTATCGCGAGGGCGAGGCCGGCCTGAACCGCTACCAGTACGAATGGGTGGATGGCGCGCCCCGGCGCCGCCCGCTCGCCGAAGCACGCCGCCTGCTGGCCGAGGCGGGATGGCCCGAAGGGCGCCACGCGAAGACCGGGCAGCCCCTCGTGCTGCACCTGGACACCACCGGTGCCGGAGCCGGCGCGCGCTCGCGCATCGAGTGGTACGTGCAGCAGCTTGCCCGGATCGGCGTGCAACTGGTGCCGCGGGTGACCGACTGGAACCGCTTCCAGGAGAAGCTTCGCCAGGGCAACGTACAGTTGTTCTTCCTCGGCTGGAATGCCGACTATCCCGACCCCGAGAACTTCCTCTTCCTGCTGCATGGCGACGAGGCCAAGGTCGGACGCGACGGCAACAACGCGGCCAACTACCGCAACCCCGAATACGACCGGCTGTTCATGCAGATGCGCGCGATGGAGAACGGCCCCGCCCGCCAGGCGCTGATCGATCGCATGGTCGAGATCCTCCGGCACGATGCGCCCTGGGCGTGGGGATTCCACCCGGTTGACTTCACGCTGCGCCATGGCTGGCTGCACAACAGCAAGCCCAACACGATGGCGCAGAACGAACTGAAGTACCACCGCGTCGACGCGGACCAGCGGCTGCGCCTGCAGGCCCAGTGGAACCGCCCGGTACTCTGGCCGCTGGCCCTGGGCGGGGCGTTGCTCCTCGCACTGGCGGTGCCGGCCTGGACCGGCTGGCGCCGGCGGGAGCAGGCGCGCGGGAGGGCGTCCTGATGGGTGCCTACCTGCTGCGCCGACTGCTCTATGCGATTCCGATCCTGGTGGGCGTGAACCTGCTCACCTTCGCGCTCTTCTTCATGGTCAACACGCCCGATGACATGGCCCGCATGCAACTGGGCGTCAAGCGGGTCACGCCCGAGGCGATCGAGGACTGGAAACGCGAGCGCGGCTACGACCGCCCCCTGTTCGTCAATCCGCAGGCGAGTGGCGCGGGTCGGGTGACCGACACGGTATTCTTCGACAAGTCGGTGCGCCTGTTCGCCTTCGATTTCGGTCGCGCCGACGACGGACGCGACATCGGGCGCGAGATCCGCGAGCGGATGTGGCCCAGCCTCGCGATCGCGCTGCCGGTCTTCGTGCTCGGGCTGTTCGCGTATCTCGCGAGCGCGATGCTGCTCGTCTTCTTTCGCGCGACCCGGCTGGATCTGGCCGGCGTGGTCGCGTGCGTGATCCTGATGTCGGTGTCGGCGATGTTCTACATCATCGCGGGGCAGTACCTCGCGAGCAAGGCCTGGCGCCTCGCGCCGATCTCCGGCTATGCGGAGGGCTGGGCGATGCCGGCCTTCCTGGTGCTGCCGGTGGTCATCGGCGTGGTCGCCGGCCTGGGCGCCGGCACGCGCTGGTATCGCACGCTGCTGCTCGAGGAGATGGGGCGCGAATACGTGCGGGCCGCGCGCGCGCGCGGACTGTCCGAACCGCAGGTCATGTACTCGCATGTGCTGCCCAACGCGCTCATCCCCATCCTCACCGGGGTGGTGGTGGTGATTCCCTCGCTGTTCCTCGGGAGCCTGCTCTACGAGTCCTTCTTCGGCATCCCGGGGCTGGGCAGCTACACGATCGATGCGATCAACGCCCAGGACTTCGCGGTGGTGCGGGCGATGGTGTTCCTCGGTTCGGTGCTCTACATCGCCGGCCTGATCCTCACCGATCTCTCCTACGCGTGGGCCGATCCGCGCGTGCGCTTCGAATGAGGCGCGGCCTGCTGATGCCCGCGTTCGCGCTGGCCCTGCCCGGGCTGCCGCTGGCGGCGGCGACCTGGGCCTGGCACCAGGGCCTTGCCCTGCCGGTGCTGCTGTGGACCGATGCGCTGGTGTGGCTGCTGGTGATCGCCGTGCTCGCCGGGTTCTGGCTCGGCCGCCGCAGCGAGCCGTTGCGCGAGGGGTGGCGGCGGGTGCTGGCCGATGCGCCGGCGATGGCCTCGGCCGTGGTGCTGGCGGTCTTCGTGCTGATCGGCCTCGCCGACTCGGTGCACGTGCGCCTGGCGCTGCCCGCCGCCGGGGCGGCCTCCAGCGGATGGTCGGTCGAAGTCACCAGCGCGCTCGACCTCGTGCTCGACGACCTCCGCGAGCGGCGCGAGCGCACCTATTCCGCGCCGCTCGCCACCCATGCGTTCCAGCGTGAGACGGTCGTGGGGGCCGACGGACGCAGCGTCCGCGAGTTCCCCCGGCTGCGGCACGGCGGCGCGCACCTCGCCGATCCCGAAACGGAACACCGCGCGGACATCCTCCGGCGGGGCCTGTCGGGCCTGCTGGCGGGACTGCTGCTGGCCGTGCTGGTCGGGGTCGTGATGGTCGCCCTGGTCGCGCGTGCCCGCGCGATGCCGTGGCGCAGGGCGGCCCGGGCGATCCTGCGCTCGGACACCGCGCCCGACGGACGACCCGCCCCGCACTGGCTTGCGCTGGGCGTGACGCTGTGCGCGATCGCGCTGCTCGCGGGCCTCTGCACGGCACTGTCCTCGCACTACCACGTGCTCGGGACGTCGAAGGTCGGGCAGAGCGTCCTCTACCTTTCGCTGAAGAGCGTGCGCACCAGCCTGGTCATCGGCACGCTCACCACGCTGGTGCTGCTACCCTTCGCAGTGGTGCTGGGGATCATGGCCGGCTACTTCCGCGGCTGGGTCGACGACCTCATCCAGTACGTGTACACGGTGGTCGAGTCGATCCCCTCGGTGCTGCTGATCGCCGCCGGCGTGCTGCTGATCCAGGTGTACATGGAATCCAACCCCGGCGCCTTCGCCACCGCCGCGCAGCGGGCCGATTTCCGGCTGCTGATGCTGTGCGTGATCCTCGGCGTGGCGAACTGGACCACGCTCGCGCGGCTGCTGCGCGGCGAAGCCCTGCGCCTGCGAGAACTCGAGTTCGTGCAGGCGGCGCACGCCTTCGGCCTGTCGCATGGTCGGATCATCGCGCGCCACCTGCTGCCCAACACCGTGCACGTGGTCCTCATCGCCTCGGTGATGGGCTTCAGCGGCCTGGTGCTGGCCGAGGCGGTGCTCTCCTACGTCGGGGTCGGGGTCGACCCGTCGATGATCAGTTTCGGCACCATGATCAACGACGCCCGGCTCGAGATGGCGCGCGAGCCGATGGTGTGGTGGTCGCTGGCGGCCACCTTCGCCTTCATGCTGGCACTCGTGCTGGCGGCCAACCTGTTCGCCGACGCGGTGCGCGACGCCTTCGATCCGCGCGGCGGGGCGCGCGCAGGGCAGGGAGGTGGCGCGTGAACGACGGACGAGCGCCCGTGGCGAACCCGCCGACGCTGCTGGAGGTTCGCGGACTGCGCACCTGGATGCAGGTGCCCGGCGGACGCGTGCGCGCGGTCGACGGGGCCTCGCTCGAGGTGCGCCGCGGCGAGACGCTCGCCCTGCTGGGCGAGTCGGGCAGTGGCAAGTCCGTGACCGCGGCCTCGATCCTGCGCCTGCTGCCCGAAGCCGCCAGGATCGTGTCCGGCGAGGTACTGCTCGACGGACGCGACCTGCTCGCGCTACCCGAGCGGGAGATGCGCGAGGTGCGCGGCCTGCGGATCGGCATGGTGTTCCAGGAGCCCATGCTCTCGCTCGATCCCGTGATGCGCGTCGGTGCGCAGATCGACGAGGCATTGCGTCGCCGCCATCGCGAGCCGGCCGCGAGGCGGCGCCTGCGCGCGATCGAACTGCTGCGCTCGGTCGGGCTGCCGCAGCCCGAACGGCGCATCGACGACTATCCGTTCCAGTTCTCCGGCGGGATGCGGCAGCGCGCGATGCTGGCCATCGCGCTGGCCGGGGAGCCCGACCTGCTGGTCGCCGACGAGCCGACGACCGCCCTTGACGTGACCACGCAGGCGCAGGTGCTGGACCTGCTGATGGCCGCGGTGCGGGAGCGCGGCATGGGGATGCTGCTGATCACCCACGACCTGGGCGTGGTCGCGCGCTGCGCGCAGCGGGTTGCGGTGATGTACGCGGGCGAGATCGTCGAGACCGCGCCGGTCGACCGGTTCCTGGAGGGGCCACGCCACCCCTATGCCCGGCGGCTGATGGAGGCGCTGCCGCGGCCGGGCTCCCGGCACCGGCCGCTCGCGGTCATTCCCGGCAGCGTCCCGGTGTTCACCACCGAGCCGGGTGGCTGCCGCTTCGCCTCGCGCTGCGATCAGGCCATCCCCGGCTGTTCGATCGAGGCGCCGCCCGTGCGGGTCACGGGCCCGGGGCACGAGGTGCGCTGCCTGCGCGACGGCGCCACCGCTGGGGCCGAGCCGGACTCGCAGGCGCCGGCGTCGACCGATCGCCCGACGCCGGCGGATGCAGCGGCAGGGATGGACACGGTCGGCCTGGACGCCTCCCCGGTGCAGCCCGGGGAGGTCGACCCGTCGTGGCCTGGGTCCTTGCCGCAATCGCCGACGACCCGCGTCGACGACCGGCCGCTGCTCGAGGTCCGCGGCCTGCGGGTGCGATTCCCGGTCCGGGGGGGGGCGATGCGGCGCGTGCGCGGCTGGATCGAGGCGGTCGATGGCGTCGACCTCGGCATTGCCCGTGGACGTACGCTGGCGCTCGTCGGCGAGTCGGGCTGCGGGAAGACCACGGCCGGAAAGGCGCTGCTGCGACTGGTCGACGCATCCGGAGGCGAGCTGCGCCTCGACGGCGTCGACCTGCGCTCGCTCGGCCGGGCCGCGCTGCGACCGTTTCGCGCACGCGCACAGATCGTGTTCCAGGACCCCTACGCCTCGCTCGATCCGCGCATGAGGATCGAGGAGACGCTCGACGAGGGCATGCGCTCGCTGCGACCGGCGTGGGATGCGCGGCAGCGGTCGATGCGAATCGACCGGCTGCTCGAGGAGGTCGGCTTGCCGGCGGATGCGCGACGCCGCTTTCCCCACCAGTTCTCCGGCGGGCAGCGGCAACGGGTCGCGATCGCCCGGGCCCTGTCGGTCGAGCCCGAACTGCTGGTCTGCGACGAACCCACCAGCGCGCTCGATGTCTCGGTGCAGGCGCAGGTGCTCAACCTGCTGCGCGAACTGCAGCGGCGGCGCGGGCTCGCCTGCCTGTTCATCACCCACAATCTCGCGGTGGTGGAGACGATGGCCGACGAGGTCGCGGTGATGTATCGCGGGCGCATCGTCGAGCAGGGTTCGGCAGGTCGCGTCCTCGCGGCGCCCGCGCATCCGTATACGCGGGCGCTGCTGGCCGCGGTCCCGCGCATCGAAGTACCGCGCGACCCGGGGACCGTCGCGGCGGCGGCGGTGCCCGATCTGCCCGACCCTGTCGCCGACCGCGAGGGCTGCGATTACCGCCCACGCTGCCCGCTGGCGAGCGCCCGCTGCGCACGCGAACGGCCACGCGCGCAGCCGGTCGGGCCCGGGCATGTCGCGGCCTGCCACGAGCGGTGGGGCGACCCGGGGCCCGGGCGCTGAGGCTGCGTCTCGCGCCGGGGCGCGAGTTTGCGTGAAGGTCGCATCGCGCGGTGGCCGGCCGGGCGGCCGGACCGGCTGCGGGCAGCTACCGGCTCAGCGCTGCCCGCTTCCGGCCTGGCGTTGCGCGACGACCTGTGGCTTGCCGGCCGGCTTCGCCCCTGCCTTCGAGGCGGGGCGCTGTGCCGCGGCCGCCTGGCGGGTGCCGCGTGCCTGTTGCGCGCTCGTCGGGCGATTGTTGCGCGATCCGGCCCCGGCCTTGGCCTGGCGCGCCGGGGCGGCCGCGGCCGCGGGCACTCCGGCGGCTGCGGGTGAGGTGGCCAGCGCGCGGCCGGTCAGTGCGCTGCCGGCAGGCGGGACGACCAGGTCGCGATCACCGGTGGCCGCGCGGGCGCGCGGCGGCAGGTCGTTGGCCATGCGCAGCGCCGCGACGGTGATGCCGAAACGGCGTGCGATCGCGTCGAGCGGCTCGCCATCGCGCGGCGAGTAGATGCGCAGCGAGGCCAGCGGCGCCTCCGCGCTGCTGTTGAGCGCATCGTGGAACTGGTTGACGCGATCGAGCGGAAGCAGCAGCGTGGGCAGCTTGTTCGCGTTGATCACGGTCCGGTTGTGAGCCGGGTTGAGGGCGAGCAGTTCGTCGACGCTCAGGCCGGCGAGCTTCGCGGCCACCTTCACGTCGATGTGCTGCTGCAGCTGGACCGTGGTGAAGAACGGCTCGTTCGGGATGTCGGCGAGCGTGATGCCGAACTGCGAGGGATTGGCGACGATGTTCTTGACGGCCTGCAGCTGGGCACGTACGCGCGGGTTTCGGCGGGGAGCTGCAGGCTGCTGAAATCGAGGCGTTCGCCGCGCATTCCGTTGCGCGCGATCGCGCGCTGCACGCATCCTTCGCCGCAGTTGTAGGCTGCGAGCGCCAGCTCCCAGCTGCCGAACATGTCGTAGAGCTTCTGGAGGTAGTCGAGCGCGGCCTCGGTGGACAGCAGGATGTCGCGCCGACCATCGAGCCACCAGTTCTGGCGCAGGCCGAAGGTCTGGCCGGTCGAGGGAATGAACTGCCACATGCCCGCCGCGCGCGCCGGCGAGACGGCTACCGGGTTGAACGCGCTCTCGATGATCGGCAGCAGCGCGAGTTCGGACGGCATGCCGCGGCGCTCGACGGCCTCGACCACATGGAACAGGTAGCGACGGCTGCGTTCGGCGACCCGCCGGAGGTGGTCCGGGCGGTTCGCGTAGAAGTCTTCTTCGAGACGCACTGCCGGCGTGGCCAGGTCGGGCATCGCGAAGCCGTTGCGGATGCGGGTCCAGAGGCTGCTCGGGGCCGTGGTCAGGTCGCGGCCGGGCAGGACGACCGGCAGGTCGCGTACCGGCGCAGCGGGCAGCACGGCGGCGAGCGCAGGCTCGAGATCGGCCAGCGCCGCGGGCTCCGCGGTCCGGGGTGATTCGATCGCACCGACCCGGCCGTTGTCGGCGGCGACTGCCGCCTCCAGCGGCCCGTCGCTGGCGGCGGCCAGGCCCGGCAGCAGCGCGATCAGGACTACTGCCAGCCGGACACGCTCGACCGCGCGCGCGACAGACCCGCCCGCCCGCCGGCGGCGGCGGGGCTCGTCAGGGCATGCGGGAGGGCGGCGGTCGTTCATGGGGCGAGTGTAACCGGGGGTGCGGCGTGTCTGTCCGCGGGCGGCCGTGGCGGGAGTCGAGGCGTCCGGGCGGCCCTGCGGGCGCCTGACGCGGCTGGGGCGGAGAGTAGTGCCGCCCTGCCGTACCGTCAAGCAAAACACTTCAGATAACGCGCGCAACCGGCTGATTATCAAAAGACATTTTTCCACTCGCGCAGCGCCGCGAACACATCCACGGGATCCGTGAGACGACGGCCGACCCGCGCGCTCGCCGAGTCGACCAGCGCAGGCTCCGTGCACCTCAGGAACGGGTTGGTGGCCCGCTCGAGCGCGACGGTGGTCGGAACGGTGACCTTGCCTTCGTCGCGCAGTCGTCCCGCGGCGGCCTGCCATTGCAGCAGGGAGGGGTTGGCAGGATCGACCGCCGCCGCGAACCGCAGGTTCGACAGGGTGTATTCGTGGGCGCAGCACACCCGCGTCTCGGCGGGCAGGCGGGCAAGACGCTGCAGCGATTCGTGCATTTGTCCGGCGGTACCCTCGAACATCCGGCCGCAACCGCCGGCGAACAGCGTGTCGCCGCAGAACAGCAGTCCGTGCCCGTGGAAGGCGATGTGCGTCCGGGTATGGCCCGGCACCTCGATGACCTCGAACTCGAGGCCGAGCGCGGGGAGGTGCACGCGCTGGCCCCCCTGCACCGGGTGGGTGATCGAGCCGATCCGCTCGTCCACCGGGCCGTGGATCGGGAGGTCGCCGACTTCCTCCAGCAGGCGCGGGAGGCCACCGATGTGGTCGGCATGGTGGTGGGTGATCAGGATCGCGGCGAGTCGGAGCCCGCGCGCACGCAGATGCGCGACCAGCGGTTCGGCTTCGCCGGGATCCACCGCCACCGCCGCCCCGTCCTGCGCCGCAAGGCACCAGATATAGTTATCCTTGAAGGCTGGAACAGGGTCCAGAGTGAAGCCGTGCGGCAGGGACGTGCTCATCGGAGGGACCTCTGGGAGTGGCTCTCGGCGCCGACGCGTCGGGTGCGGCGCCTGCACAGTGCGGTGGAGGCCGGGTCGCCCGGCGGCATGGAAACCCTGATGGTAAACGAGGCACCTGCCGGATCCGGCGACGAGTGGCTGCAGACCCCGCTGGGGCAATACCTGCTCGATCGGCTGGCGCGACAGGTCGACCGCGTGGTGACCGACCTGTTCGGCTACCACGCGGTGCAGATCGGTCTGCCGGGCGTGGACCTTCTGCGTGCGAGCCGCATGACGTTGCGGGCGAAGGTGGCGCGCGAGGCTCCGGCCGACCTGCGCGGGTTGCCCGATGCGCTGCCCATCGCCAGCCAGGTCGTCGACCTGGTCGTGCTGCCGCACGTGCTCGAGTTCAGCGATCGGCCGCATGCCATCCTGCGCGAGGTCGAGCGCATCCTGATCCCCGAAGGCCGCCTGCTGGTGGCGGGCATCAACCCGTGGAGCCTCTGGGGCATGCGCCGAGGCATGGCGGCCGCCGGGGCGCCGCTGCCCTGGCGCGGCGAATTCATCAGCCTGCCCCGGTTGAAGGACTGGCTGAGCCTGCTCGGTTTCGAGGTGACGGGTGGCCGCATGGCCTGCTACGCGCCGCCGTTCGCGCAGTCGCGCTGGCTCGCGCGCTTCGGGTTCATGGAGGCCGCCGGCGACCGCTGGTGGCCGTTTGCCGGCGGGATCTACGTGCTCGAGGCCGTCAAGCGGGTACAGGGCATGCGGATCATCCAGCCCCGCTGGAGCGAGCGACGCGCACCGCGCCGGGCGCTGGCTGCGGTGCCACGTCGGGTGAGCGAACCGCAGGCGGCGCGCGAGCGCCTGCCGCGCGCGTGCGGGGTCCGGGTGGCGGGCGGTCGCGGGGTCGGCGGGCAGGGGGTCCGGTGAACGAGGAACGGACGCTGCCCCCGGAGGACTCCGGCGACCTGCGGATCGACATCTACGCCGATGGCGCCTGCAAGGGCAACCCCGGTCCGGGCGGCTGGGGCGCGCTGCTGCGTGCGGGCGGCCACGAGCGCGAGATGTTCGGCGGCGAGCCCCACACCACCAACAACCGCATGGAACTGACCGCGGTGATCCGCGCGCTCGAAGCACTGCGCCGCCCCGCCAGCGTGCGGGTCTACACGGACTCGCAGTACGTCCAGCAGGGCATCAGCACCTGGATCCACGGCTGGAAGCGCAAGGGCTGGAAGACCGCCGGGGGCACGCCGGTGAAAAACGCCGACCTGTGGCGCAGCCTCGACGCGCTGGCCGCGCAGCACAGGGTCGAGTGGCACTGGGTGCGCGGGCATGCCGGCCATCCGGACAACGAGCGCGCCGACGCGCTGGCCAACCGCGGCGTGGCCGAGGCTGGCCGCGCCCCGGGCTGAGCAGGGACACCATGGCCAGCCGTTCGATTCGCCAGATCGCGCTCGATACCGAAACCACCGGGCTCGATGCGCGCCTCGGGCATCGCGTCATCGAGATCGCAGCCGTGGAAATCGTCAACCGGCAGCTGACCGGCGAGTATTTCCACCGCTACCTGAATCCGGATCGCGACAGCGACCCCGGGGCGCTGGAGATCCACGGCCTCACCCGCGATTTCCTGTCCGACAAGCCGCGTTTCGGTGACGTGGCGGGCGATCTCCTCGCGTTCGTCTCGGGCGCGGAGCTGGTGATCCACAACGCCGCGTTCGACGTGGAATTCCTCGACGCCGAGCTGGGGGCGATCGGCCAGCCGCCGATCGCCCGGCACTGCCCGTCGATCGTCGATTCGCTGGCGCTCGCGCGGGAACTGCGACCGGGCAAGCGCAACAGCCTCGATGCGCTGTGCGAGGCCTACGGCGTCGATCGCAGCAGCCGGGTGCGCCATGGCGCGCTGATCGACACCCGGCTGCTCGCACAGGTCTACCTCGCGATGACCCGGGGCCAGGACAGCCTGGTGATCGACGCGGCGGCCGCGGCGATCGATGCGCAGGGCTCGGAGCGGTGGTCTCCCGAGGGGCTCGCATTGCCGGTGATCGAGGCCGATGCCCAGGAGGCCGCCGCCCACGAGGCGCGGCTCGATGCGCTCGACCGTGCGGCGCGCGGCGGCGCGCTGTGGCGCAGGGTGCCTGCGCAAGGCTGACCAGGGCGCCGGCGTGCGTCCGAACATCGGCGGCGGCGAGCCGTCGCACTGAACCGGGGGGAAGTCGGGAATGGGTGATCAGTATCCGATCGTGAAGGTGGCGGCGGTGCAGGCGGCATCGGTTTTCCTGGACCGCGAAGCGTCGACCGACAAGGCCTGTCGCCTCATCCGGGAGGCGGCTGCGGGTGGCGCGCAACTGATCGCGTTTCCCGAGGGTTTCATTCCGGGCCACCCGATCTGGTATCACCACCACCCGGCGACGGGGGCGATCGCCAACCGTTTCGCGGTGGAGCTGTTCCGCAATTCGGTGGAAATCCCCGGGCCCGAGACCGCCGCCCTCGCCCGGGCGGCCGCCGACGCAGGGGCCTACGTGGTGATCGGCGTGTGCGAGAAACTGCCCGGCACGCTGGGCACGATGTTCAACACCCAGGTGTGGTTCGGTCCCGACGGACAGTTGCTCGGCAAGCACCAGAAGATCATGCCGACGGTCGGCGAGCGCCTGGTCCACACCGGCGGCTTCGGCGACACCTTCGGCGCGGTACCCACGGTCTTCGGGCCAGTCAGCGGCCTCATCTGCGGCGAGAACTCGAATCCGCTGGCCGTCTTCGCGCTCACGGCCGAGCACACCCGCATCCACGTGATGAGCTGGCCGAACCACTTCCCGACCAGTGGGGATCCGCTGCGCAATCGGGTCGCGATCGACTCGCAGGCGTTTGCCCAGATGAGCAAGGCCTGGGTGGTCTCGGCGTGCGGTACGGTGGACGAGGACACGATCCGGCGGCTCGAGGTGGGTCCCGAGGGCGAGCGTTTCCTGCGCAACCCGGACTGCTGCGGAGGGAGCGTGATCGTCTCGCCGTACAGCCGGGTGGTGGCAGGCCCCATGGGTCCCGAGGAAGGCATCCTGTATGCCGACTGCGACCTCGCCGCCGGCATCAACATGAAGCTGCGCCACGACTTCGCCGGGCACTACAACCGGCCCGACATCTTCCAGCTGCATATCAACCGCGAGGTGCCTCGGCTCTACCGGGTCCACGCGGGAGAGGGGGCTGCCGCGCTGCCGGGCCCTCGTGCCGGTCTGCTGCCGATTCCGGCAGCCGAAGGGGTCACGGCCCTGCCGCGGCCCGCACTCGACGCGCCGGACGCCGGCGAGGCCGGTTGAGCGGACTGCGCAGGCCTCGGTCGGGCGACTAGTCCAGGGCGCCGCGGGAGCGGGTCTGCTTGACCTGCGAGCGGACCCGCTTGTCCTGCAGCCGCCGCTCGCGCGCACCGCGTCCCGGTCGCGTCGGGATGCGCGCGCGGGGCCGGATCGCCGCGCGCCCGAGCAGTTCGACCAGTCGCGCCATCGCGTCCTCGCGGTTCAGGCCCTGCGAGCGATGGCGCTGTGCGCTGATCAGCAGGCGCCGGTCGGCCGTCGCCCGGCGGCCGGCCAGCGCGAGCGCGCGTCGGATCACCTCGTCGGGCAGCCCGCTGCGGTCGAGGTGGCAGGTGAGTTCCACCGCGGTCGACACCTTGTTGACGTTCTGTCCCCCGGGGCCCGCGGCGCGCACGAACTGCCACTCGATACAGCCCGGATCGAGGGCGAGCCCCTGCCCGATCGCGATGCCCGAGGTCGTCACGCGGGAATGTCCGGATCGAGTTCGCGCTGCAGGGACGCGATCTGGTCCTTCAGCAGCAGCTTGCGCTTCTTCAGCCGGCGGAGCCGCAGTTCGTCGACGACCGGTTCGGCCAGCAGCGTGTCGATCATGCGGTCGAGGTCCCGGTGCTCCTCGCGCAACTCGTCGATGCGGGCGGCCAGTCGGGCGCGGATCGGGTCGGTCATGGTCGGCGATGGCGTGGGGCAGGCCGGCAGCGCCGCGGGCAACCGCAGCGGGACACCGCAGGGGCGACGACTATACACCCCGCATCCTCGCCCGGCAGCAGGCGTTGGCACGCGCGCCCGACCGATACCGTCGGCGGTGCCGGGGCGGGGCCGGGCCGGGCGAGGGAACGGCGCCCGCCGCCGCCGCGGTCGGGCCCTCGCAATCACTTATGATGCGGTTCCCGTTCGACCGAACCCCCGTGGAGGCTTCCCATGACCCACACCACACACGCCATCCGCATCCACCAGCACGGAGGCCCGGAAGTGTTGCGCTGGGAGGAGGTGACCCTGCCCGATCCCGGTCCGGGCGAGGCGCGCGTGCGGCACCATGCGGTGGGCCTGAACTACATCGACGTCTACTTCCGCTCGGGCCTCTACCCCCAGTCCCTGCCGTCGGGCCTGGGCGCCGAGGGTGCGGGCGTGGTCGAGGCGGTCGGCCCCGGCGTGACCGAGGTGGCGCCGGGCGACCGCGTGGCCTACGCCGGCGGCCCCAACGGTTCCTATGCGCTCGCGCGCAACATGCCCGCCGCGAAGCTGGTGCGCCTGCCCGACGACATCGACTTCGAGCAGGGCGCGGCGATGATGCTCCAGGGGTTGACCGCGCAGTACCTGCTCAAGCGGACGTTTCCGGTGCAGGCGGGCCAGACCATCCTGTGGCACGCCGCGGCCGGCGGCGTTGGCCTGATCGCCTGCCAGTGGGCGAAGGCGCTCGGCGTCACGGTGATCGGTACGGTCGGCTCGGACGAGAAGGCCGCGCTCGCGCGGTCGCACGGCTGCGACCACGTGATCGTCTACACCCGGGAGAACTTCGTCGAGCGGGTGCGCGAGATCACCGGCGGCAAGGGCGTGCCGGTGGTGTACGACTCGGTGGGCAAGGACACCTGGCCGGCCTCGCTCGATTGCCTGCGGCCGCTGGGCATGATGGTGAGCTTCGGCAACGCCTCGGGCGCGGTGCCGCCGATCAACGCGTCCGACCTGGCCT
The DNA here is from genome assembly GCA_903831455.1 of uncultured Pseudomonadota bacterium. Lineage (GTDB taxonomy): Bacteria > Pseudomonadota > Gammaproteobacteria > Burkholderiales > CAIKXV01 > CAIKXV01. Next base: position 6,998 of record CAIKXV010000286.1, on the reverse strand, counting down.
CGCGCGGGTCGCTGTTCTTCACGCGCCCCACGCTGTTCACGTATACCGCGAGCCGCGAGGACCTGGTCGCCGGCGCGAACGACCTGTTCGACGCGGTGCGTACCGGAAAGGTCCGCATCGAGGTCCGGCAGCGCTACCCGCTCGCGCAGGCGGCCCAGGCCCATATCGACCTCGAGGCGCGGCGGACCACCGGCTCCACGGTGCTGGTTCCGTGACCGGGCGGTCGGGGCGGCGGTGAGACGCGATCCGCTGGCCCCCTGGCTGGCGCCGCGGCGAGCGTTCGGCGCGGCCGCGTTCGCCTGCCTCGCGCTGATCGGATGGGCGCTGTGGCTGCAGTACGGGCAGGGCGAGGAACCGTGTCCGCTGTGCATCCTGCAGCGCGCGGCCGTGCTGGCGCTGGCCGTCGTCTTCGCGGTGGCCGCCGTCCGCGCCCCGGCCGGCCGAGCGCTGCGGGGCCATGCGGCCGCGGCGGTCGGCATTGCCCTTGCCGGCGCGGGCGTCGCCGGCTGGCACCTGCGACTGCAGCACCTGCCGCGCGACCGGGTGCCCGAGTGCGGCCCCGGCCTTGAATTCATGCTCGAGCAGTTCCCGCTGGTCGAGGTCCTGGGTCGGGTGTTCCGGGGCTCCGGGGAGTGCGCCGAGGCGGGCTGGCGGCTGCTGGGACTGACCATTCCGGGCTGGACGCTGCTCTGGTTCCTCGGGCTGGCGGTGCTGTCGATCGCGGTGGCGGCCCGCCATGGCTGGGCCCGGGCGGACGACTGAACCGGGGCCCTCCCACGGTGCAAGAACCGGACGCGGACCGGCGCCTGCCGGCTCCCCGTGGCGCGGATGCGACGGGGACCGAGGCGGCGTTGCCGCGCGAAGAGAAAATGATTGACTCGCCGCCGTCGATTGCGTATACCGGCCTCAGTTGTTCCTCTTCAAGTCCGAAGTCCGTTTCCGGTTCGTCGACCCCCTGGGGTCGGGTTCCGGTGGCTCCAGTGGATATGGCGCCTTGGGATGTGAACAGCGGTTGCGGGTTACCCGCGTTTCCAAATCATCAGCAGGGACATTCCAAGATGGCAACGGGCGTTGTGAAGTGGTTCAACGAGTCCAAGGGTTACGGGTTCATCACGCCGGATGGCGGCGGCGAGGATCTGTTCGCGCATTTCAGCGCGATCAACATGCCGGGCTTCAAGACCCTGAAGGACGGCCAGCGCGTCACGTTCGACGTGGTGCCGGGCAAGAAGGGTCAGCAGGCGGCGAACATCCAGTCCGCCTGATCGGGTCGCACCCGACGCGAAAAGCCGGGCCTCGTGCCCGGCTTTTCGTTTCAAGGGGCCGCGCGCGCCTGTCGATCGACCCGCACCGGCCCTGCGGCGACCGCCTTGCCGAGCGGTCCGCGAATCCGCCTCGCGCCGGTTGGGGTGCAGGGGATCGCTCGCTCCCGCGACCCCGCCGGCGGCATTCGTCCCCGCGGTGGGCCTTCGTACCCCAGCCGGCACGGCACCGCGCGTGCAGGCCACGGGCTCGATGGCGCTCGCGCGCCGAGCCGGGGTCGTCCATGCGGCAGGCTCGGCGAGGCACGCCCATGGGCTAGAATCGCGGGTCGATCGAGTCCCGCCCCATGCCGAAGCCCACCGCACCTGCTCCCCACGGCTCCAACTTCATCCGGAACGTCGTCGAGGAGGACCTGCGCTCAGGCCGTCATCCCGGCGGCGTGGTCACGCGCTTCCCGCCCGAGCCCAACGGCTACCTCCACATCGGGCACGCGAAGTCCATCTGCCTCAACTTCGGGCTGGCACGCGATTTCGGCGGTCGCTGCCACATGCGATTCGACGACACGAATCCGGAGAAGGAGGAGACGGAGTACGTCGAGTCCATCCTCCGGTCGGTGCGCTGGCTGGGTTTCGACTGGGGCGAACACCTCCACTACGCGTCGGACTACTTCGACCGCCTGTATGCGTTCGCCGAGCTGCTGATCGAGCGGGGGCAGGCCTACGTCGACAGCCTGAGCGCGGAGCAGATCCGGGAGTATCGCGGCACCCTGACCGAGCCTGGGCGCGACAGCCCGTGGCGTGCGCGTGAGCCGGCCGAGAACATCGACCTGTTCCGGCGCATGCGCGCAGGCGAGTTCCCCGACGGCGCGCACGTGCTGAGGCTGCGGCTCGACATGGCCTCGCCCAACATCAACCTGCGCGACCCGGTCATCTACCGCATCCGCCACCATCCGCACCACCGCACCGGCGACCGCTGGTGCGTCTATCCGCTGTACGACTACACGCACGCGGTCTCCGATGCGCTCGAGTCGATCACCCACTCGGTCTGCACGCTGGAGTTCGAGGCGCACCGGCCGCTGTACGACTGGTTCGTCGAGAACCTGCCGTTGCCTTCGCGTCCGCACCAGTACGAATTCGCGCGCCTGAACCTCACCTATGCGGTCCTGTCCAAGCGCCGCTTGATCGAACTGGTCGAAGGCGGCCACGTGGACGGCTGGGACGATCCCCGGATGCCGACCCTGGTCGGCGTCCGGCGTCGTGGCTACACGCCCGAGGGCATGCAGCTGTTCTGCGATCGCATCGGGGTTTCCAAGGCCGATTCCTGGATCGACATGTCGGTTCTGGAGCAGGCGATCCGCGACGACCTGGAGCCGAGGGCTCCCCGGGCCTGCGTGGTGCTCGATCCGCTGCGGCTGGTGATCGAGAATTTCCCCGAGGGCGGGGCGGAAGCCTGCAGCGCGCCCTGCCACCCGCATCGACCCGAACTCGGCCGGCGCGAGTTCCCGTTGACCCGTGAGTTGTGGATCGAGCGCGAGGATTTCGCCGAGGTGCCCCCCAAGGGCTACTTCCGCCTGTCGCCGGGAGCGATGGTCCGGTTGCGCTACGGTTACGTCGTCCGCTGCACGGGATACGAGCGTGGCGAGGACGGGCAGGTCCACACCGTGCGCTGCGAGTACCTCCCGGACAGCCGCAGCGGTACCCCGGGTGCCGATGCCTACAAGGTCAAGGGCAACATCCACTGGGTGTCGGCGAGTCGCGGGCTGCGTGCGCAGGTTCGTCTGTACGATCGCCTGTTCGCGGTTCCGCATCCCGGTGCGACCCGCGACTATCGGGACGATCTCAACCCCGACTCGCGGCGCGTGATCGATGCATGGTGCGAGCCCGGACTCGCGGCGGCCCTCCCCGAACAGCGCTTCCAGTTCGAGCGCCACGGCTACTTCGTCGCGGACCTGAGGGACAGCCGACCCGGGGCGCCGGTATTCAACCTGACCGTCTCCCTCAAGGACTCCTGGTCAAAGGCGGGGGGCTGACCGGCGGCGCGTCCAGCAGTTCGCGCACGCGCCAGTCGCCCCTGCGCACCGGGGCGGGACCGAAACGGGGGCGCGACATCAGCAGGTCCTGGTGCGCGCTGTCCTCGCTGCTGCGCACGACCACGCCCGATTGCGGCGCGTACCAGTCCGTCTCGGTTCGACGGGTCTCGGTGCGGTGGAAGTCGTGGTCGCCCAGCCACAGGTCGCGATCGATGCGAATCGTGTCCCAGGAGCCGGCCGGTACGGTGATCCGTTCCCACCCGCCGACGCGCAGCAGCATCACGACCGGCCGTGTCCGCGCCCCGGTACGCGCCACCCCGTCCTGCCGCATCCGGGCGCCGGGCACCAGCGGGAAGGGGAGTACCCGCAGCGGAGGGTCGAATCGGGTGATCGAGCCGTCCGCGCGTTCCCAGGACAGCAGCGCGCCCGAGGCGTCGTGGACGCGCGTGGCCATCGGTGCGAGCGCCTCTCCGAAACCGCCGTTGCCGGCCTCCTCGTAGCCGAGGTTCTCGAACCGGGATCCCGACGCCGCGAATGCCCAGCGCGCCTCCTCGAGCGGCGTGCCGCGATAGCCGTCGCGCGTCGCGTAACGCAGCACCGTGCCCGGCGGCGGCGGGGTGTACTCATCCACCGCCTGGCCACCGGGGGCCTCGAGCATCGCGCACCCGGGCAGCACTGCGGCCAGCGGCAGCGACAGCACCTGCCGGCGCGTGATGCGGGCGCCCGGGCCGACCATCATGGCCCGGGCCGCGCGCGGGGAGGGCGACGAGCCTCCCGCCAGAGCCACCATCCGGCCAGGAGCGCCACGGGTGCGAGCACGACCACGAGGGCCAGTGCCGCCAGCCAGACCACCGCGGCGCTGCCGACGGCGAGCAGCACGATCCCGGCCTGGGCGAGCCTCGTGAGCCAGCCCGGTCCGCGCGCGCCTCCGGGAGCGCTAGCCTCCCAGCGCCCGTCATGGCCGGGCGACGCTTCGAGCGTGACCGGTTGGCGGGAGGGAGGTTCGGGGGTCATGGGCACGAGGGCTTTCGGGTGATAATCGGGCGCAGTGTGCCCGCGATGCCCGCCTGCGGCAATCGTGTCGCCCGGTTGCCATGCAAGCCCGATAGCATCGCAGGCACGACAGCCCACCGCGCGGAGGCGGAGACCCGATGCTCGAACGCTCGCAGCTCGAACGCTATGCGCAGATCGCGGGCGTGGCGGTGCTCGTGGTCGGCTGCTTCCTCGTGGTCTCCCCGTTCGTCGCGGCGCTGCTGTTCGCCGCCGTGGTGTGCACGACCACCTGGCCGCTCTTCACGAGACTGCGCCGCGCAGTGGGCGGTCGCCCGGTCGTCGCCTCGCTGCTGATGACGATGATCATCGCGCTCGTGCTCATCGTCCCGGTCGCGCTGCTCGCCGTCGCGCTCACCGACAACGCGGCCGCGCTGGTCGAGTTCGCGCGAGGCTTCATGCAGCGCGGGGCGCCGGACCTGCCTGCGTGGCTGGCCGGGATCCCGCTGGTGGGCGAGTGGCTCGACGACTACTGGCACCGCGTGGTCGCGAGTCGCGACGAGCTGCGCAACCTGCTCGAGAGGCTGCTCGAACCGGGCCGCGCCGTGCTGCTGGCCGTCGGCAAGGTGCTCGGCCAGGGGCTGGTGCAACTGTCCATCGCCGTGCTGATCTGCTTCTTCCTGTTTCGTGACGGCGACGCCCTGATGTGGGCGTTGCGCAAGGCGGCCGCCCGGCTGGCCGGCGCGCTGGGCGAGCGCATCCTGGGCATCGTCCACACCACCGTGATCAGCGTCGTCTTCGGCATCCTGGGCACTGCCCTCGCGCAGGCCATCGTCGCGCTGCTGGGGTTCCTGATCGCCGGCGTGCCTGCACCGCTGGTGCTGGCCATCGCGACCTTCTTCCTCTCGATGATCCCGGCCGGCCCGCCGCTGGTGTGGGTGGGTGCGACCGCGTGGCTGGTGTCCGAGGGGTCCTGGGGATGGGCCATCTTCATGGGGCTCTGGGGGATGTTCGCGATCAGCGGCATCGACAACGTGGTGCGTCCGGTGCTCATCAGCCGGGGGGCGGACCTGCCCTTCCTCCTGGTGTTCGTGGGCGTGCTCGGCGGAATCCTCGCGTTCGGCTTCATCGGCCTGTTCATCGGCCCGACGCTGCTGGCGCTGGGCTACGCGCTGATCGTCGACTGGGTCAACAGCAGCGCGCGCCCCTCCCCCGACGGACTGCCCTACGACGACTGATCGCCGTCGACCGGCCGGGCGGGCGCCGGAGCGCCGGCGGCGATGCGCTCGACGAGGCGGCGGTAGCACTCGTCGTCGACCGCAAGTCCGCCGCGCAGCCCGGCCACGCGGGCGAGCATCAGGTTCAGGCGTGCGAGCGCGCGGCGCCGTGCCGGGCCGTCGGCCTCGGCCAGAACCTGCCGCTCGAGTTCGCCGATCTCCCGCAGTTCCTGCACTTCCGGGGGCACGAAGCCCGCGTTGCGAAGCACGCGCAGGGCTGCGCGCAGTTCCTCGGGCACGAGCGCGTCGTCGTCGAACTGCAGCGGGCGTCCGGACCCCGGCAGCCGGTCGAATTCGCCGCGACTCTGCGCGCGCGACACCTCCTCCTCGACCCGGGCGTCGATCCAGTTGAGGGCGGGCGGGCGCGCGCGGCGCATCAGGACGGCTCCGGGGGCGGGTCGAGCAGGAATCCGCAGACCTCGTCGATCTGCTCCCGGACCATCAGCGAGGGGGCATGCCCGATCCCCGGGTACTCGACGAGGCGAGTCGGGGCCGCCCGCTCGCACATCCGATGCGCGGTGTCGGCCCGCAGCAGCGTCGACTCGGCGCCGCGCAGCAGCAGCACCGGGGCCTTCACCGCGCTCCACACCGGCCACATCTCCACGTCCCGCTCGAACCGACGACCACGCAGTCCCGCGGCGATCGCCGGGTCGTAGTGGTGTCCGAAGCGACCGTCCGGGCGACGCCGGGCGCTGTGGCGCGCGAGGTGGTTCCAGCCGTCGTCGTCGAGATCGCCCCAGGCCGCGCACACGGCGCGCAGGTGGGCGGTGAAGGCTGCCTCGGTCGGAAAGGATTGGTCGCGGCCGGCATAGGTGCCGATCAGCGTCAACCCCTCGTGCGCGAGCACCGGGCCGACGTCGTTGAGAACCAGCCGACGAACCGGCGACCCCGGCGCGGCCGCGGCCATCATGCCGAGGATGCCGCCCATCGAAGTGCCTATCCAGTCGAGGCGCGCCGGCCCATGGGCGGTGACCCTGGCGAGCAGGACCGCGAGGTCGGCCAGGTACTGCGGATAACTGTAGAGCGCCGCGTCGGCGTGCCAGTCGCTGTGTCCGCGCCCCGGCATGTCGGGACAGACCACGCAGGCGCCGCGGACGGCCAGCGCGGCCGCCAGACGATCGAAGTCGCGTCCGTTGCGGGTCAGCCCATGCACGCACACCACCACGTGCTCGCTGCGCGGATCGCCGTGCAGCGTGTAGGCGATCCGGTGGAATCCGGCAGGGCTGTGGCCCAGGACATGGGCGTCGTCGATGCGCATGCGGGGCTCGCGGGGGCGGCAGGAGCGCGGGGCGAAAGCGAACAGCATCTCACAGCGCCGGTCGGCCGGGCACCCTTCGGGACCTGCCATGGCCCGCCGGCCTGCGCGCGCTCGCCGGGCGTGCGTGCGCAGGCGCCTGCGGTACAGTTCGGGTTGACCGAGGGAGGACGGCCTGTGAAGGCGG